>JAJRQV010000048.1 GCA_024280035.1 Campylobacterales bacterium
CCAAAACATATGGTCTCTGTGTTTGTGGACGGGAATTATAGGAGATTTGAATTGTAATGTCAAGAGGTTTTTGAAGGAATTGTAAATTTCTTTTCTATTTTCCTAAAAGTAGCTGTTTTTAGTGCTATTTAGGCTGCTTTTCATAGCTTACAATAACATAAAATGTTAATTCATATTTTTATGAAGCCAATAGGCTAAAAAAATAGAAATTTAAAAGAGTTGTTGTTTTTAAAAGCTATAGTGAAAGTTGTTTAATTTAGATCGAAAATAGAAGCAGTTTAAAAGATAATAGAAAAAATAGTCTATCTTTAAGAGTAAAAATAGATTTGAATTATTTACCTGCGAAAGGAAGAAGTGCTGAGCCCCAAGTAAGACCACCACCAAAAGCATCCAATAACATAAGGTCACCTACTTTCAGATTTCCTTCTTCATATAGGTCATTCATTGCCATAGGGATTGAAGCCCCTGAAGTATTACCGTATTTATGAACAGTAAGAACAACTTGTTCTTTATCCATTTTTAATGCATCTCCAACTGCTTTAATAATACGATAATTTGCTTGATGTGGAATAAAGTGTTTAATATCAGATGCAGCTGTGTCATTATTTTGAAGAATATCTATTACATCATTAGTTAAGGTACGCACCGCAATTTTAAAGGTTTCATTTCCCTTCATCTGAATAAATGAAGCCTCAGCTTTAAGTTCAGCTTGGTGAGGATTACCCGTTCCACCATCAGGTGTCATTAAAAAATCACCTAAACTTCCATCTGCTCCAGTATGAATATCTGTAATTGCATTTGTTTTGACCTCAGTAGCACAGATTACTGCAGCACCTGCACCATCTCCAAATAAAATACAAGTACCGCGGTCTGTATAATCCGTAATTGCTTACATTTTTTCAGAACCAACAATAAGAATATTCTTTTTCATACCCGACTCAATAAAGGCTTTAGCAATGGAAAGTATGTAGATAAATCCTGTACATGCAGCAGAAATATCAAAGGCAGATACTTTTTCTAAACCCATTTTATCTGCAATCACGGTTGCCGTTGAAGGCATATTAAAATAATCAGGAGAAATTGTAGCAACAATAATCATATCAATTTCAGATTTTTTTATTCCTGAACGTTCAATTGCTTTTTCAGCAGCTTTAACACCCATATCTGATGTGGTTTCGTTCTTATCAGCAATACGACGCTCTTTAATACCGGTACGTTTTGTTATCCACTCATCTGTAGTATCAACCATCTTGGCAAGATCATCATTCGTTAATACTTTCTTTGGAACATAGGCTCCAATTGAGCGAAATTCTGCGTACATTTATTAGTCCTTTGTTGCTAAACGAGCTTCAATATGTTCGTTAACACCTGTGTCAACATAACGAATTGCTTGGAAGATTGCATTTTTTATAGCCTTAGGGTTTGACTTACCGTGAGAAACGATAGCACAACCCTTAATTCCAATTAGTGGAGCTCCACCAATTTCTGCATAATCAATCTCTTTCTTAAGTAGTTTAAACACTTTTTTCATTAAAAGTGCTCCAGTAATAGCAATAGGTGATTTACGAATATAGTCTTTAATAAAAAATGAGATAGTCTATGCAACACCTTCAGATGTTTTAAGAACTAAGTTTCCAATAAAACCGTCACATACAACAACATCTACAGAACCATTAAAGATATCTCCGCCTTCAACATTCCCCTTAAAACCTTCATAATCTTTTAATAATTTAAAAGCCTCTTTGGTAACTTCATTGCCTTTAGATTCTTCTTCACCATTAGCAAGAAGACCAATACTAGGATTTTTAATTGCTAACATATCTTGAGCATAATAGTGACCCATAACCGCAAACTCTTTTAAGTGCTCAGGTTTAGAATCAACATTAGCCCCCACATCAAGAAGTACTGTTCGCGTATCTTTTTTAGCAGGCATTAGTGTTACAAGTGCAGGACGAGAAACACCTTTAAGGCGTCCAAGACGAAGCGTAGCTAATGTCATTGTTGCACCAGAATGACCTGCTGAAACAACACCGTCTGCTTCTTTAGACTTTACAAGATTAACTGCTTTGAAGATTGAGCTTTCTTTACGCTTTAGAGCATCTGTCGCAGCATCAGACATATCAATAACATCGTCTGCTTCTACGATAGAAATCATATCTTTATAGCCCTTAGGTAATAAAGATAAAATTTCATCTTTTTTTCCAACAAGAATTGCTTGAAATTTCTTCTCTTTCAGCGCTTCAATAGTTCCTTTTACAATTGGTTCGGGACCAAAGTCCCCTCCCATTGCATCAATAGCAATTCTAACCATTGACTATTTGTACTCACCTGTTGTAGGGTTGATGTGGTGTGGAAGTTTCCACGTGCCATCTTTATCTTTAACGGGACGAGCTAATGCGATTTTGTAGTGTGTACGACGTTTCGCGCCACGAGTCTTAGAGACTCTTCTTTTAGGTACTGCCATAGTGTATTTCCTTTGTTTAGTTTTTACATTCAGGGCAACTAAAATAGTTGCTCTTAAACAACTCAACTTCAGAGTCTAGAATTTCATCCAGATCTATTATCGAATTGTCTATTTCAATGATGTCATATTCTGAATCACCGTCTTTACAAATTCCATCTGAAATGTGGAATTTTACGCTTTCATTTACAGAACTGTCAAAGTCCTCAGCGCAGATATCACAAGGCATTATTAATGAACCTGTGATTTTAGCCTCTAATTCTATCAAAGAACGACTGAATTTAACCAATGTTCCTGAAAAAATTAGCTTCTCTTTTGAAATTTCAAAATTGATTGGCTGGGTACCGACCTTAACAAAGCCGATTTTCATGAATTAAACGATTTCTCTATCAGAGAAAAAGAATTTAATCTCATTTTTAGCATTTTCAACAGAATCAGATCCGTGAACAGCGTTAGCATCAATACTATCAGCGAAATCAGCACGAATAGTACCTGGCTCAGCTTCTTGAGGATTAGTTGCACCCATAAGATCACGGTTCTTAGCCATTGCACCTTCACCTTCAAGTACCATTGCTACAACAGGACCAGAGATCATGAATTCTACAAGGTCTTTAAAGAAAGGACGCTCAGCGTGAACTGCATAGAATGCTTGGGCATCTGCTTCAGAAAGTTGCATTTTCTTAGCTGCTGCAATACGAAGACCGTTAGATTCAAAACGATCCATAATTTTACCGATAACACCCTTAGCTACTGCGTCAGGCTTGATGATTGATAGTGTCTGTTCCATTAAAACGACTCCTAATTAAAAATAGAACCGCAATTATACCGTAAATTAATTTGATTTAAGTTTAAAATTGAAAGTTTTATAAAATAGAAAGAATGAAATTTAATTTTTGTGAGTTGAAGTAACTTTATAAGTTTGTTTTAACTACACCTGGACTCTAGGTAAAAGATATTTGACAGATGTCATATATTACTCTCTACTAGAATCCTGCGTTAGTCTAAGCATATAATATTTTCAAAAGAAACACCAGTAAAACTGAATGATTCTCTTGTTTATTTATATGATTATGTACTATTTTAGTCTACTACGTTCTCACGATTTTTACGAGCATCATCAGAAACGTCTTCGCGGAATGGCATTTCAGCATCAGCATCTTCCATTACAAAATCTTTACCATCTACATAGTTAGCACCACTGAAAAATGCTTTATCATCACCTGCGAATTTAGCATCCCAAGTAATACACCCCTCAGTTGGACAAGCTGTAGCACAAGCTGGCTCATCATGGTGATCAACACACTCTACACATTTATCTGGATAAACGTAATAAAGTTCCTCACCCGTTGGGTTATCATCTTCGTCAACAATTGCCTCTACTGGACATTCGTCAATACAAGCACCACAGTTGATACATGTGTCATTAATAAATACTGCCATAATTTTGTTCTCCTAATTTAAAATGTAAGGGTAACTATATCAAATTATTTTTAAATTCAAGCAAAATAAATGATTAACTTTTGAGCTTTATAAGCCTAAGTAACCTTTTATCTCATCAACTCGATCAGTTTTCTCCCAAGTAAACATATCATCTTCACGTCCAAAATGCCCATACGAAGCAGTTTTTCTATAAATTGGACGTAACAGGTCTAAACTTTCAATAATTCCCTTTGGACTTAAGTCAAAAAGCTCAGAAATACATACTTCAATCTTAGACTCATCTACTTTTGACGTTCCGTGAGCATTCACCATAATAGAAACAGGTTGCACTATGCCAATGGCATATGAAATTTGAATAGTCACTCTTTCACATACACCCGCAGCTACAAGGTTTTTTGCGATATAGCGTGCAGCATAAGCTGCTGAACGGTCAACCTTGGTTGGATCTTTTCCGGAGAATGCTCCTCCACCATGAGGACATGAACCACCATAAGTATCTACAATTATTTTTCTACCTGTTAATCCAGCATCCCCCTGAGGACCACCAATTACAAATTTACCTGTGGGATTAATATGATATTTCACATCATCTCCAAGTAATTCAGCAGGGATAACTGCTTTAATAACCTCTTCAATTACATCTTCATGCAACTGCTCTTGTAAAACCTCAGGTGCATGTTGTGTAGAGACAACTACAGTATCTACACAAACAGGCTTTCCATCAACATATTTCACTGTCACTTGCGCTTTTCCATCAGGACGAAGATAAGAAATATTTCCATCTTTTCGAACCTGTGCCAAACGCATCGTTAACTTATGTGCTAAATAAATAGGCAGTTGCATTAACACATCTGTTTCGTTACAAGCATAACCAAACATCAGACCTTGATCCCCTGCTCCTATTTCACCATCAGCTAAATCAACACCTTGATTAATATCAGCAGACTGTTCACCTAAACCATTAAGTACTGCAGCGGCTCTATAATCAAAACCATAGGTTGCATCAGTATATCCAATCTCTCGAATAACATTTCTCGCGATATCTTGAATAGGGGCATATGCCGTTGTTTTCATCTCACCTGATATCATACAAAAACCATTTGAAACCATGGTCTCACATGCCACACGTGCATCAGGGTCTTTGTTTATAATATAGTCTAAAATCGCATCAGAAATCTGATCTGCCATCTTATCCGGGTGTCCTTCCGTTACAGACTCAGAAGTAAATAAATATTCTCTAGTCATCGATAAGTTCCTTTTATATAATTTTGAGAATTATAGCCAAAGTCCAGAGTTATAGTATTGACATATAATATCTTGAACTATTTTTAAAGATGATTTTAAGAGCAAGTATCGTATTTCCAGAGGTGCCCTTAATAAAGGATAAAATTTATTCTCTATATTTTCATGTCATCAAACCTTTATAAAATTGTGCTAAAATCCCACCTATATAAATTATTAAAGGTTTACACAATGTTAGTAACTAAAAAAGCTCCAGACTTTACAGCAACAACAGTTCTTGGTAACAACGAAATCGTTGAAGACTTCAACTTATACGAAAATTTCGGTGAAAATGGTACAGTTTTATACTTCTACCCACTTGACTTTACTTTTGTTTGTCCATCTGAAATTATCGCATTTGATCACAGACTTCAAGAATTTAAAGATCGTGGTATTAATGTAATTGGTGTTTCTGTTGATTCACAATTTTCTCACTTTGCATGGAAAAATACTCCAGTAAACGAAGGTAGTATTGGTCAAGTTAAATATCCTTTAGTAGCTGACCTTACAAAAGAAATTTCTAAAGCTTATGACGTTCTTCTAGATGGTGGTGTTGCTTTACGTGGTTCTTTCTTAATTGACAAAGATGGTACTATCCGTCACGCAGTAATTAATGACCTTCCACTTGGACGTAATATTGATGAGATGATTCGTATGGTTGACGCAATGCTTTTTACTAATAAACATGGTGAAGTATGTGCTGCGGGGTGGAATAAAGGTGATGAGGGTATGAAAGCATCTACTGAAGGTGTTGCTGAGTATCTTGCTAAACATGAGGGTGACCTGTAGGTTAACCTCTTTTCTTTCTTTATAAAAGGGGTTTCCCCTTTTATGCTTCCATTCCACTTTGTTTTTTACGTAAAGAAAGGACACTGTCTGAACGCAGTAAGTTTACTAAAGAAACTTTTCACTGTGTAAAACCAGCACGACTATTTTTGTCATTTTTAGTGAAAAAAAAAGTGGAATGAAAGCATCTGATAGCTATCGGGCTCAAAGCCCTTGAAAGAGTTTCTTTATTAAAAAAACTTTTTCCTTGGGAAAACCGCTATTCGCTAGTTTCACTTACTTTCTTTGGCGATCAAAGCAAAGTAAGGGAAAGAATTAAAACAATACATTAAATTTAAAAACTTATTTAGAAAAAGAAACCTTTACTTTCTCCGCTAGTTGGGAAGGAAGTAAACCTAAGGACTCTTCTACAAGTTTAGTATTTCCATGTGTAATAAAATCATCACTGTATTCAAAAGAAGTCACATTAATATCTGTGATACAATCATCTGCTAAAAATTCTAAGATAGCTGAACCAACACCACCCATTTTAGCGGAGTCAGAGAATACATACCAATGTGTATACTTTTTAGCACATTCACGTAACTTATCTTCATCTAAGGGTTTTACAAAACGTAAATCTAAGATGGAAATGTCTTTATCCATCAATTCTGCTGTCTGTTTAGCTCTTCCTACTCCATTACCATAACCAATAAAAAGAATTTTCTCTTTAGACTCTTGTAACATCTCAGACTTTCCTAAAATAAAAGGTTTAGCTTTATCTGTACTCTCATCTAAAAAAGCCCCTCGTGGATAACGAATTGAACAAGGGCTCTGATAAGTGTGTGCAAAGTCTAATGCCGCATGCATATCATTTTCATTTCTTGGTGCAAAAAGTGTCATATTAGGAATAGCTCTTAAAAAAGAGATATCAAAAACACCTTGATGTGTTTCCCCATCTTCACCAACAATACCTGCTCTATCAAGGGCAAATACAACCGGTAAAGCCATAAGACAGATATCATGAATGACTTGATCATAGCCACGTTGTAAAAATGTTGAATAGATAGTACAAAAAGGTTTAAAACCCTCTTTAGCTAAGGGTCCCATTGAAGTAACAGCATGTTGTTCTGCAATAGCAACATCCCAGAATCTATCAGGAAATTGTTCTAACAAAGGACTAAGCCCTGTTCCACTTGGCATTGCTGCCGTTACACCAACAATTTTCTCATCTTTATGCGCAAGTTCTAAAAGTTTTTCTGTATAAATCTTTGTTGCAGACTTTTTACCCGAGCTTTTAGAAGCTTTTCCATCCGAAATATCAAATGGGCTTACCCCATGCCAATGTTCATGATGACCTTCAGCTAAGTCATACCCCTTACCCTTTAAGGTTTGAGCATGAACAATTACAGGTTTACCCATATTTTTAGCAATCGTAAGTGTTGCAATAAGACTCTCTAAATCATGCCCATCCACAGGTCCAATATATTCAACACCCATCTCTTCAAAAATCAGACCTGGTGTTATTAATTTTAAACTCTCTTCAAAACGTTTAGCCATATAAATAGCACCTTCAGGAAAGTGCTCTAAAATTTTTTCTGTTTTTGACTTTAACTTCTGATAAAAGGGGCCTGCCATTGTTTGTGAAAGCATTTTTGAAATAGCACCAATAGGTTTAGCAATACTCATCTCATTATCATTCAAAATAATTACCAATGGATACTTACGCTCACCCAGTTCATTTAAGGCTTCATATACCATTCCTGCTGTCATAGAACCATCACCAATCATCATAACAGGAACTGCGTCACCTCCCTTAAGGGAATTCGCTTTTGCCGCACCCACACCTAAAGAGATTGAGGTTGAAGAGTGTCCTGCTACATAATAATCAGCATCAGATTCAGAAGGTTTTGTATAACCACATAAACCATTAAACTGCCGTAATGTTGAAAATTCTTCCCATCTACCCGTAATCAATTTATGGGCATACGCTTGATGCGATACATCAAAAATAAAAGGATCTTTTTTTACATCAAAAACAGCATGCATAGCAACAATTAATTCTGTCGCACCCAATGTTGAACTCAGATGTCCACCATTTTGACTTACAACTTCTAAAATACGCTCTCTTATATCTTTACAGAGCATTTCGCGCTTAATTGGCGTCATATTTTCTATATTCTTCATATTATTTATTAATTTCTTTCTATTTACCTAAGGCAGCAGCTTTTACACGTTCGTATCGTTTCATAATGTCGCCATCTATATTTCCTGCGTCACTTAAAATCACTACTCCGCCATTACTAATTGCATTATCTGATAATATTTTTATATTTTCTAAAGTACCTAAAGTTTGCTCAATAGTAACTTTATCATTAGGATTAACTTTTATAGTTACAGAAGAGCTGCTCTGTATTTCAGAAATAAGACTTTGGGCTAAAGTTTTCGCAATCTCATTACCATTTTCACTTATTTCCAGTAAAATCACCTCTTTAGCAATATCAACGGCAGCATTAACTAACTCTTCTTTAATGCCTTCAATTGAAGTTGAAAACTCTTCTGTACTTTTTTCTAAGGTTTCAATAGAAGTAGAAAACTGTTTGATTACATCTTCATGTTCCCTTTGAACTGTTTCTTGAGCTTCGGCTATTCCTGCCATTTTACCCTCTTCAAAAGCCTCTTTTTTTCCAGATTCTAAGGCTAGTTTATATTCTTCTTCTTTTGATTCTAATTTCATCTGCATTTTAATAAAATTTGAAGACATTTCATCTGTTTTTTGAAGTAAAGATTCTATTAATTCATCTTTTGAAGACTTTGAAAGCACTTCACCCTGCTTTTGAGAATCCACAGAAGAAGAGCTCTGCTCTTGGCTCTCTTTTTCATTTACAGAAGCAGTTGCACCTGAAATAAACTCATCATCACTCTGTTTAACTTCATTTTGACTTACTGTTGTGGACAGCACTTTAAAATTGTACTTATTAATAATATGACCACTGGTTTCATTTAAGGAGATTACTGTTTCCATATCTATTCAATCATCTCTTCAGATTCACCAACTTGTAGTACACCTTGTTCAGCAAGTTGTTGAACAGCCTCAACAATTTTACGTTGAGCCCCTTCAACATCTTTAACCTTAACTGCACCAAGAAACTGCATCTCTTCTTCAAATGCCGCACGAGCTCTCTCAGACATATTTGTAAAGAACTTATCTTTTAACTCCTCAGGAGAAGATTTAAGTGCAAGCATAAGTTCTTTTTTATCTGCTGTTTTAAGAATTTCACGAATCCCATTATTATCAAGTGAAACAATATCCTCAAAGGTAAACATCATCTCTTTAATTGAAGAAGCAAGTTGTTCGTCAATCTGCTCAATATGAGAAAGTGTACCCTTAGAAGCCTTAGCCCCAAGTCTATTAAAAATATCTGCAACCGCTCTTGGACCACCCACTTCTACCTTGTATGACGCGAGAGACTCAAGTTTAGACTCAAGAACAGCTGAAACACGTTTAATAACAGAAGGAGAGATATCTCCAAGTTTTGCCATACGCATCGCAATTTCAGCCCTTAAATCATCAGAAAAGAAACCTAAGGTTTCAGCGGCTGCTGTTGCATCCATATGTGCTAAAATAAGAGCAATCGTTTGAGGATGTTCATTCACAATAAAGTCAGCCAATTGTGTTGGTTTAATCTTAGAAAGATAAGAAAAGTTTTGTGTACTTTGCATACTTTTAGAAAGTCTATCAAGTACTTTTTTAGCTTCTTCTGGACCCAGTGCCTTATGAAGAATCTCTCTTGCGTACTCTAATCCACCACTCGTAATATATTGATTTGATTGAAAAATTGCATAAAACTCTTCTAAAACAGCCGTAGCAATATTTCGTTCTATTGACTTAGATGCAGCAATATATTTTGAAACCTCTGTAATAGACTCAACTGTTAAATTAGCAAAAATAGTAGCCGTTGACTCTTCACCCAATTGCAAAAGAAGAATTGAAGTCTTCTCTGCCATTGTCATTTCATCAAATTGCGCCTGTTGTGTAGGTGAAAGTTTCATATCTTAACCTTTTTCCGCTGCTTCAGCCATTTGACGGGCAAGGTCGCTCATCCCACTAGCCTCACCCAGCTCTTCATCAATGAGAGCTTGAAGAAGTGAAGCCATCTCTTCAGGACGTTCATCTGCCATAGTACGAACCTTTTCTAATAAGACATCATGTTTAAGATCTTCTTCATTAAAGTTATCACCCAGACCAAGTTGATCTTCTACTTTTTTACGCATCTGTTGGACACGTTGAACAAGATCTTCTTCTTCCTCTTCATCTAACTCAAGAACAGGACGTTCAAGTTCATCTTCTTCTTTAGAAAATTCAAGCATACGTTCAGCAAATGGCATAATAAGTTTTTTGTAAACCAAGAATAGTATGATTCCAACAAAAAGAAGCTTAAAGATCTCAGAAAAAGGTAATACATAAGTATTATAAATCTCACCCATTTTTCCTGACATCTCTTTAGGTGCTACTTTTAAAGTTTCAAACTGAAAATTACTAACGGTAACTAAATCTCCACGAGGTTCGTTCACCCCAATAGCTTGTTTTACTAAAGAGGTAATCGCATCTAAGTCACTCTGTTCTCTTTTTACATACTCTAACTCATCTGTTGGCTGACCTTGTGCATCAAGACTATTTTTATATTTTCCATCAACTACGACTGCTGCTGTCACCCGTTTAATACGAGCAAATTCACTTTTAACACTTGACACTGTTTTTGAAATTTCATAATTTGTAGAAACATTAGACTTTTCAGATTTTTGACTCGATCCTTGTGATTGTAAACCTTCTACTGGACCAATATTACTTACTGCTCCAGGTACTCCACCTATCTCTTTAGGCGAAGAACCTTCTCGTTTTTCTTCAATTGTTTGCTCTGAACGAACAACTGACTCAGGATCATACACTTCAGAAGTTGAGCTTTTTTGTGAAAAATCATATTCAATGGTAACCTTAGCAACAACTCTCTCTTTGCCACCAATAAATGGGGATAAAACATTTACAATCTTATCTTCAGCCTTACGTTCTTGTTTACTCTTATAACGCAGTTGCATTGAAGAAAGTTCACCCATAGCAGAGGCATCATTTTCACTGCCTAACTCTTCACCTTCATTATTAATTAAAGCAACATTTTCCGCCTTCATCTTTGGTACTGCAGCAGATACAAGGTTTTTAATTCCTCTAATCTGTTTGGGTGTTAACATACGTCCATCATATAGAGAGACGATAACAGAAGCCGTTGGTGACACTTGCTTTGAAACAAAAAGGGACTCTTTTGGTAAGGCTAAATTTACATTAGCAGTTTCAACAGGGCTTAGACTTTGAACACTACGCGCAAGCTCACCTTCTAAGGCACGAAGGAATTTAACATTTTGATCAAAACTTGTTGCTCCAAATTCTTGAGCATTAAACAACTCAAAACCAACATTACTCTCTTTAGGAAGCCCTAATGCCGCAATAGCAATACGTTCTTTATACACAACTTCTTTTGGAACTTCAATAATATTATCTCTAGGAATACGATAAGGAATATTGTCTTTTTCTAATTGCTGAATAACAAGGGCAGCATCAGCTGAAGAGAGAGAATCAAAAAGAACCTTATAATTACTTCGGGTACTTCCTTTTGTTGTATAAACTACAAGAAAAAGTAGAAAAGCAACAACACCAACAACGGTTAACCCAACAATAATCTTCTGATTTCTATTAAGTTTGTCAAAAAGTCCAACCATTTGTGAGACGAGTGCTTTTAAGTCCATTTATACCCTATTTGTTCGTAGCTTCTATGAAGAGCTCAAAGAATCGGCTATTTTCTCTCTCTGTCCCCACAGTAACGCGAATTGCATTAAGAGAATACGCTTTTAAATCTCTAACTATCATACCTTTTTTTAACAAAGATAATGAAATTTCACTAGAGTTTTGACCTTCATTAAGGCAAAGCGTTACGAAATTGGTATAAGAAGGAATGATTTCTAGACCCTCTTCTTCTGCAAAACTTTCATAACGTATCATTTGGACAAAATTCTTTTTTATTGAATCTTGTACAAAATCTTCATCTTTTAGTGCAACTGATGCTGCTTCAAGAGAGAGTGTTGTGATATTAAAAGGTGGACGAAGTTTATAAAATGCAGAGATAATCTCTTTCGATGCAATACCATATCCCGTTCGCATTCCACCAAGACCATACGCCTTTGAGAAGGTACCCAAATACAGTACATTTGGGAACTCATTAATTAACTCTTTTGCTGAAACAGCCTTGTTTTTATCTTTAAATGCTGCATATTCCATATAAGCACCATCAACAACAACAAGCGTATCATCATCAATCTTGGCTAAAAACTCTTTAAGTTTTTCCGTATCTAAGGCATCACCTGTTGGATTATTTGGCGTACAGATAAAAATCATTTCTGGTTTATGTTCTTTGTAAAGCGTATAAAACTCTTCTAAATCATGTTCGCGTGAAGAAGTACGAATAATTTCAGCGCCTACATGTTTTGCATAAATTTCATACATTGCAAAAGTTACGGAGTTCATCAAGACTTTCGCCTTAGAGTTCAGCTTTGCATGCACCGCAAACTCAATCACCTGATCCGAACCCGCACCAATAATAATTTCATCCGTATTAACATCAAATTTTTCAGCAAGCCCCTCTTTAAGTACATGCATTGAATCATCAGGATACATATACATCTTTTCAGCGATTCCCACAATAGATGCCATTACAAGAGGTGAAACCCCATAAGGGTTTTCATTACTTGCTAATTTAACCACATCTTGGGCTTTAATTCCATACTCACGCATAACGAGTTCAATAGGTTTACCGGCTTCATAGGTTTTAATACCGTCTAAAACTTTGTTAAAATTCATTTATCACCTTTAACATAAGAGCCTAACCATGTGATTTCACCTGCTCTTTTTTCTAAAATATTTTCCAGTTTTTTATCTTTAATATGCCCATAAAAATCAATAAAAAACCAATAACCAAAACCATCACTCTCTTTTGAAGGACGAGACTCAATTTTAGAAATATTTATATCTGCTTTTTCAAAATCAGCTAAAAAATTAGCTAAGGCGCCCGCTTCTTTTCCATCTTTAAGACGCACTAAAATAGATGTTTTTGAAGATTCATGCGGTACATTTTCAAAATTACTTAAAATAACAAAACGTGTTGTATTCGTATCTACATCTTCAATATTTTCAAACATATTAGGTACATTATAAAGTTTAGCTGCAATATGAGAACAGATAGCAGCAGCTTCTGGATCAACTGCTGCTAATTTAGCTGCTTTAGCCGTTGATTCAACAGGGATTTGTTCAATATCTTGAAGCTCATGCTCAAGAAGGAAATCCCTACATTGACCAAAACCCTTGTCTTTTGAATAAATTCTTTTAATATCTTTAAGGTGACGTGCCGAAGATACAAAAGAGAGATGAATAGGCATATATAACTCAGCAACAATCTTATATGAACTTTTTGCAAGAAGATCAAGTGTTTCCCCCACTGCACCATCACGAGAGTTTTCAATAGGAACAACTCCAAACTTAGCTCGTTTAGACTCCATTGCATTAAAAACAGCATGAATGGAGTTAAGAGGAAGATAATCACTCATTGCACCAAAACGAGATTCTGCTGCTTGATGAGTAAAACTTCCTTCTGGACCAAGATAAGCAATTTTCTCAGGTAACTCAAGGTTTCTTGAAATAGCAAAAATTTCTAAAAACAGTGCTTCTATTGCTTCTTTATTTAAAATTCCATCTTCATCTAAACTCTTTTGATAAAGACGGTCTATTATCTCTTGTTCTCGCTCAGGTCTATAAATAGCACCACCACTCTCATGTTTAATCTCGCCGACACGCTCAACAACTTTCATTCTATTGTTTAAAAGTTCTAAAATTTTATCATCTATTTCATCTATGGCTACACGGCAATCAGCTAAGCTTTTCATACATTTTCCTGAGTGTTATAGGCTTTATAGCTCTATTTATCTTGTTATTTTAACATAACTTCTATTTTATACTGTATAGAAATAGCATTTAGTATGACTTCATATACTCTTTTTCTAAGGCAACTAGGTCTACAAAAGTTTCACGTTTACGAATCAGTCTGTCTTCACCCGCTTCAATAGCCACCTCTGCTGAACGACCCCGTGTATTATAATTTGAGCCCATACCAAAACCATAAGCCCCTGCAGAATAAACCACAAGAAGGTCATTATGTTTAAAAATAGGGAATTCTCTATCTTTAGCAAAAAAATCTCCACTTTCACAAACCGGTCCAACGATATCAGCAGGGCTAGTTTCACCATCATTATCAACAGCTTCAATCTTATGATAAGCAGAATATAAACTAGGACGCAAGAGATCATTCATTGCCCCATCTACAATAACAAAACGTTTTTCATCATTTTGTTTTTCGTACATTACTCGGGTTAAAAAGTAACCAGCATTTGCCGTAAGAAAACGTCCGGGTTCACACATAATTGTCATATCTAAACCTGTTAATGTTCCTAAAATTGCCTGAGAATATTCTTTGGGATCAATCGTAACTTCATCATCATATGTTACACCTAAACCACCGCCTACATCAAAAAATTTAAGCTCAATGTTAATAGCTTGAAGTGTTCGTACTAAGTCGGCAACAATGACAGCGGCTTCACGAATCGGTTCAAGTTCAGTAAGTTGAGATCCAATATGAAAATGTATTCCCACCGGGTCTAAGTTTTCAGAATTTTTTGCTTTTAAATACATGCGTTTGGCTGTATTTAAATCTACTCCAAACTTATTTCCATGAAGACCTGTTGAAATATATGGATGTGTTTTAGGATCAATATTTGGATTTACACGTACCGAAATTCTTGCTACGATATTTAACTCTTGCGCAATCATCTCAACACGTTCTAACTCTGCATGGCTCTCAAGATTAATAAATAAAATATCAGATTCTAATGCCTCTTTTATTTCAGTATCTTGTTTACCCACACCTGAATAAATAATCTTATATTTTGGCACACCAGCTAAAAGAGCACGACGGACTTCACCTATAGATACACAGTCTGCTCCTGCACCAAGTTTGGCTAAGTGCTGAACAACAGAAAGATTTGAATTGGATTTAATTGCATAAGCTAAGATTGCCTTACTTGCTTTAAAAGCATCTTTTAGCATCTCATATTGCTGAGTGATTGTATCAAAATCATAAATATATAACGGAGTTTGGTATTTTTCCGCCAAGTCAGAAAAGTTAATCATTATTTTGCCCTTAAGGTCATATTATAGTCGCGATTTTAGCAAAAAAATACTTACAAAAAGGTTTTAGTAAATGCCTTTTAGGTTTCACTTTTTTTATACCAGACAATACTACTGATGATGGCAAGTAAAAGAACAGGCAAGACTATGCCTATTTCACCTGAAATTGTCTTCGCATTAGCAAGTTGAATCATAGTATAAAATAGCCCCCAAATAAGAAGTGTCACCAATAAAGCACCAAAACTAAAAAGAGACACATTAAAAAAACGTGGACTAATAGGTACGAAAAAGAAGATAATAACAACTAAAAATGGAACAAAATAAGGATATATTATGGTCTTATATAAAACACTTTTAACCTTATCTGTGTTTACATTTTGTTCATCTAAAATTTTTATCGCTTCAAAGGCATCTAAGATTGAGTAGGTTGATGAACCCTCATAAACTTGATCTAAGATAGCGGGTCTAAACCCTTTAAGAAGTTTCATATCTTCTTTATCTGTTACAATAATACCTTCACTATCAAGACTAATATTTTGTGGTTTAATGAGTGTTTTTGCATCTTCAACCACCCAATAATCATCTCGATACACGGCTTCTTTTGCCACAATAATCTGTTTTAAATCTTGGTTTTCAACCTTAAAAATACGAATATCTTTGGCGACTTGACGAAGAGGATGAAGCTCTTTAAAATAAACAAAATAATCTTCATACGTAAAAAATAGATGCTCCGTAGGTGCCCCATTAATTTTTTTATCTGCTATCTGTTGTGAATAAGATAAAGACTTCGCAAAAGGTGTGTACATGTGCAATACAACAAAAAGTGTAATCAGACCTGTTGAAATTAAAATAAAAGGTTTTAAAACATCTTTTTTAGAATAACCCAAAGAGTAAAATGCAACTAAAGAGTTAGAACGGATAAGTATAACCTTAGCCGCTATCAGTGCAAATATAAGAGAAATTGGAAAAAGAATATCTAAGGCATAATACGAACGAAACAGGATATAAAGAAGTTTTAAGTTAGCCGAAGCGGGTAAACTATCTAAATTATTCATAAAATCAAAACCAACAAAAAAGAGTACCAATGCTGCAACAATTATAAAAATATATTTTAGGTATAAAAAAGAGATATTCTTAAATGTTAGCATTTCTCCCCCTTATTTTAAACACATAGACTTTTTAATAGAATGAACAGAAGCAACCTTCTCCCAATCTCCAGCAATCATCTTTTGTATAGCATCTGCACTCGTTTTAATCCACTCAGCTAAACATGCTTCTTCATCTTGTGAAAATGATGATAACACAAAAGAAGCCACTTCACCCTTATTTTCTGGACGACCTATACCCATTCTAACACGAATGTACTCTTTGGTAAGGGCTTCATCAGTAGAACGCAGACCATTATGACCGCCATGACCGCCACCAAACTTAAAACGTAAGGCACCAAAAGGAAGATCCAAATCATCATGAATCACAATAACCCTATTTAACTTGTAAAAATTTTTCACCTTTGAAATACTTTTGCCAGATAAATTCATATACGTGAGTGGTTTTAAAAAAATAGCTGCATTTGATTTAAAACATAAACCTTCAAAACTTGATTTTGTAACATCTGTATGTGAAATACGTTGAAGTAACTCATCAATAACCATAAAACCAATATTGTGACGTGTGTGAGAATACTCTTTACCAGGATTACCTAAACCAACGATAAGTGTCATGATTAGTCCCTTAAAAAGTGAAGTGAAAAGAGTAGAGGCACATGGCCTCTAAAAAGTTAAAAATTATTTAGCTTTAATAATACTTAGAACAGATACACGATCAGCATCTAAATAAGTTACGTTTTCCATTGCAGGTAAGTCACGTACAAGTACAGAATCACCTAAGTCAAGGTCAGTAATATCAACTGTTACATTTGCAGGAAGATTCGCAACTGTACATTTTACAGCAAGACGTCTTTTAGCAAGGTTTAAAAGACCTTTATTTTTAAGACCTAGTGCCTCACCTGTAGTAAGAACTGGAATCATATATTTAGTAGCTACATTAGCTTGTGCAACCATAAGGTCTACGTGTAATAAGTCACCTGTTAATGGATGAACTTGGTATGCTTGAGCTACAACTTTAAGCTCTTTATCACCTACTTTTACGTCAAATGCTACAGTCTCTTTGTTTTTAACTGTACGAATATACTCATTTGATTTGAATGCAGCGTCGATATTTTCTAAGCCTTTCCGTAGATGTTAGCAACAAGATAACCATCTCGGCGTGCCGCTTTAGTAGCTTTCTTACCGATACTCTCTCTAATAATGCCATTTAGCATGTTATGTCCTTTTAAAAAATGTTGCGAATTATACTGTGTTAGGGATTAAAATTAAATTAAGAATTTAATTTTAGGTGAAGAGCTGAAGAACGTAACAGCGCCAACCTTCAAACAATATTTTTCTACGCTCTTGCCCTTCCCCATTAGGCGAAGCCGACCCATTCACCCTTAAGAGAGCAAAGCGAACGAACCCATCACCGAGAGGCAAAGCCTCTCCTATTCTTTAATAGCAAAGATTTCATCATCTTCAAAAACTCTCTCTTCTTTTTCTATATCATCTTCACCCTCTTGCACAACTTCTCGTGTCATAGTAGAAGCAAGACCTTCCATTCTAAGTTTAAGGTCAGATGCAGAAGTTGCATACATAAATGCCTCTTCTTTAGAGATTTTTTTTGCTAGAAAAAGGTCTAAGATACCTTGATCAAAACTTTGCGAACCATAAATCTCCTTACCCTCTTCAATAGCATCTTTAATCTCAACATCACGGCCTTCCATAATCAGTTGTTCGATACGAGGAGTTCTCACAAGAACTTCAACAGCTGCGGTTCGTTTACCATCAAGTGTAGGAATAAGACGCTGAGAGATAATACCTTGTAGAACCGATGAAAGGGTTAAACGTACACGGTTTTGTTCTTCACCAGGGAACATAGAAATAATACGGTTAATAGTCTCTTTTGCATCAAGTGTATGCAAGGTAGAAAACACTAAGTGCCCCGTATCTGCTGCATGTAAGGCAATTTCAATTGTTTCTAAATCCCGCATCTCTCCAACAAGAATAATATCAGGATCTTGACGCAGTGCAGCTCTTAGCGCTGAAGAGAAGTTATGTGTATCTTGTCCAATAGAGCGTTGATTTACAATGCACTTTCTATCTTTGTGTACAAACTCAATTGGGTCCTCAATGGTAATAATATGTCTACGCTTTTTCCAATTTATCTCATTAATAATTGCCGCCAATGTTGTTGATTTACCCGAACCCGTAACACCTGTAACTAAAACAAGCCCCCGTTCAACATCTGTAAACTTTCTTACAACCTCAGGAAGTTGTAAATCTTCAATAGAGAGAATTTTTACAGGAATTACCCTAAAAACTGCCGAAACACCGTCCATTTGGAAAAAGATATTAACACGAAAACGTGTTGTCTCATCAAAAGGGTAAACCAAATCCAGCTCTTTATTTTTAACAAACTCATTAAAACGACCACGAAGTAACTCTTTGGCAAAGGTCAGGGCATCTTCTTTAGAAAGAATCTCACCAGAAAGAGGAATAATATCTCCATTAATACGTGCACGCACTACCGAATTAGATTTAACATGTAAATCTGAACCCCCTGCATCAATCATACGTTTAAGATAACCCCGTATCTTTTTTAAGGTTTCAAAGGTGAGTTGTTGTACATTGGGATTTGTTTGAGGTGTTCTTCTTTCTACAATAGGTTCAGGCATAATCTACTCCAATTCTTTTAAAATTTCTGCAAAGGCATCTTTAAATTGAGACAGTCCATCTGCTTTTAACTCAGCTAAAGCCATATCTAAATCTATTCCTGCTAACTTTGCCGCATGCAGGTGTGCTTCAAGTTCATCTTCTTTTAGAGGTAACTTTTCACTTACATCTCCATGCTCTACAAAGGCATGAATAGTCTCAATAGGTGCTGTATTTACACAATTACTTCCAATCAATTCATCCACATAATAAGAAGGAATATAAGCATCACCTTTAACCCCTGTACTGGCAAAAAGCACACGACATGATGGGGTATTCATCGTTGATACCATAGCATATATTCTTGCCGCATTATAGATTCCAAGTTTACCCGGTTGAAGCCCCTCACTCTGCATTTTTTCATCTAAGAGTCTATCTACTCTTGAAACAAATACAGAAATAACAGTAGAAGCTGTTTTATGTGAGCGTTCCGCCCCTTTAGTAAAGGCTCTTGCACACGACAGAGCATCATTCAAAGAAAAGATTAGTGTGGCATTAACATGTACACCCTGAGCAGTAAGCTCTTCCATCGCTTTAAAACCTGCCTTTGTTGCAGGTACTTTAATCATTACATTTTCTCTATCAATACGGGCATAAAGTCGTTCGCCCTCAGCAATAGTACCCTCAACATCATCACACAAATTAGGATCTACTTCAATACTAACAAAACCATCATCGCCTGCATCATAAAGTGGTTTTAAAATATCTGCTGCTTTTTGAATATCTGTAATAGCTAAGGCTTCATACTTATCTTTTGCTGTTCCGCTTAAGGTAGTTAACTGCTCTTTATAGGCAGGTGAAGTTAAAATTGCATTTTTAAAAATTGCAGGGTTTGAGGTTGCCCCATTAATAATTTTTTTATTAATGAGTTCTTTAAACTCGCCATCAAGATAATCTCTCTCGATAAAGTCCGCCCAAAGTGAAAAATTTATAGATTCTATGTACATATTAATACCTTATTACTAGTTAAAGATTATTATAACCCAAAGTGATTTAATATATCTTAGAAAAAGTAATCAAAGGTAAATTTAACAGTATTCCAGTTTGATTCGTACTTTTCTACATACTCGTATGATAAAGACAGAGCAGTATTTTGTGAAGAACGATAATGCTGTGAAGCTGAAAACAGAGTTTGATCTGAGCCTGTATCATAAATACGCTGAGTAGCCTCAAAGTTCGTTTTTAAATCTCTACCCTCATACAGAACAAGCCCTGTTACCCCACCAAAACCTAAGGTTAAGTCTCTGTCTGTATAAAAAAGAGCATCAGCTAAGATATACACATAACCTAAATCATTTCCCCAGGTAAAACCTCCTGAGGCATTAGAGATAAATTTTGTGCTGTCACTTAAATATTCTCTATCCCAACCCGTATGAAGACGCCATGAAAAAGGTTGGAAAAACTGTCCTCTAGGAGAGAGGGAAACAATAGAAATTAAGGTAGCTTTTTCAACATTAAATTCATCTTCTTTTCCATAAGAAAATAAAAAGTCTAAAAATTCAATCTGTGTTCCCCTTAAAAAACCAACATCAGAGTCTTTAATATCATGATTGGCGGGACGAACACCTAAAAATCCAATGCCCTCACCATTTCGCACCCCTCCTTCAAAACGTACCCGAGTAGCTCGATGCCCTTGCATAGGATCATCAGGCTGAGGGATATCAATCTTTTTTCCATTACCTAAAGTGGAACGTGCTCCTAAAATTGCATGCAATCTGTCTCTATAAAGTTTTTGATTAATTTTTCCTGCTAAAAAGTCATACTCAATAAACTCAGAAGAAGCTTCTAATACATACTGTTTTGTCTGTTTGCTAGCACTGTTTTGTAAATACTCTTTTATTGAAAGTTCATTACGTGCCAAATTAAAAACATCATTCACTTCATCTTCTTTAAGATACTTCTCGTATGCCAAAAGTTTAGAACGACGCGCAGGTCTATAATGCCGTTTAGATACTATGCCTTCTTGTACAATAGCATGAATCGTTTCGGGAGGAATCACCTGATAATTAAAATACTCACGTGTATGAATACTTTCACGCGCCACCTCAAGTAACCACAACATATTATATGAACAGTTTTCTGTAAAAAAATAGTACCAAGAATAGGTATCATGTATTTCCCAGATATGGCGTAACATCTGTTGTAATTCAATAGGGCTTAAATCTAAGTCATACTCCCACATATCACGCTCTTCTGAATCTCTGTACTCTTGAATCTTATCATAATATGGAAGCAGAGAATACTTTCCATAATACCCACCAAAAAGCCCCTTTACCGCAAAAACCAAACCACTTTCTGTTTTATTATTAGCATCTGCTGCATAATTTATTGCATAAGAGAGCATTTTTGATTTATATTTAGAGTCTATGCGTAAAAAGGTATGCCCAAACATAGACGCGGGTGATTCTATAAAACCTGCAGGAAAGATTAGACTTGCTGATTGAGGGTCAACCCGTTTCATTAAGGTATTGAACTCTTTACATTCAAGGCGGGGAAGGTCTCTCATTCTCAGCTCTTTTTCTAGCCAAAAACGACGTGCAGGAAACTTACAGCCTATTGCATTATCATCAAGACTTTTCTCATTAACTAAAGCCTTAATCGTGGCTTGAAGTTCTGCATCTGCATTAAACTTACCCTCAGGCGAAAGAAAAAAATTCTCGTCATCAATTTCAGAAACATTATCTGGCATATGCAATAAAATATGCCAATAACGAGACTCAGAAAGCTTTTTCTCTTTTGCCAAAGTGAGATAATCATTAGAATACAAAGACGTAACGATAAGTAAAAATAGTAATAATCTAAAAATAGTAGAACCTTCTGTGAGGGAATAAAGAGGAACTAAACGGGATATACCCGTTTAGTAAAAATTACATTGCAGAAATATTGTCTAAAACGTCTGCCATCTCAACATTTTGAGATGTATAAATGCTATTATAATTAGCTTGAAGTGCTGATGCAAATTCTTGTTTATCTTCAACTGCTAAAAGTTCAGCTAAGGTATCAACAGACTCACCATGACCCATTGCAATCTCTTTAGCAAGTTGATCCATATTAGAAGCAACAAACTCTTCTGCTCTTTCATTCATAACAAACTTAGTCTTTTTACATCCAGAAGTTCCTGAAGTAATACCGAAAGTTTGGTTACCTGAAGTACCATTAGTAATTGCTTGAAGAGAAAGCATTACTGCTGTATCATCCGCTTTAATAATTTGAGAGCCTAGTCCACAACCTGTTTGAGATTGAACACCAGCAAATGCAGCTGTACTTAGTGCTGCAACTGCAGCGATACTTACGATTAACTTTTTCATTTAACACTCCGTATAATTAAGATGGGACTAGTTTAAAATGATTAAACTTAAAGTTTCCTACAATTTAACATTTTTTGATAAAAATTTACATTTTTTATATAAAATGTCTCTTATAAGTTACCGAATTAAACCCTCCAATGCCCTGGAAAAAAATCTTGATAAACTAAGTTTTGAAGATGCTCAATAAAGAGCTCCCGATTTATAGTCCTGGCACCCAAACTTTCTAAATGAGGGTAAGGTATCTGACAATCAATTAGTTCAAAACCTTCTTCTTTCAGACGCTCAACTAAATGGGCAAAAGCAACCTTTGAAGCGTCACTGACTTTTGCAAACATCGACTCTCCATAAAACATCTTACCAATACATACCCCATACAAACCGCCAACCAGTTTACCCTCTTGCCAGGCTTCTACACTGTGGGCATAGCCCATATCAAAAAGAACACCATAGCCTTCAATAACCTCAGGAATTATCCATGAACCTTTTTGGTCATGTCTATCAATCGTTCCACACTCTAGCATCACCTCTTTAAATGCCGTGTCATAACGAATTTCAAAATGTTTAATACGTTTTTTCAGAGACTTTCTTAAGATAAACTCATCCAAATAAAGCACCAAACGAGGATTAGGTGACCACCATAAAATAGGATCACCCTGATTATACCAAGGGAAAATTCCATTTCTGTAGGCAAGTAAAAGACGAGAGGGGCTTAAATCACCCCCATAAGCCAAAAGACCTTCAGGGGTAGCAGTAGTAACACAGGGAAAAGAGAGTTCATAACGAATATAAGGTAACTGAATCAAGCAAAAAGTCCTTGTTTATGATTGGGATTACTATCAGAAAAAAGCAGATAGCCCTAGTCTTAGGCAGATTTGTGTAGAACTAGTTTTGCTAATTCAAACAGATTTAACGACGCAATAGGCTTATCTGCTCTTTGCCCTTTAGATGAGCTTAAAAAGAGGCTTTTTGACTGCGGTAAAAAATTTTGAATTAGTAGTACTAGTACTGCATATTTTTATCTTGCATAAACCCTCTTTTTAAACTTCTGATAATAATCCCAATCATAAACAAGGACTTATCATCTCTTTTAGTATAACTTTATCTTTTTCAACATCAACCTCAATTTCACCTTTAACATCATCAAATAACAACATATCTGTTAATGGATTTTTTAACTCTTCTTGAATAAGACGGCTCAGTGGACGTGCACCCATCTCTTTATCGTAGCCTTTATCTGCAAAATAACGTTTTGCATCTTCTGTCAGTACAAGAGAGATTTTTTTCTCTTTTAGCTGGGCATTAAGTTCAGCTACAAACTTATCAACAATACCTTCAACCACCTCAATACTTAAGGCTCCAAACTCAACAACCGCGTCAAGTCTATTTCTAAACTCAGGGGTAAAAAAGTCTTTTAAGGCTTCATTACGAGAAAGGGCTGAATCTGAGTTAAAGCCCATAACGGAACGTTCTGTTGCACCTACATTTGAAGTCATAATTAAAATAACATTTTTAAAACCAGCTTTAAAACCATTATTGTCTGTTAATGAAGCATGGTCCATCACTTGAAGCAAAATATTAATCAAGTCAGGATGTGCTTTTTCAATCTCGTCTAAAAGTAGCACCATATAAGGGTGTTTTCGAGCCGCTTCAGTCAGTAATCCACCTTGTTCATAACCCACATATCCCGGAGGAGCTCCAACCAAACGTGAGATAGTATGTTTTTCCATATACTCACTCATATCTAAACGTTCAAAATGAATGCCCATGGTTTCAGCCAAAGATTTAGCAAGTTCTGTTTTACCCACACCTGTTGGTCCTGAAAATAGAAAAGAAGCAATAGGTTTATTGGGTAAATTAAGACCTGCACGTGAACGTTTAACAGCTTGAGCCACGAGTTCAACTGCTTTATCTTGACCAATAACCATCTTTTTAAGATCTGCATCTAAACTTTTTAAACGAGAAGTATCATTTTCCGTAATTCTTGACGTTGGTACACCTGTCATTTTAGAGATAATCTTTTCTACATCATGAGGTGTTACTGAGGTACGCTTTTTCTTTTGAAGTTGAAAAGAAGCTCCTGCCTCATCTATTAAATCAATAGCAACATCAGGCAAAAATCTGTCTGTTATGTATTTTTTTGGAAGCTCAACTGCTGAACGTAAAGATTTATCTGAAAAACGTACCTTATGGTGTTCTTCATATTTTGGTTTCAGTCCTTTTAAAATTAAAAAAGTATCTTCTGCAGAGGGTTCATCTATATCTATCTTAGAAAAACGTCGCGAAAGTGCCTTATCTTTTTCGAATACATTTCTGTATTCTGTATAAGTAGTTGCGCCCATACATTTCATCTCACCCGAAGCAAGTGCAGGTTTAAGTTGATTAGAAGCATCCATGCTTCCCCCATTAACCGCACCCGCTCCAATTAAAGTATGAATCTCATCAATAAATAAAATGGCATTTGGCTCTAATTTAATCTCGTCCATAACACCCTTAAGACGTTTTTCGAAATCTCCACGATATTTTGTTCCTGCAAGCATTGCACCTAAATCAAGAGCAAACAAAGAAGAGTCTTGAATAATTTCTGGTACATCTTTTGTTGAGATTCTAAGTGCCAAACCTTCCGCAATAGCGGTTTTACCAACACCCGGTTCACCTACAAAAAGTGGGTTATTCTTTTTACGTCTACATAAGGTCTGTACAACTCTTTCAATCTCAGTTGAACGCCCAATAACAGGGTCAATTTTTCCTTCTTTTGCTTTTTCAATAAGGTCAACAGTATATTTTGACAAGAACCCCTCATCTTTTTTATCTTCAGATTCTGTATCTACATCTTGATGTGAAATGACCTCTAAAACATCTACTCGAAAAATCTCTTGCTGCTCTAATACAGAGGCTGCATACGAGTGTTCTTCTTCAAAAAGTGCTGCAAGTAAGTCACCTACACCTGCACTCTCTTTTTGTGCCGACTGAATATGTCTAATCATCTGATCAATCATACGTGATAAGGCTACCGTTTCAAAAGGTTCTTGTTCTACATCATCAGGAAGCGGCTCCATGTTTTGCATTAAAAAAGTGGCAATTTTTTCACGCATCATCTGCACATCACCCCCACACTCTTTTAAAATTCTAATTCCCTCATCTGAACCTAAAAGAGCAAAAAATACATGCTCAATCGTTAAATATTCATGGTGTTGATCTTTTGCATACGTCAATGCTTTTTGAAAGACTGCGTTTAATTCACTGTTTATCATAATATATTCCTATTCTTCTTCCATAATTGCTTTAAGTGGGAAACCCTGTTCTCTTGCAATTTTTGTAACTTGCACTACCTTTGTTTCAGCTATTTCATAGGTATAAACCCCACAAAGAGCTCTGTCACTCTGATGCACTTGAATCATAATTTTTTCTGCTTCGGCATAAGACTTATGAAAAACAGTCATCAAAATATCTACTACAAACTCCATAGATGAGTAATCGTCATTTAAAAGTAATACTTTATATAAAATGGGTTCTGACGTTATTATCTCATCGTGTAGTTCTAACTCTCTTTTTGTTGCCAAAAATCTTCCTTAATAATTTTTAATTAAAATCTTAACTATGTAATTTATCAATTAAAGGGTGTACCTTTGCTTAAACAGAAGAATTAATGTAATATACTTACATTATGACAAAACGAATTTTTATTACGGCAACCAATACAGATATTGGAAAAACTTATGCCACAATACAATTACTAAAAGAGTTTGCTTCTAGGGGAGTACGTGTTGGTGTCTTCAAGCCTATAGAAACAGGCGTTAAAGAAGAACCTCTTGACGGAAAAAAACTCTTTGATTTAGCCAAAGAACTTAATCCTGAGCTAAGATGTTTATCTTTAAAAACAATTGTACCTTACCAGTTCGAACTTCCTGCTGCACCAATGGTGGCAAAAGGTGACTCTACTATTAATGTGAATTTTTTAGAACATAAACTTCAAGAGATTGAAAAGTATTGCGATGTAGTCCTTATTGAAGGGGCAGGAGGGCTTATGGTTCCTGTTCAAGAGCATCTTTATATGATTGACTTTATTTATATTTTTCAAGCGTCTGTCTTATTAGTATGCCCCTCCAAATTAGGCTCCATTAATGATACTCTCTTAAGCAGACACCTGCTTGAAAGTAAAAAAATTACTTACACTTGGGCTATTAATCTTTATAAAGACCTTGAAGACTTTGAAAAAGTCACGGCTCCTTTTTATAAGGGTGAGTTTTTAACACTTCAAAAAGATATAAAAACAATTGCAAATAGGCTATAATTAAAGCCTCAAATAAACCTAATATTCGCAGAAGGTTTAATTATATACATTAAGGAAAAAAAATGCAGCATCTCGTAAAAACAAGTGACTTTAGTACACAAGAAATTGAAGACCTTTTTACAGATGCAAGCCGTTTTAAAGCAGGGCACATTGTTCCTCTCCTTCAAGATAAAATTATTATCACTCTTTTTTTTGAAAACTCTACACGTACCCGTTCCTCTTTTGAAGTCGCAGCCAAACGTTTAGGTGCGCAAATGGTTCACTTAGATGTTGCTAAAAGTTCAACTAAAAAAGGGGAAACCCTTACCTATACAGCAGCAAACCTTGATGCTATGGGACCGGATGCAATTATTGTAAGACACTCCAATTCGGGTGTTCCTCAAATTCTTTCTTTGCATACTAAAGCCGCCATTATTAATGCTGGTGATGGTGCTCATGCCCACCCTACCCAAGCCTTACTTGATCTTTTTACACTTAAAGAGCATTTTGGTGATGTAAAAGGCAAAAAAATTGCTATCGTTGGTGATATTAAAAACTCTCGTGTTGCCAATTCAAATATTGAACTTCTTACACGAATGGGAATGGAAATTATTTTAGTAACACCGCCTCACTTTTTACCCCCTACCTCACTTCGTTATACGCATAAGATAGAAGAAGTAATAAATGACGTTGATGCCATTATGAGTCTTCGTACCCAAACCGAAAGACATGAACATCCTACTTATGCCTCTTTAAAAGATTATGCAAGTGACTTTTGTATTACAGAAGAACTTATTGGTGAACGTGATATTATTATCTTACACCCCGGACCCGTGCATAGAAACATTGACATTGATGATGCCCTCTTGGCGGATGATAGATGTAAGGTCTTAAAACAGGTAGAAAATGGTGTTTTTGTGAGAATGGCTGTCTTAAAGAAACTGACTCTAGGCTAATGAAGCGTTTATCTCACCTAGCCTCTCAAGGCATTCCCTTTCTTTTTTTCACTAATTTTGATGCAAGTAAGACGCAGGTTTTTCGTCTTGAGCAACTCAAAGAAGAGGATATCGAATATGCCTTTGACACAGATATCTATTCTGCACACACACAAAAAATTAACAAAAATCCAATATCTTACAAAACCTACAAAAAAGGCTTTGATTATATTATTGAAAAGATTAAATCGGGTGACACCTATTTATTAAATTACACCTGTAAAACTAAGATTAAAACCAAACTCTCCTTAAAAGAGATTTTTGCTTTGGCAAATGCAAGATTTAAACTTCGTGTAAAAGATGAATTTATCTGCTTCTCACCAGAACGTTTTATTAAGATCGAAAATAACTCTATTTATACTTATCCCATGAAAGGAACCATTGATGCCTCTATTCCTAATGCCCAAGCTAAAATTCTTGCTAATACGAAAGAGATGGCAGAACATATTATGGTGGTTGACCTTTTAAGAAATGATTTATCAATGGTGGCTAAAGAGGTCAAAGTAACAAAGTTTCGTTATATTGATAAGATTAATGCAGGTGAAAAAGAGCTTCTTCAAGTCAGTTCTGAGATACAAGGTTTATTATGTGAAAATTGGAAAAATAAACTTGGTGATATCTTACAAACACTGCTTCCTGCAGGTAGCATTACAGGTACGCCCAAAAGAAAAACTTTAGAAATTATCAAAGAGGTAGAAAATTATGAACGTAACAACTTCAGTGGGGTTTTTGGGGTTTTTGATGGTAAGAGTTTTGATTCAGCCATTATGATTCGTTTTATTGAAAATAATCAAGAAGAAATGGTATATAAGAGTGGTGGAGGTATTACCTTAGACAGTTCAGCCGAAGCTGAATATCAAGAGATGTTAGACAAGATTTATATCCCCTAATCCACACAACAGTTACTTAAACCCTCCCCATTAATGTGTTGGTTTTTTATTCCAATCTTGTAATATCTCAATCATCTCTTTTACACTATTTTTATTATAATGAGGGTCTTCAGTAATGATTTTCAGAATGGATTCTGCTGCAAGTTGTTGACAATCTAAGGCAGAAATGCATATTGACAATTGGTTATATATGGCTGAAATTGTACATACGTATGAAAGAAAACTTCCTATTGAAGAAGATGTCTATTGTGACTTTTATATTCCTACGGGTAAGGTTTATATTGAGTATTGGGGATATGAAAATGATTTTAAGTACCTTGAAAGAAAAAAAACAAAAATAAAATTGTATGAGAAGTATGGATTTAAGCTTATTGAGTTAAATGATGATATTAAGAATCTTAATGATATTTTCTCAAGATTGTTACTTAAGCATGGGGTACAAGCTTATTAAGAAGAATATACAAAAGTTTTTTTACTTTATAAGTGCCTCGTTCATTTTATAATACACTAACGTTTTATTTATCACTTTTGTGCCTTGGGTAAAAAAATCATATTCCCCTTTTTTAACGTCTCTTCTTTCCACTACTACCTCTTCAATATGCACCAAAAAGTCTCTTAACTCTTTTTCATATGTATTAAGTTTTAAATCTTTTGTATATGCCTGAGGATATTTTTTATGTAAGGCTCTCATCTGTATAATAAACTCATCTAAATCATCTGCCGTTAAGGCAAGATAATCTTTTATATATTCTAAGTCTTCTTCATCATTACAATGTCTACAAGCAACTGCTCCAGCACTAAGGCCTCGAAGTTGCCCTAAATATTCTGTCATGGGTAGAATTTTTTGCATCATCATGGCACTGGCTTCTTTGTTCAGCGCACTCTCCTTATCAAAAAAACTTTTTTGTACTTCCACCCCAAG
>JAJRQV010000049.1 GCA_024280035.1 Campylobacterales bacterium
GAAGAGGCTGATGAGGGGTGGGAAGAAGTATTAATTGGCGATTTTGTTAAAACCAATACCACAACTCTTAAAAAAGATTCTTCTTTAACAACTATTCAATATTTAGATACAAGTTCCTTGACTGAGGGCGAGATTGATTCATTTCAAGATTTAGATTTAGTAGATGCGCCAAGTCGAGCAAAACGAATTGTCAAACATAATGATATATTGATTTCAACAGTAAGACCAAATCAAAAACATTATGGAATTATTAAAAATCCTGCAGATGATATTATTGTGTCTACGGGGTATTGTGTGATTAGTTGCGAAAAGATAAATCCTCACTTTATTTATATACTGCTAACAGTAGATGATATGACTGAATATTTACATTCTGTTGCCGAAGGATCGACATCAACATATCCCTCATTAAAGCCATCAGATATTGAAGCTATTGAGTTCCGCTTACCATCAGAAGAAAAACTACAAAAGTTTTCTGATTATGCTGATAATGCGTGGGAAAAGATAGATAGTAATCATAAGCAGAGTAAGACATTAGAAAATATGAGAGATAGTTTATTGCCAAAATTAATGAATGGAGAGATTATGTTAAAATACAATCAGAAGGAAAATATATGACAATTAATTCTATAGTTATTCATGAAGTTATCAAAGAAGCGAATACAACAGATGCAGAGGTATATCTATCTGAAGAATTATTGGATATTACAAATCCACATATTGCTAAGATAGTTACAACATTAGAAGATTCATTTAGAAAAAAAACACTAAAACGAGCAAAGTTTTCACCAGAAGGTTTTCAAGAGGAAGTTGATGATTTTACTAATTATGATTTAATTGCAACTTCAAAAGCACTTACAACAAAACTTAAAAATAATATACAGGGTATTTCTCCATCTAAAGGAGGGTACCTTATTTTTACTGAGTTTGAAAATAATCATAACTTTTTAGGTGTGTTCTTGGTTAGAAATACAGACGGTACAAAACTTACACAACAGGGTAATAGTTGGGATTTAAATTCTACGCAATATTTAAATGTAGAACATTTTGCAATGGGGGCACAAATAAATCTTACTGTCTTGGCATCTCCGTCGGATGATAGATATATAGCACTAGTAAGAGGAAATACAGATATTTCAAGTTATTTTGAACATTGGATAGGGATAGATGATTCTAAGCAAGAAAATAAAGATGCTGAAGCATTATATGAAATATCAAATCTAATTGCTTTGCCTGCTGATATAACTAGAGATGAATTGAAAAAGAAAATTCATGAGTTTGCAAGAAGTCGTCCTTCTAAAACAATCAATTTACGAGAGTTGAGCCAGTTTCTCTATGAAGATGAAAATAAAATACCTGAGTATTGTGAGGATAACAATATTGATATTGATGGTGAATTTAAACTTACAGGTAAAAATTTAAGTAAATTTTATAAAGTGTCTGTTAAGGCTGATAATATAGAACTTTCTGCACCAAGAAGTAGTTTTAATCCTGATATGATTGAGATTAATGGGGACAGAGTTATAATTAATTCTAGTACATTAGTAGAACAATTGCAAAATAGTCTTTGAGATGAATAATTTAGAAACATTAACTCTTTTATTGCAGACTTTATCTGGTTGCAATGATATTTCTCAAGATGTATTAAAAATACTCTCTGTTGATTTAAATACAAGCATTCTTGATGATTCAAATATAACTTATGAACAGCAAGCCGAGGGAATATTTGTTGATTTGTCAGAACAAGACATTGAAATATTTAAAACTAAACAGGATGCAATTAAGTATTTTACTTTAAGGGAAGAGAAGACAGTATTAATACTTGAAGATCACTTAATATATGTTCCAAATAGTAGTGATACTATTCCAATATTTTTTGAAAAGCTAGTTTATGCTGAAAAAATAAAAGATTTATTGATTAGTCATGAAATTATTTCATATCATGATGATGTTAATAAAAAATTTATATTTTTATCTGAGCATATTGGGAAAGAAGAAGTTGGCTATAAAAATAGATTAGTAGAATTTTTTGACGGGAATTATTTTTTAGAAGATTTATATATGCAACTTGAAGTGAAGTTAAATGAACATGAATATGCAAGTTTCTTTAGAGATAATTTTATAAAAGTATCAAGTGAAATTGAGAATATCGATAACAGGTATTATCTTTCTTTAAAGAAAATACAAAATATATACAAGAACGCCAATAGAGAATTCGAGTTATATAAAAATAAATTTTCTTTTGATAAATTTCAAAATGACTTAAAGAAAGAAAAAGAGAAATATATTAAAAATATTCAAGATAATTTATCTGAATTTCTTTCAAAGGTAAATGCATTACCTGTTCAATTCGGTGTCTATATCTTATTGATTTTTAGATTTCAAAATGAAGTTGTACCTTTATCTGGAACAATTATTTTAATTATTACTTGGAGTATTTTCAGTATTTTGTCGTTAAACACAATGAACAAAAGTATTAAATATCTTAATCGTAAATTTAATGAAGTGTTCCTTGAAATTTCGGAAAAGTCTGGAATAGATGTAGGGAAAGATAAAGTAGAAGTACAAGAAAAAATGGACAACATTAAAACCATGATCAATTGGTACAAAGTAGTAGTTATTATTTTTACTCTTATCTTTGTAGTATTTAGTGGCTCAAATCTTTATAAACATCAAAAAGATATAAAAACTATTTTAGGGATGGATGTAAATAATATGCTTTCTAATAATGTAATTTATCTAGACGAAAAAAACAGTACCCATATTCAGGTAAAGACTAATAAAACTCTAACCAAATATAATAGGTTAAAATAGCCACATAAAACTTTATTCTAACTAGAATTTACGTAACTTTTTACGTTTAGATAAATTGAACCTCTTGCAAAATTTCAGAAAAAATGGTATATTTTTCTGAAAAAAAGAGTTTAGGACATTTATGGAATCCATAGAAAGCAAAATACTTTCCATCATACAAAACAAAAAAGTAGATGGCTATGCCTTTAGCTCTATAGACTTCATTGATACTTTTTCGAGAGATAGTATCGACAAAGCCCTCTCCACCCTCGTCAAAAAAAAGAAGATCCGTAGAGTTACCCGTGGCATTTATGACTATCCTCAATATAGTGACCTGCTAAAACAAGAACTCAGTCCAAACATAGAAGAAGTTGCCAAAGCACTCGCACGGAAGTTTAACTGGCGTATCGCTATCTCTGGAGAGAGTGCCTTGAACATCTTGGGGTTATCAACACAAGTTGTGGGCAGATATATCTACCTGAGTGATGGAGCCAATAGAACCTATGACATACAAGGCACCACACTGGAGTTCAAAAAATCTTCTCTCAAAAATATAGGCTTCCAATATGATGAGAGTAAGCTCATCGTGCAGGCACTCAAGGCTTTGGGTAAAGAGCACATCAGCCAAGAGGTGATAGCTCAAATCAAAAAACATATAGACCCTAAAATGTACAGTGATATACTCAATGATACACGAACAACCACGATTTGGATCTATGATGCGATGAAACAGATATGTAGGGAGGATTAGGGCATGGATAAAGTTGCACATTTAACAGAAGAAGAAAGGCGGAAACTCTTTACCGAAACAGCAAGACAAATAAATACAACCCCTGCCATCATAGAAAAAGACTTTTGGGTGGTGTGGACACTTGACAAGATATTTGCCGATAACAGACTCAATAAAATACTCATGTTTAAAGGAGGAACATCACTCTCTAAAGTTTTTGACCTCATAGGCAGGTTTTCTGAAGATATTGACCTGATACTTGATTGGCGTGAGGTGACGGGAGAAGATCCTGAAGAAGAGAGAAGTTCTAAGAGTAGGCAAGTTAAATTTAATGAACAGGTCAATGAAGATGCCAAGAAGTATATTGGGGAAGTGTTACTTCCTATTGTCACTGAGATAGTGACACCATTTTGTCACTGTGTGATAGATGAGAAAGATGCATACAATATCAACATTACATACCCCGCTTCTTTTGATGATGCCTATCTACGACCTGAAATACTCTTAGAGATAGGACCTTTGGCATCGTGGCTTCCTTCAGATAGTTTTACGATAAGTGCATATGCTGCACAAAAATTACCTCATTTGTTTGAGAAAACGCATTGCAAGGTAAACGCCATCGTAGCAAAAAGAACTTTTTGGGAGAAGGCAACCATACTGCACCAAGAGTTTCATAGAGTGGAAGGGAAAGCATTGCCTCCTAGATACTCAAGACACTATTATGATCTTGCTATCATGGCACGATCAGTGGTGAAAAATGAAGCACTAGCTGACTTGGGGTTGTTGGAACAAGTAGTGAGCTTTAAGCAGAAGTTTTATCCTGCGGCATGGGCAAAGTTTGAAGAGGCAAGACCAGGAACCTTGAAACTACTGCCTGAAGCGTATAGGATGGATGCTCTGGCAAAAGATTATAAAGCGATGAGGCATATGATCTTTGATAAGCAATTGTCTTTTGAGGAGATAATGGAAACATTGGCTGCTTTAGAAGATGAGATAAATGC
>JAJRQV010000050.1 GCA_024280035.1 Campylobacterales bacterium
CTTCTTTATTTTTCCCCATAGAGTAAGGAATAAAAATCAGTAAAAACAGTAAAAAAGTTTTTGTTGCTAACTTAATGGCACTCATTTTAAGTGAATTATCATTATGAAAGGCTAAGAAAAGAATTAAGACCACCACCGATATAATGTTTAAAAGCCCTGCCACTAAAGACATAAAAATGGCAAAAGGTGGGATATATAACATCTTAATTGCCGTGTCTCCATATTCTGCTAATTTAATATCAAAATCTTTCTCTTCAGTAAAGGCTTGATCATAATATTTTGCCCGTAACATTGGTTTATAAAGTCGATTATAAAAACCTGTTAAATCCCCTTCTAAAATCATCTGGTACATAATGCGACCATACTTTTTCTCTTTATATTGAAGCATAATCTCTTTTTTATAAATTGAAGCAAACTGTTCAAAAGTAAGCCCCAGTTTAATATTTTTAATTCCTGTTTTTTCAGCAAACTCTTTTTGTAATTTACGTTTATTAACACGAAATTTTCCATCCACCGTTTTCATATAACCATCAATATACTCTTTTTTAGAGTAGTTAAAACTTAACTTAACTGCGACACCCTCTTTACGCAGTTTATCAATCACATCTTTACGTATTTTAGGGTTTTGTAAAAACTGTTTTTGAGAAAGGTTTAGAGCTAAATTCCCATGATCCTTTTTCCATTTAGCAAAGGTCTCCTCTTCAATAATTTTTGTTACTCGTCGTGTTGCAGGACAGATATTTCCTTCACACCAACGTCTTGGACTAATATCATGTCCAAAATATTTCTGCATAATATCTTCATACTCTTGTTTACCCAGAATTGAATTATCTTTTACAAAGTATCCAATAAGGTCTCGATTAAGTTGTTGAGACTGAGCTAAGTTAGCATTTAAAATATTTGTATATTGACGCACATTAATGCGGTATTTTGTATATTCACGCTTTACCCCTTTAATAAAAACCTTATATTTTTCACTCATCTCAGCAGTAGAATCAATACGAGAAAACTTTTTATTAATTCCCATAATACCATCACTGTACAAGTCCCAATCTTCTTGAATACGAAGTGCCATATCTTCAAAACGATAACGGGCTTCATTATAATCATTTTGAAAATATTTATGTACATAAATATCAAAAAAGCTCTCTTTACCACGGGTCACAAACTTCTTGATTAACTCTTTATCAATTTGAGTAAGTAAAAAAAGATTTGAGATCATAACCTTGTCGTAAATAGAAAGGTTATCAAGATTTTCTTTAGGAATAAAAGAGGAATACCCCAGTTTTCCTGTTAACATTCCGTACTTAAAAAGTTCAATATAATAAGACTCATAACGTTTGTCTTTATTTTGTTTAATAATTTCATATACAGCCTTATTAAGACCCTTATGAATCCCAAAATATGTAGACACTGTTAATAAAACAATAACAATTACCATCACCCCCTGATGAAACTCAAAATATTTTTTCGCCAAAAGGTAAAAGAAAGGTAAAAGAAGAAGTGTTATACCAATAGAACTGACACGATTTCCAAAACTTTCAAGTCTTTGCATAAGTTCAGGATCAACATGCGTTGATGTAACCACATCAATTACAAAACCATTATAATACGATTCAAAGCCTAAGTAAACAAGCTTAGCAATAATAAGCCCAAGCATAAAATAAAAGCCCATTTTAGGCAAGGTAATTGTTCTCATTAATTAGCCTCACTAAAATCAATAAAATCTTGATGATCAGGAAGTTCTTCTGTAATTTTTAAATTACGATTAGAATTCTTAACATTAATTTTATGCTTTTTTACTCTCACTTTTTCTTTATCATTAAAGTCTACATCATCACTAAAAATATAAATTTTATACAGACCATCTATAGTTTTATACTTACCTGTTTGATAGATATCTTCCGTATGCGCAACTGCATAATGCATGTCGGCATCTTTAGGAAGGTACAAAACAGAGGTTCGTGGTAAGTTAAATTCTCCACGTTTTTCACGAAGACGTTGGAAAAGTTCTGTGTTCATTAAGGCAATGGTTTTTAATAACTCTTCATTTGAAGCATGTGAATCACGCTTGCTAAGAACAGGTGCAATAATATCATACACATAATCCGTATCAATCACTTCAACTTCTATTCGGGCATCAAAGGCAGGAATAATATCATTGCCTTCTACATTATCATCATGATTAATATACAGACTTCTTGTTTTAAGAATAAAACCTTCTGATTGTATATTATCAAAGTCTTCTATCTCTGTAGCACCCTTTTTTAGTTCACCTACAAAGGTTGGTGTTTTTTGCGCATCTAAAAATACCATCTCAAACTTTTTAATATTTGAGTTTTCAGCATTCCCATTTACTACAAAACCACTCTTTTTAAGATACACTTTTTTTATAATATATGGTTTATCAAAACGGTATTCAATAAAAGGAAGGTTTTCTTCATTAAATACAAATTCGCCCTTATAAGTTTTTCCCTCAAAACCACGCATATTAGAGAGCCCTATTCTAGGGGATATTTTTTTATATGCCTTATGCAAGACCTCTTTTTTTACAGGTAAGGATTGATTAAAGAGTTGAATTTCAGGAGAGGATAAAACGGGATCCATTTTTACAACTTTTGGTTCATCTTTTACACATCCTGAAAGTAGGACTAAGATGGCAGTGAGGGCATAAAAATGTTTAAGGCTTGTCATTATTCTTCTTTGTGTAATATTTGTTATTCTTAGGATAGTAAATTAGGGCTAATACTTAGCAAACATTGGTTTGTATGAGACCTTTTTTTATACATATGCGCTTTTTTTACACAAAACTACCATTTATAGGCAGTAATATTCACTGAATTTATTTCTTAAATCAGCTTATTCTCACTTATAAGTACTGCATTTATCTTGTATCTACTTATCTTAAACTCTTTTGCATCCAAGAGAGATATTCAGTAGAACCTTCGCTTAAAGGTGAAGCAATAATTTCAGGTACCTTATAAGGGTGAAGTTCTTTAATACGTTTTTCTAAGGCAAGGTAGTTAACTTGAGAGGTTTTAATTATAAGCAAAAGTTCATCATCTTCGCAAAATTCTCCCTCATACAGATAATATGAAACTACCTTGGGAATTTGATTAACACAGGCACATAAACCTTCCATCACTAAAATACGAGAAATTGCCTGAGCAACATCTTCATTTGGTACCGTACAATAAACAATAAGCATATACCTATCCTAAAGAGTAATTTGAGTTCCAATACCCTCAGAAGTAAAGAGCTCTAGCAACATCGAGTGCTCAACACGACCATCAATAATATGAGCCTTAGTTACCCCTCCATCAATAGCTTCTAAACAAGCATCTACCTTAGGTACCATTCCCCCATGAATTGTGCCATCTTTTTTAAGAGCATCGACTTCAGCTTCACTTAATGTTGAAAGTAGTTTTTTATCTGCATTAAGGACACCAGGAGTGTCTGTTAAAAAAATAACCTTATTTGCACCAATCGCCTTAGCTACCTGAGAAGCTGCTAAGTCAGCATTAATATTATATCCTGGATGACCCATCTCAGAACCTGCCGCAATAGGTGCAATTACAGGAATAAATTTTTCGTGAATTAGGTTACAAATCACATCAGCCTTAACCTCTGTAATTGTTCCTGTAAGCCCCCATTTTGCATGCTCTTTTGGTTTAGCTAAGATAAAATGTGCATCTTTGCCGCTAATACCAATTGCTTTAGCATTATGTGCATTTAAAAGTGAAACAATAGAGCTATTAATTTCACCTGAAAGCACCATCTCAACAATACGCATAACCTCAGGCGTTGTTACACGCTGCCCATCAATAAACTCTGTTGCAATATCAAGACGGTCAAGTAAATCCGTAATTTTTTTGCCCCCTCCATGCACAATAACAGGTTTAATTCCGACTAGGTACATTAAGAGTACATCTTGAGCAAAAGACTCAATCAACTTTGGGTCCGTCTGTGCAGAACCACCATATTTAATAACAACAATCTCTTTATTAAACTCTTTTATAAAAGGTAAGGCATCTAGGAGCGTTTTTACTTTATCAATTTTTACTTGCATAGGGTCTATCTTTCTATTTAATTGGTGGAATTTTAACATATTCTTCTACACTTTGGTGTATCGCTTCATTCAGTTCAAGTTCTAATTCTAAAAAAGAGACCTTGAAATTAAAATCTTTCATTTTTACTGCATCTTTTCGCGTAACTAAAAGAGAATCTGCTTGTGTACTAAGAAGAATATCTTTTAACTCCTTTTCACTAAAGGCGTAATGATCAGGAAAATAGACTTTTTTAATAACATTCGCACCCAAATAAACATCAAGACGTTCAGGTTTAGAAATAGCGGTAACCAGCACCATCTTTTTTTGAGCATTCATGATTTTCACATGACGTTTAAAATCTTGTTTTTCTTCAATAACTAGAGCCTCTTTCCCTTTCCACAAGCGTTCTCTAAAAGGACCAGAAGGCATACAAAAGGTATTTTTCTGTTTAGAAATAATAACAAGATCCAGTTTTTTTATACAATGTTTGCTGTAAGCATCATCTAAAAAAATCACATCAACACCCATCTGTTTAGCTTTTTCTATACCTTCAACTCTATTTTCAGCCACAATAACAATAGCTTTAGGAAGCAAATAGGCATATAACATCGCTTCATCACCACTGCATTTAACATCACAAACAACTTTTAAACCGTCACTTACAAGGTGCATTCCCTTGGATTCACGTCCATAACCTCGTAAAACTATGGCAACATTTTTATATCGTGAAGCAAGGGCTACGGTTAAGGGTGTTTTACCACTGCCTCCAACAATAAGGTTTCCTACGCTAATAATTTTTATACCAAAATCATGTGCCTGTGATTTTTTAAATTTAATCCATACAATAAAGCAATACAGTAAAGACAGTGGTAATAAAAAAAGTGATAAGATTTTTTGTGTAAGCGTGGGTGAGAAAAGATATCTTTCACCCCAAAAAAGAAGAGATTTTTTCAAAAGCCGTGTTTACACCCAGTGTTTAGTAATATCAATAATAGCATCACATACATAATCAACATCAGCATCACTCATATCCGCATAAATAGGGATAGAAAGGACTTGTTGAAAGGTTCTTAGTGCCATTGGAAAGTCATTTACACGTAAAGAGTACTTTGACTGATAATATGACAAAAGATGTAAAGGAATATAATGAAGACCTGTTGACACCCCTTTTTCTAAAAGTTCACGAGCAAAAGAGTCTCTATTTTTCTTCACTTTGATAATATATAAAGAGTAACTATGATCTTTTACATCCATAGGTGCTGTAATATGAGAAATACCTTCTAAACGTTTATTATAACGTGCAGCGATATCTTGTTGGCGTTTAATAGCGGTATCTTGTTTAGAAAGTTGTGCCAAAATATATGCCGCATCTAACTCACTCATATCATATTTGCTTCCTACATCAACAATATCATACACATACGACAGTGTCTCATCTGGAATAAGCATAGCATGATTACGAAGCAGTTGTGCGCGTTCTAATAAATCTTCATCATTCGTTACTAACATACCCCCATTACAGACATTCCCTTTGAGGTGAGGATTAAATGAGAACGTTGTAATATCTGCACCAGTTGAACCAATACGTTGACCCTTATATACTGCACCTAAAGACTCACTTGCATCCTCAATAATACGAATCTTATATATCTTCGCAATATTATACACACGTTCTAAGTCTACACAGCTACCACCAATATGACTAATAATAACAGCCTTTAGTTTTTTATACTCATTGTTTTCTAAAATTTCTTCAAGCTTATCTAAATCAATATTATATGTTTTTTCTTCTGAATCAACAAAAATAGGCTCTGCATCAAAATGGCGAACCACTTCAGGAACAGAAGGATATGCATTCACTGAACACAATACCTTATCCCCACGTTTAAGATTAATAGCTAACATCGCTAGGTGAAGAGCAGATGTCCCATCTGAAGATGAGACAGCATAATCACAACCAATATATTTTACAAAAGCCTTTTCTAACTCATCAACTTTTGAAGTACGTTCATTAAGTACTGAATCTAACTGTGCTTTCTCTTTATTATCGATACTAGGTCGATAAAATGGTATCACTTTTGCCATATCTTTTCCTTGTGTATTTTAAATAGTTGATTTAAGAATCTAATGTATAGATGCTTAAATCAGCCATTTATAGACCAATATCCCTAGGATAATTAAAGTCGTGGTTAATTGACCGGCTTGTTAACTTTGCAATTAAAGGCATACGTCGCTTAAACTGATTAAAGTAGATTTTATTTACTACCATATCGACTAACACTTTACTATAGCCATCTTGAATAATTTCATCTTTACAAGCTCTTTGTTCAACATAACGTTTAAGTACCCCATCAAGCTCAACATAGGTATAACCCAACTCATTCTCATCACTCTGCCCTTCCCATAAATCTGCGGAAGGTGCCTTATTGATAATACTATCAGGTACACCTATCTCTTTTGCTAAGTCAAAGACCTCTGTCTTGTATAAATCACCAATAGGATTAAGTGCTGAAGCAAGATCACCATACAGTGTCCCGTAACCAAGCATCAGTTCACTCTTATTACTCGTACCTAAAACTAAGGCAGATTCACGTGCCGAAACATCATACAAATTCACCATACGAAATCGAGACGAAAGGTTTCCTACACGTAAAGCACTCATCCCTTTTACGTCGTACGCATCTAAGAGTTTAGAGATAGCACGGGTTTCGCTTCTTAATCCAAATTTTTGAATTAATTCATCCGCATCATCTAAACTGCTTTGAGATGAAAACTGTGAAGGCATTTTAATACACAAAAGTCTTTCACCAAAGGCCTTATGTGCAAGTACAGCAACTACAGCTGAGTCTAAACCCCCACTCAAACCAATAACAACATTTTTAAGCCCTGTCTTTTCGACCTCGTCTTTTAAAAAAGCCACTAAATAGTCTCTTATGCCTGCGTATCTGCTCAATCTTAATCCTAAAGAATTTATTAACTGAAAATATTATATCTAATTTTTTTTATTAAAGTACAATCTGTAATATTAATTTTAAAATTTTATATTATATTTAGATGTTATACTTAGACATGGAAAACTTCAAATCAAAAATTTTGTCCTTACAAACTGCTGGAAAACCCCTATTCTACAATAGTAGTGGTAATAAAACAGCCTATCAACTTGGGGTCAAACATATCAGTGCAGCAGAATTTTTAGCTTATGCAGACAGCTTACCAAATGGTGATTTACGCCTAAGAAAACTTCTTATATTAGTAAACTTTGAAAAAAAAAAGATAGTTACCTTAGCAAAAGGTTCACGCATCACACCCGTAAGACTTCTTAACTTCTAACACTTTACCTCTATATTAATACGTTGTAATTCACTGCATGAGAAACCAGCATCTTGACGTGCTTGAATATTTAAGGCCTTATTTCGAGGAAAAGCACTCGGATAAAATTTTTCAATAATCTCAAAATAGACCTTATAATCTAACTTTTTTTCATCACAAGCATACTTAAACCATCTGTCCCCTTTTAAAACATGCTCACCCTCTTCTTTTAAGATTAATTCTAAGACTTTAATAATATTTTTTACTTTTTTATCACCTTTCATCTGTCCAAGTCTTTCTATCATAATGGGCGTTGAATCCAATCCGCCTGCCTCAAAATAACGAGGTATCACTGCCATTCTTTCTAACAAGTTTTGGGTCTGTGCAGAGGCTCTAAAAAGCCCATTATGCACAGGATATTCTCCATAAAAAGAGTCCACCTCTTTTAATAATTCTTCTAAAAGTAAAAAATGTCGCACCTCATCCATAGCTACTTCTAACCAATCATCATAAAAACTTTTTGGCATATTTTTAAATCGATATGCCGCGTCAATAGCAAGATCTATTGCACTGTATTCAATATGAGCAATAGCATGCAAAAAAATAGCCTTACCCTTATCTGAACCCAATTTTTTTCTTTTAATAGTTTGAGTATCAGAAAATTCTTTACAGTGTTGGCTATAAGAAGGTTCACTAAATTGAAGGGAGGTATGCTGATGATTAAAAACCGGTTTATCTTGTAAATAAAGTGCATAAAATGCTTTAAATGCTTCACACTTATGTACAGGTTTTTTGATGAGTAACAATCTTTCTAAGTTATTAAAAAATTCCATCCCTTATTATGGTGTAATTTCACTAAAAGTACAATCAAATCATGGCTATTTTATGATAAAATTCAGAAAAAAGAATATATTATGAAAATTCAAGTTCAGCCTATGGGACCTTATCAAACAAACTGTTATATTGCTACGATTGGGGGGAAAGACTTTATTATTGATCCGGGTGTAGACGCAACACAATGGGTGATTAAGCATACTACTAATCCTGTTGCTATTTTAAATACACATGGCCATTTTGATCATGTGTGGTCAAACCAAGAGCTAAAAGAGACATTGAATATTCCACTTTATACACCAAAAAAAGATGTTTTTTTACTTCAAAGCTCTGAAATGATGCCTGATTTACCAGCATCATACCCTGATTTTGAAATTGAAGGTGATGCTGAGATAGAGATTGAAGGTATTAAAATTAAATTTCGGCACTATCCTGGACACTGCCCAGGCTGTTCAACTATTGAGATAGAAGATGCAATGTTTAGTGGAGACTTTATTTTTAAACAATCAATTGGTCGCTGTGATTTTCCCTTTTCTAGTCCACAAGATATGAAAAAAAGTCTACAAAAATTTAAAACTATTGCGTATGATAAAAAAGTTTATCCAGGGCATGGAGAGCCTACTAGCATTAAAGTGGAACAGGCTAATGTAGAGTATTGGTTAAATGCAATTTAGTAAATTTCTTTACTGATCTTTACTTGCATTCATTAAGTTAAGTTTTAAAACATGTTTCTCAAGAATTACTGTTTTAAAATTCCCTTCATACACCTTAATATCTAAAACTGAACCCGTAATAATTACTTCTCGTTTACGTCCATCTTTATGACGTACCTTAGCTTCAAAAACAACCTGATCCCCTACACGTACGGGTGAAAGAAAGGTTGATGTAGAAGAAGCAAGTACAACATTAGGGTCATTCACGGCTGCCATTGCCGCATAATCTGCTGCACAAAACATAAATCCATCATGAACTAAACCATAAGAGTCTGCACGCATATCTTCATTTGTGATTAAACTCACCCTTGCATACCCCTCTTTAAGTTCATCTAAGTCCCCACTAAAACGACCATTAATCATCTCATGTGTACGTAAGGCTACACTTCCATCTTCATTAAACTCTTCTACTAAAGCCTCTTCAGCTGTTTGTTCTTTTTTTACCATTTTTTTATTATTTCCTTTCAGCTTTAATATATGCACGTTTAGGCGCAGGATAACCTTCTACCGTTTTTGTACTGTCTTGCGAATCTAAAAAATTTTCTAAACTCTGCCCTTGTATCCAAGGTGTTGAGCGCTGTTCATCCTCAGTAGTTGATATTATATCTAAGACCTCTATATTTATAAAACCCGCACGTTCGCACCAGTTTTTAAGTACCTTAATAGTAGGTACAAAATAAATATTTGGTATTTTAGAATAGGTTTTTTCTGGGCTTAGACATATATCGTCATCTCCATCAATAATAAAAGTATCTAAAAAAAGTTCTCCCCCTTTTTCTATTCCTTTGGCTAGGTCTTTTATCATTCCCACAGGATCACTTCTGTGATAAAGAACACCTAAACAAAAAACAGTATCAAATTTATGCTCATAAAAAGGCAGGTGTTCTACCCCTAAAAGTTCATACTTAATATCACTTTTTACAAAATTATTGATAAAGTCAAACTGTGTTTTATAAAGGGCTGAAGGGTCAAAACCTACTAATAATTCAGGTTCATGCTTCAACATTCTAAACATATAATAACCATTATTACAACCTACATCAGCAACACGTTTACCCCTAAGATTAAAATGTGGTTCTAAAAGGTTATATTTAAAAAAACTCTGCCATTCGGTATCAATAAAAAGCCCAAAAAGATCAAAAGGACCCTTTCTCCATGGCATCATCTCTTTGGCAACTTTTTCTATCTTTTTGACATCAACAGTCTGTTTGGAAGTGATTTCTACCGTATCTTCAAAAATACATTCGGTCTCAATCTCTTCTAATTCAGCTAAGGCTTCACGTAAAGGTTTTATGTTCTTCCATGTCATCCATTTTTCACGAACAAGGCGAATTTCATCTAAATTCAAATATTTTCCTTCATTTAATTACCTAATATTACCAATTCTTTGTTAAAATAATAGACAATTCATTATGAAGGTCACTTTTGCGTTTAGAAAAAAAAGCTACTATCGTCTCAAGTACAACAGCTGTACTTCTTATTATTATGAAAGTTTTTGTAGGTGTTATGAGTGGTTCTGTTGCCGTTTTAGCCTCTGCTATTGACTCTGTTTTAGACTTAGCTGTTTCAATTTTCAACTATTTTGCTGTTCATAATTCTGAAAAAGCTCCAGATGAAAAATTTAATTTTGGTCGAGGTAAAATTGAAGCTATTGCTTCTGTTTTAGAAGGTATAATTATTACCCTTTCTGGTGTTTATATCTTTTACTCTGCTGTGATAAAACTTATTCATGAGCATCAAACAAAGTATTTAGAAGCCTCTATTATTGTTATGGTTATTTCTGTCATTATGACGGGTGCGCTGGTTATGTTTTTAAATCATGTGGCTAAAAAAACAGGTTCTATGGTAATTAAAGCAGATGCCCTTCATTATAAAACAGACCTTTATTCTAATGCTGCAATTATCATCGCCTTAGTGATTATCCAATTTACAGCCTTTGATATGATAGATGCTATTTTAGGTATTTTAATTGCTATTTACATTATCTACTCTGCCTTTGAATTAATTAAAGAAGGAACCTTAGTACTTATGGATGTTGCCATGGATGAAGACCTCGTTAAAGAAGTTAAAAAAATTATTGACACTAACCCTGATGTAGTCTCTTACCACCAACTTCACACCCGTTCAGCAGGGCAAGACCTGTTTGTGAGTGTGCACCTTGTTTTTAATATCTCCATCTCTTTATTTGATGCCCATAGAATTTGTGATAAGATTGAAGATGATATTGCCGATATAGATAATAAGTATCAATGGCATATCATTATTCATCCCGATCCTTATGATGATTCTGAAATGAATGAGATGGAAGAGTAATGATAAAAACAACATGCCTTAAAAAAGAGTGCCGAAAATCACTAAATTATTTTCATCAAATTCAGTATAGCGGAGTATTATATGTTTAGTTCTAAAAAAATCACCACAGCAGCTTTAACTGCCTTTCTTCTTAGCGCAACACTGTATGCAACAGAAGTTCCGCAAACAGTTATTGATACAGGTGACAAAGTTTCAAAAGAGTTACTCAAAAAACTGGGTTCTAATCTAAAGCATGAACTTAAAACAAAGGGGCTCATTGCTGCTGCGAACTTTTGTACACAAAAGGCATATACGCTTACCCAAGAAGTTAACCTGCATCAACTTGAAGGCGTTAGCGTAAAACGTATCTCTTTAAAAGCACGTAACCCTGAAAATATAGCAAGTGCAGATGAGATAAAAGTTTTAGAATCTATGCAAAAACTTTTAGATGAGAAAAAACTTCCTGCTTATATCGTTGAGAAACAAGCCGAAAGTTATAAATATTATAAACCTTTAGTCATTAAAAAAGAGGTTTGTCTAAAATGTCATGGAAATATATCTAGTAATCAAGAGCTTTCAGAGTACATGAGTAAAACCTACCCTGAAGATAAGGCTACTGGTTATAAAATGAATGACCTTCGGGGCGCTGTGGTAGTAGAGATAAAACAATAAAAAATCTACCTCTACGTGAGACCTTCACCTTTTTAGGTCTTCATGACCCCATCAGTGCTTGGTCGCATCTTCTTGCTGCTGTTGCTTTTTTTGTAGCCTCTTATTGGCTCATATACAAGGGACGCGGAAGTAAACTTCGTGTGACCTCGTTTATCTTGTATACGCTCTCTCTTATTTTTCTCTTTTGTATGAGTGGAACCTTTCATCTTTTACCCTATAACACAGAAGGAAGGGATATTCTTCAAGTCTTAGACCATGCGGCTATCTGGCTGCTTATTGCAGGAACATTTATTCCTATTCATACCCTTATGTTTAGAGGTCCTAAACGTTGGGGTGTCCTTCTTTTAGTCTGGATGATAACCATCCCTGGGCTTATTTTCACAACTATCTTTTTTTCAACTATGCCTGAATGGTTAAGCCTTAGTTTTTATCTTGGATTAGGATGGATGGGAGTCATTACTGCTTATTTTGTTATTCATCATTATGGACGCTATCAAGCTCGGTATCTTATTTATGGTGGTCTTGCCTATACCATTGGAGCGGTGATGGAGTTTTCGCTATGGCCCATTATTATTCCTGGTATTTTTGAACCGCATGACCTTTTTCATTTTTTTGTTATTTTAGGTGCAAGTTTTCACTGGTATTTTATCTATCAACATGCAGACTGGCCCATTTATAAAAATCAAATCTTTATTGTAAGACATAATCATGAGCGTACTTACTTTAAAGCCCATACAAAAAGTGATAATCTTTATGTAGAAGCGACAACAGTACAAGAGCTTAGAGCTAAGATTAAGGTGGTCATTACAAAAAAATATGAGGGAAAACTTCCTATTGAAAAAATCATCTTAGAGTTTAATGAAGAAGAAGAATTTACATTATAAATCATATCTGTAATCACTATCTTTTCAACACTTTTTCTTGGTATTTTAAGATATCTCAATAAAAAGAATATCAGATGTCAGGGCTTTTGATTACCCTTGCCACACCCTTTTTACTTATTGCACTGTAACACAGCGCTCAGGCCACCCTATAAGTAGTATTAAAAGTACTTAACGGGCAAACTCAATAGCACGGCTTTCACGAATAACACTGACTTTAATATCACCCGGGAAATTCATTTTAGACTATATCTCTTTGGCGATTTCTTTAGCTAGAAGTGAGGTTTCATCATCACTAAGAAGTTGGGCATTAACAATAACACGAACTTCACGCCCTGCATTAATCGCGTAAGCTTGTTTTACCCCATGTTTATGTGAGGCAATCTCTTCAATCTCTGTTACACGTTTCAAGTAAGATTCTAAAACCTCACGTCGAGCACCTGGACGTGCCGCTGAAAGAGCATCACCTGCACATACTGCTGCACATTCAATACTCTTAATCTCTTCAAGCCCATGATGGGCTGGAATAGCATTTAAAACAACAGGGTCTTCATTATATGCTGTCGCAAGTTCTAATCCTAAGTCAACATGGTTTCCACCCTTATCATGGGTTAAAGCCTTACCAATATCATGCAGTAATCCCGCACGTTTAGCTAAGACTTCATCCCCACCCAATTCAGCAGCAATGATTCCTGCCAAATTGGCTACTTCTAAGGTATGTCCTAAGGCATTTTGCCCATAAGACGCACGGTAACGTAAACGACCTATTAATTTAAGAAGTTCAGGATGAATACCGGTAACACCCATCTCTCTTGCAATATTTTCACCCTCTTCTAAAACAGAGGCTTCAAATTCACTGGTCACCTTAGAAAATATCTCTTCGATACGCGCGGGTTGAATACGTCCATCTTCAATTAAAAGTTCAATCGTACGTGTTGCAATAGCACGTCGATAAAGATTAAAACTACTTAAAATTATCTCATGAGGTGTTTCATCAATAATAATATCAACACCTAAAAGTAACTCAAGAGTCTTAATATTTCGACCCTCTTTACCAATAATACGTCCTTTTAACTCATCATCTTTAAGATGTACAGAATTAACAAGACGTTCCGAAGCAAATTCCCCTGCAAAACGTGAAGTGGCTTGTGCCAAAATATAATTAGCCTTTTTCTGCCCCTGTTCTTTTGCTTCTTTCTCATACTTACGTACAATATGGGCAATATCTTCGCGTGAATCTTCTTCTACTTTTTTAAGTAAAAGTACCTTTGCCTCTTCACGGGTAAGCCCCGCACTACTTTGTATAATCTTTACCGCCTCATCTGAACGGCTTAAGTACTCTTCTTTTTGTCTCTGCATAGAACGCTAGCTACGTTCAAGTTGTACATTTAAGTTTTCTGTTCGTGATGATTCAATTTTTAAACGACGAAGTTCTTCTTCTTTAAACTCAGAAAAAGCAAGTTCCTTCTCTTCAAGCGCCGCATACTTCTGTTTTAAAGAGTTTTCTGCTCGCTCTACTGCTTCATCAAATCGTCGTTTTGCTTTCGCTTCCACATCACTTGCACGTAAGCTTGCTTTTTGTAAAAGAAGTTCTGCTTCTGAATCTATCGCCTTTGCTTTTGCTTTTGCTTGTTCAACAAAAACATCAAATTGTGTACTACTTAATTTTTTAGAGATCAAAAATCCGACTACTCCACTAACAGTGGCAATACCCCCGCCTAAGAGAATCTGATTTAGCATATTTTTGTTTCCTATAATATTTTAATTGTTTTGGAGTGATGTAAATGTCAGCTTGCACATCATAATAATCAGTGATTTTTTCTTCACAAATACATGCATCTAACTGAACAAAAATAGTAATGGGTTTTTGCCTAAGGCCTGCGAAAAATCTATCATACATTCCCTTACCAAAACCAACTCGCCTTGCATCTGAATCTACCCCAACAACAGGCACAATGGCAACATCTACATTTTTTATATTTAACAATGAATTTTTTGGCTCGTAAACACCGAAGTTTCCGCGTTTAAGAGGCAATCTATATGTTACCATTTTAAAACTTTCCTCAACCATAAAAGGAACATAAGTTTTTCTAATTTTTCTATTTTTATTAAGCAGGGCTCTTAAATCCACTTCAAAAGATAAAGGCAGATAAAAAAGAATCGTTTTAGGGTTAATCTCATCTAAAATCTTATCTAAGCTTTTAATAATCTTATGTTCTTTATATTTTTTACCTGAAAGTGAAGCCTTACGAAGCTTTTTCATACATACTTTACGAAATGATGCCTTATCTATACTCACATTAAGCCTTTAGATATTATAATCTCCCTCATTATACTATATAAGGAAAACAACAGATGTCATTAAAGCATTTAATTATAACAATCTCAGCACTTTTTATCCTTACAGGATGTAGTGACTCCGTAGAAAAAGAAGACCTTAACGCCTTAGTAGCCTCATCAGGGTACAACTTAAAAGACTTAAAGAACCAAGAATTTCATGTTACTAAGGTGGGAAATAACTTTAGTGTAGATGGTTTCAAAGATAAGGTTATTATCTTCGATATTTTTGCTACCTGGTGTCCTCCGTGTAAGGCATCTGCAGCTAATGTTGCAGCACTTCAAAAAAAGTATGAAAAAGAGGTTAAAATCATCGGTCTTCTTATTGAAGAAGACAAAAGTAATGCTTATGTGCAACAATTTGTAGATAAGTATGGAGCAAACTATTCTATCTCTAATGCTAAAGACAACCAAACACTTTCTCGCGCAATTGCAGGAGCTACAGGTGTTGGGCAAGGCTTTCCAATTCCTTTAATGGTAATGTATTATAAGGGAAAATATATCAACCATTATGTGGGTGCTATTCCAGAAGAGATGGTTGAGAGCGATATTAAGATGGCTCTGAAGCAGTAAGATGTTTGGATTTTTAAAAGGTCTGGGTCGAACTGCTGAAGCAATTAAAACAGTTATTCCCAAGAAAAAAGTAAAAATTTCTAAGGATGAACTTGAAGATATTTCACTTGAATCTGATGTTCATTACGATCTTATTGAAAAAATTCTTTCAGAAATTCCCTATGATGATGTAAAACGTGAACATCTTGAGTCTAAACTTCTTGCCTGTTTTAACTGGACCTATTTTGATGAAAAAGAGTTTGTTAATCCTAAGGTACAACTTATCATCGGTGTTAATGGTGCAGGTAAAACAACTACCATTGCTAAACTTGCTCAAAAATACCTTAATGATAATACAAAAGTCATGCTCGGTGCAGCTGACACCTTTAGAGCCGCAGCAATTGAACAGCTTAGCCGCTGGGCAGATAAAATTGGTGTGCCTATCGTTGCTACACAACAAGGGCATGACCCGTCTGCTGTCGCATTTGATGCTATTGCCTCAGCCAAAGCAAAAGATATGGATAATGTCATTATTGATACCGCAGGACGACTTCATACTCAGACAAATCTTGCTAATGAACTTAAAAAAATTGTTCGTATCTGTGACAAGGCACACAGCGGTGCCCCTCACGAAAAGATTTTAATTTTAGATGGAACCCAAGGTAATTCTGCCATTGATCAAGCTCGAGCCTTTAATGAGATGATTGATATTGACGCTATTATCATTACTAAACTCGATGGAACAGCTAAGGGTGGGTCAGTCTTTAGTATCGCTTTTGCTCTCGAACTTCCTATTATTTACATTGGAGTAGGCGAAACACCCGACGACCTTGTCGCCTTTGATAAACATCAGTTTGTTTCAGACTTTTTAGACGCTATTTTTATTCAAGAATCGTAAGCAAGAGAAAGTTTCTCTTGCAATTTGTCATTTTTTCACCTTCATTATAAAGTTTATACTATACTCTTTAATATTTATAACTTACGTAAAAAGTTTTATTTGAATGTCACATTGTGGTTTAAGCTTTCCTAAGTGGATGCGAAAGTGATACCTCACCTAAAAAATTATGCCCTTGGCATGATTTTAGTGAGTAAAATAGATTAATAGGAGCACTTGCTGTGTCTAAGAAGAAAAAAGTTTTATTTGAATGTCAACATTGTGGTTTAACCTCTCCTAAGTGGATGGGAAAGTGTACCAACTGCGGCACATGGGACTCTCTTGTTGAATTAAATGAGCATGAACAAGAGATTGTTAAAATGACAGCAAGCTCTAGTGGCTCGGCTAAAGCAAGAGCTATTACAGAAATTCAAGAGACAGAGGTTGAACGGTTTTCTTCAGATGACACTGAACTTGACTTAGTACTTGGTGGGGGTATTGTTCCGGGTTCACTTACGCTTATTGGAGGAAGCCCTGGTGTTGGAAAGTCCACCCTTTTACTTAAAATTGGTTCTAATATTGCCAAACAAGGAAAAAACACTCTATATGTAACAGGTGAAGAGTCAGAAGGTCAAATTAAACTTCGAGCCAATCGTTTACAAGCTAATGAAGAAAAACTCTTTTTACTTAGTGAAATTCGACTTGAGCAGGTGATGTTAGAGTTAAGTCAAAGAAAATATGAATGTATTATTATTGACTCTATTCAAACCCTTTATTCTGAAGCCATTACCTCTGCACCGGGTTCTGTTACACAGGTAAGACAGATTACCTTTGATTTAATGCGTATTGCTAAAGAGAGAAAAATAGCCATCTTTATTATTGGGCATATTACAAAAGAAGGATCTATTGCTGGTCCTCGTGTTTTAGAACATATGGTTGATACTGTCTTATATTTTGAGGGTGATTCATCTCAAGAACTTAGAATTTTAAGAGGTTTTAAAAACCGTTTTGGTCCAACCTCTGAGATAGGTGTTTTTGAGATGAAAGCAGAAGGTTTAATCTCAGCCAAAGATATCTCTTCACGCTTTTTTTCTAAAGACAATTCACAACCCGGGTCCGCTTTAACTGTCATTATGGAAGGTTCTCGTCCTATTGTTTTAGAGGTACAAGCTCTTGTTTCCGAATCATATATGCCTAATCCTAAACGTCAGGCTACTGGTTTTGAGAACAACCGTTTAAACATGCTGCTTGCCCTTCTTGAACGTAAACTTGAGATTCCACTTAATCAGTATGATGTATTTATTAATATAACAGGCGGTATTAAAGTCACAGAAACCTCTGCTGACCTTGCTATTTTAGCAGCAATCATTAGTAGTTTTAGAAATCGTGCTATTTCTAAAGAGACCGTATTTATAGGTGAAGTTTCTCTTGTAGGTAATGTAAGAGAGGTTTTTCAACTTGATACACGCCTAAAAGAGATTGCCTTACACAAGTTTTCAAAGGCACTTATTCCAAAAAAACCATCTGATAACTTTGGTATAAAATGTTATGAAGTAAACGAAGTCACAAAACTCATAGATTGGATGTGAATTCAGATCAAGAACACCCACTGCTTGGTGTTCGACTGAACGAAACCGTAGATGTTGTACCAAAGGTACCATCGAAGGCTTAAGATAAAAAAGAGCAGAGCATTCAAAACAATACCTTTTACTAAGCATTTAACTAAAGTAATACAACTTAAAAACATCCCTTCTTAATCAGGCTCAAATAAAAAAGAACCCTCCAAAAAAAACTTTTAAATTTGTTATCCTTTTGTGTCATATTTGGAGTATAATTAAAGCATAAATATAAGAAGGATTATCTACATGGCAAAATGTGGTATTGATGCAGAATATAGAGGTGAGGAACGTTACAGTAAACTCTCAATCGCTTTTGGAACACAAGAAGAAGAAAATCAAGTAAATGCAGCAATTAATGAGATAACTTCGAAGTTTAAAATACAGCCTCAAATTTACTCTTCAGATATTAGTAATGGTCGTAAGGCTATTATTATTGAGTATCATGATGATTATGACAGAGATGCTGGTGTAATTTTTGAAAGACTTATGAAAACGCTTGATATAAAAGAGTGTGATTAAAGGATGTCTTTAAATAATTTTGTTGAAGGACATGAACTTTTTCAACGTGCTTACTTTAAAAATCATGAAAAAGAATTATTAGACTTAGCAAAAAAAGGGCAACGTCCAAAGGCCCTATTTATTGGCTGTTCTGACTCTCGTGTGATTCCTGACCTTATGCTGCAAACAGATCCTGGTGACCTTTTTGTTGTCCGTAATGTAGGAAATTTTGTTCCCCCTTATAAAGAAGATGAAGATTATCATGGAACAGGTGCGGGAATTGAATATGCAGTTTCTGTTTTAAATGTAAGAGAGATTATTATTTGTGGGCACACCCATTGTGGTGCCTGTAAAGCCCTATATGAACCCATTGATAATCCTGCTTTAGTTCATGTTAAAAAATGGTTAGATCTTGGTGAAAAAGCGAAATCAATGGCAATGGTTAGCATGGGGAAAAATTCAGATAAAGAAGAGCTTTTACGCTTAACAGAGAAACTTTCTGTTATTTGTCAAATAGAAAACCTTCTTACCTATCCTTATGTCAAACAAAAAGTTGAAAATGAAGAGCTCTTTATTCATGGTTGGCATTATGATATTGAAACAGGAAATATTGACTATTATAATCCTGATTCATATGAGTTTATTCCCTTAAGTGAAGCCGTAAAATAAGTACTTACTTCAGAGTACTTTTACATTCCTACCAAAACATCTCTCATCTGAAAATAGGCAATAAAAAACTCAAACATAACTCTCCAAAACAGTTCCATCAGTATAAAAACAGCTAAAAAAATCAAGATAAACTTCGTTTGAATCTTTCCCTTATTCTTTTTTTCATCTTCAGAAGTACAAAATTTCTTTTTTAACCACGAAGCAAGCATCCAACCAACAAGAGGAACACCCACAGCACCAAGATAATATAAAACAATAAATACCTCAAGACTAATAAAAGTTTTAAAGCTCAAGAAATCATAAAAAGTCTGCATAACGAGATCCTAGCAATCAAATTTGGGAAATAAAATTAAACGATTGTAACAAAATAAGTAAAAACTGTCTCTGAAATGCTTTAGCTACGCTATAATAAATTACAAATTAGACGATATAATATTATATTACATACAGGGAGCATTAATGGCTGAAGAAGAAGAGACAGAAACAGGCGAAGAGAGTGGAGGTGGAAAGAAAAAAGGAAGTAATCTTATTCTTATCATTATTATTGCTGTTTTAGTTGTTGTCTTACTTATTGTAGGTGTTGTTGTTGCAATGTTAGCGGGTGGAAGTGATGAAGAGACACCAAACTCTCAGGCACCCACAGCTAAAGAGAGACCTGCAAAACTTATGGATGCAATGGAAGTTGGACCGATGTTTCCTTTGGACACCTTTACCGTAAACCTCCTCAGTGATAATGGTCGTCGTTACTTAAAAGTTCAGATGAACTTAGAACTTGATGGAGAAGAGTTAGCGGCTGAACTTGAGAGTAAAACAGCAGTTATACGTGATGTTGTTATCCGTCTGCTCTCTTCTAAAACATTAGAAGAGATTTCTACTGCTAAGGGGAAGGATAAACTCAAAGAACAGATTGTTAATCAATTAAATTTACGTCTTAGAGATGGAAATATTCGTAATGTTTACTTTACGGAGTTTGTAGTTCAATAAATGATAGGAATAGACCTGA
>JAJRQV010000051.1 GCA_024280035.1 Campylobacterales bacterium
AAGTAAAGAAGTAAAGAAGTAAAGAGCGGAACACGTTCAAACTTAAACCGCTCTTGCTCTTCCCCATTAGGCGAAGCCAAACCCATCCCCTCTTAAGAGAACGAAGTGAACGTACCCATCACCGAGGCAATAAAGATTTTGCTTTTTTATGCGCTTCTAATTGTTAGTAAGAAGTTAACAACATTATCAATAAAGGCATCATGTTTACGGTCTTTAGAGTAAGCGATATAAAATTTACGTGAAATTCTATAGCCTTTAACACGTGCTTCAAACAGTTTTCCTGATGCAATCTCTTCTTGAATAACATTTCTTGACATTACAGAGACAACAGGACGAGGTGCATTTGCATCTGCATGTAAAATAGTCTCTTTAATTGCTGTGGGACTTCCCACAACACCAATAACATTAAAACTTGCACACTCAACACCAATCTCTTCAAATACTTCTGAAGTTAACTTACGTGTATGTGAATTCTCATCTCTACAGATCCAATCAAACTTATACATATCTTCACGACGAAGTTGTTTTGGAAGTGCTTGATTAGAGAAGATTACTAACTCATCTTCAATCCACTCTCTGTAAATAATCCCATCTCTAAATACAGGCGATTCAATCAGACCAATATCAATTTTTTTATCTTCAAGCTGTTCAATCACCTCATCAGAAAGTGCAACACGAAGATACACTTCGTTATCAATCTTATCTTTTATTTTTCCAATAAAAGGAGGAATAACATAATTTCCAATAGCAAAAGAAGCACCGAGAACAAAGGTAAACTCTTTATTAATAATTTTTAGAAGCTCTTTTTCAGATGAACCAATTGCCTTGTCTAAACGAATAGCTATACGATAAAGATCTTCACCCTCTTTTGTCAGTTTAATACCATTTTTTTTACGTTCTACAATCTTAGTATCAAGGTATTCCTCAATAAATTTAATCTGTTGTGTAACTGCTGGCTGTGAAATCCCTAGTTTCGCAGAAGCTTTAGAGAAACTTTTCTCTTTAATCACGGTCAAAAAAGTATGAAGTTTTGCAAAATCTTTTAACATAATAATTCCTATAAGTTATTTTAATACCAAAAGTATAACCCAAAATTATACATATTGCAATACTTTACAAATAATTCATTAAAATTTAGTTATAATCAATATAACTATAACAATACTACTCAAAATTAAAATTTTGTTATGTTTTACAGGTGAAATGAGATGACAGAAATATTTACAGACCTTAATGAAGCCCAAAAAGAAGCCGTTAAAAAAATAGATGGTCCTATGCTCATCCTAGCGGGTGCAGGAAGCGGTAAGACTAAGACTATTATTTCACGCCTTGCTTATCTCTTAGATGAAGTGGGAGTACCTGCTTCAAACACATTAACACTCACCTTCACAAATAAAGCAGCCAAAGAGATGAGAGAGCGTGCTTTAAGCATGATTCAGCCTACTTCTTACCCCCCTCTTTTATGTACCTTCCATAAGTTTGGACTTCTATTTTTAAAGTTTAATATTCATCTTTTAAATCGAAAAAATAATTTTGTTGTTATTGATACAGAAGATAAAAAACGTATCATTAAAAAATTTAATTCTGAAGTTCCTGTCGCTTTAATTGCAAGTGAAATTAGTCGTTACAAGAACTCTCTTCTTTCACCTGAAGATGCTTATGCCCAAGCTGAACTTAAAAACTACAAGGCTATTGCTAAGATTTATGAGCAGTATCAAGCACATTTACATGAAAATAATCTTGTTGATTTTGATGATTTACTTGCACTGACATATCAACTTCTTAATGAGCATGAGGACTTAGCTAAACAGACAAGCGAGAAGTATCAATACATTATGATTGATGAGTACCAAGATACCAATGAACTTCAATTTAGACTCCTTAAAAAACTCTGTTCGTCTCATAATAACCTCTGTGTCGTAGGTGATGATGACCAGAGTATTTACGGTTGGCGTGGAGCCAATATAAGAAATATTATTGAGTTTGACAAAGATTTTGAGAACACGCATGTGGTTAAACTCGAACATAATTATCGTTCAACCGAACCTATTTTAAACGCAGCCAATTCCCTTATAGAACACAATCGAAATCGTTTGGGTAAGAAACTCATCTCCACAAAAGGAAAGGGTTCAGATGTAAAAACCATCTCTTCTCATGATGAAGGAGAAGAGGCAAATAAAATTGCAGCAGCGATTGTAGAGCTTTTAAACTCAGGAACAAAAGCAGATGAAATTGCTGTGCTTTACCGTATTAATGCCCTTTCACGTTCACTTGAAGAGGGGCTTGCTCGTCATCGAGTGCCGTATAAACTTGTAGGGGGTCAACGTTTTTATGATCGTGCAGAGATCAAAGACCTAATCTCTTATCTACGTGTTATTACTAATGTGCATGACTCTTTTTCACTTAAACGTATTATTAACAAACCTAAACGAGGCTTGGGAAAAGCAACTATTGATAAACTCGAGCTTGCGGCGATGAAAAACTCAAAATCAATTTTTGAATATATTGAAACCTCTTCTATTGCCGAATTAGAAGCACTTATTAAAAAGAAAAACACCCAAACAGTTAAAAATTTAATCAAAACTATTAAAGATGTAGCAGAAGAAGCCAAAAATAGTTCTTATGACCTTATTGATATCTTAGAAGAAAATTTCAAGATTAAATCTATTTATGAAAATATGCCTGACGCACAAGACAGAATTTTTAATATTGATGAGTTTTATGGGCTTTATCGCGACTTCATCAAACAGAATCCTTCTCACTCTTTAGATGAATTTTTAAATGAGTTAACCCTTCAAAGTGAACAAGATCAAGTTGAAGGCGAGAGTATCTACATTATGAGTATTCATGCCTCCAAAGGTTTAGAGTTTAAACATGTTTTTATCATCGGTTTAGAAGAGGGATTTTTACCTCTAGTCGGTGACGGCAGTGATACCGAAGAAGAGAGACGCCTGGGTTATGTTGCTATTACACGTGCGGAGTCTGAACTCACAATGTCACATGTTGCAAGCCGTTTTTATAAAGGACGTAGAACAGAACTTTCTAAAAGTCGTTTCTTTAAAGAGTCAGGCTTATGTGAGGGTTCCTTTATCTTAGAAAAATCGACTTCATTTAAAAAAGGTGATTTAGTGCGTCATAAAATATTTGGAGCAGGACGAATCTTAGGTGTTTCAAAAGCAGGTAAAGATTTCAAGTTAAAAATCAACTTCGGTGGTAACCACAGAGACATCCTATCTTCGTTCGTAGAAAGGCTCTAATGTCTCTTGCTCTTTCCCCTCACCTCTTAACAAAGTATCTTATTAACCCAGTACCCTGCGGAGTAAAGTCTTGAATAAAATTTTCGTTGCCTACAAACCAATAGGACTCAGTTCTAACCAGTATTTAGGTCGATTAAAGAGAAAATACAATGTCAAAAAAGCAGGTTATTCAGGAACCTTAGACCCTTTTGCAAAAGGTTGTTTAATTGTTGCCTTTGGTTCATTTACTAAATTTTTTCGTTTTTTAAATAAGATACCTAAGGTCTATCGAGCCACTTTATGGTTAGGAGCTTATTCAGACACACTCGATAGTGAAGGTATCAAATATCCTCAAGTAATAGACCCCTTTGATGAAGGAAAAGTTAAACAAATTCTTAAAGACTTAGAGGGTGAATTAGATTATGTTCCTCCAAAATATTGTGCAAAAAAA
>JAJRQV010000052.1 GCA_024280035.1 Campylobacterales bacterium
AAGGTTCTTTTGAACCATATCTATTGCCTCAATTGTTGCAGATAACTGTTGAGACACAATATCTTGGTACTGCATTGCCTCAACAGCATCATCATCAAGTACACATCCATTCTTTTCCATAAAGTTGGCAAGTTTCATCTGCGCTTCTTTAGAGAGTGATATTGAATCTAGTTCAACCTGCTTAATATGTTCAAGTAGATCATTGAGTGTTTGAAACATCATTTTCTACCCTTATGCCGGAAGACGTAATACTCTAGTTATTGCTGATTTCAGTTGGGTTGGATTAAATGGTTTTACTATCCATCCTGTTAAACCTAAGGCTTTTCCCTGCTGCTTCAGTTCATCTTTCGTCTCTGTTGTTAGCATTAATACTGGAGTACGTTTAGTGACTGGTAATTCACGAATAGCCTTCAGTAACTCAAGCCCATTCATGACAGGCATATTTAAGTCTGTAATAATGAGGTCAGGAACAATCCCTGCTTTAATATCTGCTAAACATAATTGTGCTTCTAAATACTGTTTTGACTCAATAGGCATTGATGCCACTGTCATACGTGTTGAGGCTAACGCAGTCTCCGAATCATCAATAAACATTACTAATGGATTTGCCATTTTATATCCTTAATATTTTTTTACTTCTACTAGAAAAGTATTCAGAAAGTTCAGATAAACCCTCTAAATACTTTTCTTTTTACTTCATTTGGCTAAATTACTTCTGATAAATCAGACAGTTCTCAAACTTTTTAGCCTTAAAAACAGAAACAATACGTGACATATATTCGGCATGACCTAAGAATACATAACCTTCTGGACGTAACATGTCATAAAAATTCATAGCCACTTCTTTTTTACTTGCATCATCAAAATAGATCAGCATATTTCTTGAAAAAATAACATCAAACTTACCTAAATCTCTAATCTCAGCCCTATCAAAAATATTCACTACTTTAAATTCAACCGTACCAATTAGGTCTTCAATTAAGGTATAAGAAAAAGATGATTTTTTAAAGTACTTCGCCACTTGCCCAGGAGGAATAGCATGGACTGAACGTTCTGAAAATTTTCCATCTTGTGCTTTTTTAATCACATTAGAATCAATATCAATTCCAATAATCTCAATATCACGCTCCTCAATTAAACCTGCTTCTTCAAGAAGATAAAGCACCATAGAATACGGCTCTTCCCCTGTTGAACACGGTGCTGATAAGATACGTATTGGTTCATCAGAAGGCCGAATTTTATGAAGTTGAGGAAGTACATGATTGACTAAGACTTCGAACTGTTCATGTTCTCTAAAAAAGTAGGTTTCATTAACAGTGACTGCATTCATTAAGGCCTGAAACTCTGTACCATCTTTATCATCAAAACGCAGTAAAAAGAAGTACTTTCTAAAGTTATCTAATTCCAGCTCTTGCGCACGGTTATTGATATATTTTTCTATTTTGTCATAATGTTTTTCAAGCTCTAAGTAAATACCTCTCTTACGGTAAATATACTCAGACATTTTTTCAAAATTACCCTCATTAAACATCTTTAAGCCTCTATTAATTTAATTGCTGCATCAATTGCGAATTGTGCATATGTTTCTTCACTAAAACGCTCTTTCACTTTTTGTAAAAGTGCTACATCTTCAGGTTGACCAATTTCTGCCATATAATCAACAGCTGTCATTGAAACATTAATGTTCTCTTCATTCTCTAATAACTCAATTAACATCTCACGTGATTCGGAGAAGTTAACATCACCCAGTACATTGATGGCAAAAATTCTTAGATCATAATCATCACCAATTAAAAACTTCACAATATAATACTTAATCGCTTTTCCATAATCTTGCAAGATTGAAATTCCTAGATTTCTTACATAAGCATTTCTAAGTTTTAAAAGCTCCATCACCTCTTCAATTGGTGCTTCCTCAGGGTCCATATTTGATAAAATTGCTGCAATACGAGAAGCTGTATCTTTATGTGTATCATGTTCAATGAGTTTATCTACTAAAAACTGTCCACCACCCTTAAACTTCACCATCTCTTCAAGGGCATATGACTCTTTATCTCCCTCAGTAGCATTTTCATAAAACATAATACACTCTTGTAAGGATTCAAACTCAGGGAGTTTTTCTTGTACTGTTTTATTGTCTCTTTTAATTAGTGCCATATGGAGTCCTTATCAATCTATTTTACTCAAAAAAGCGTGAGATTTACTCACCCTTGTTTGAGGTATCCTTATTTATACGTTAATATTTTTTGTAAAATATCATCAAAGTGCATCATTTCAGAAACACCACCTCTTTCATAAGCTACCTTAGGCATACCATACACTGTACATGATTCTTCTGACTCAGCTACCGTATATCCACCCGCTTTTTTAATTTGAACCATACCTTCTGCCCCATCATCACCAATACCTGTGAGTAAGACAGCAAATATCTTTTCAGGTTTAAACACCTTCATGGCAGATTCAAACATCTCATCAACAGCAGGCTGAAAAAAACGTCCATTTTTCTCCTTAAAATCTACCGTCACATATTTTCCTGATACTTTCTTACGCATGTGCATATGCACGCCACCCCTAGCAAGATAAATATGCCCAGGTAAGATTTCATCATTTGTTGAACTCTCATGAACAGGAAGTTCAGTCACACGAGCAAGTCTTTCTGCAAAAGCACGTGTAAACTGCTCTGGCATATGTTGAACAATCATGACAGGTTGATGATAATTAAGAGGTAAAGAAGAGACTATTCTTTCAACTAAACCAGGTCCCCCTGTAGAAACACCAATCATTACAATTTTGTCGATTTCAGTAGAACAAGGAGGAAGTTCTGCAATCGCCTTTCTTCTTTCACGTTTTACCTCTTTAACGGGAATAGGTATCTTTAATCGACGACGAGGAATTCTTGAAAGTGATTTTATTTTAGAAATAATATCATCACCACTTTGAGCTACTCCCACATTCATTGTTCCGGGTTTAAGTACAAAATCTATAGCCCCTAATTCCATCGCTTCTACCGTAATACTTGCATTCTCACTGGTTAATGAACTTACCATTAAAATAGCCGTTGGATTTTTTAACATAATCTCTTTAACCGCAGAGATACCATCAAGAACAGGCATATTAATATCCATAGTAATAACATCATAATTTGTAGCAAGTGCCTTGTCTATAGCTTCCTGCCCATTTTTTGCAATATCAATCTCAAAGTCTAAGTCTTCAATTAACCCTCTTAACTGTTTTCGCACCAGTGCTGAGTCATCTACAATTAAAATTTTTTTACTCAAGCAACATCCTTTTCTACTAATTCAATACTTTCTAATAAAGTCTTTGAATCAAACATCATCACTAAACGTTTACCTTCTTCAAGTTGTAAAATACTAGAAAATATTCTACCCTTATCCTCATCAGAATTGATTTCTTCAGCACGTATACCGCGTACATCGTTTACTTTATCAACTACAAATCCTACCCGAGTATTATTCACATCTGTAATAATAATCTGCTGATCTTCTTCACTGTTTTCTCTTAGATTTAAAATTGTATATAAAGAAGCAATACTAATGACCTGCCCACGAATATTAATAACACCCTTAATATTCTCAATTGAGTCAGCAATAGGTGTGATTTCTGTCATATCTATAATTTCACTTACATCATCAATATCAAAAGCATATTCTTCATCTGCCATCTTAAAAATAACAACTTCTGTTTGCTCATTTTCATGCTCGTCATGGGTTTGAGATTTTTCACTTTTTTCACCAATTAGATGCGATTGTTCTTTAACTAAATTTCTTACTATATCAGTATTTACCACACTAATAAGCTCTTCATTTAAGTGTAAAATACCACTAATTTTCTTATCCTTAAAGTTTTCAGGCATACCTTCAATCTTAGAAATTTCAACATCCTGAATATCAACAATTTCATCCACTACCAAACCAATATGACGTCCTTTATACTGAGCAACAATAATACGCTTTTTCTCTTCGATTTCTGCATTAAAATCATAATATTCACGCAAATCAGCAACAACAAGAAGGTCATCACGTAAAGACATCATGCCTAATATCTCTTTATTACTTTCAGCAATAACAGTAAAACTCTGAGGAAGTGAAATAATCTCACGAATAAAATCAACTTCTAAGGCATACTGTTCATTCCCCATCATAAAGAAAAGGTAACGCTGTACATAGGCTTTTTTCTCTTGGGCTTCATCTCTTGAGATATCATGTACGTCTTTAGAGACATATAAAGGCAGTTTAATATCTTTAATGAGTTTATCTATACTGATAATTTGTACAATTTCATCTTCATGTTTTAAAAGTGCAACAATAATATCATCTTGATCTTCTACATATTCTACAAGTTCTTGATTAACCTCAACCGAATTAATTACTTCTGAAACTAATAAAGAAAAATTATAATCATCTGTCTTTATCGTAACTTGACGTGCTTTGAACACCTCTGTATCTACCTCTTTTTTTCTTGCATCTAAAAGTGTAGAAAAATCTAAAGCAGTCACAATGGAACCTTCAATTGAACATAAACCACGGATCTCTTTAGGTGTCATCGCCATGGGTGTTAAATCTTGAATACGTAAAATTTGCTCTACTTCATCTGTATTAATACCATAGTAACAATCTTGTTCTTTAATAATTAAGACTTCTTCTATCTTCATACTCTATTCCTTCTGGCGATATACGCCTCTACCTTGCACCAATAACAAGGTTTTTAAGCACCTACTTTGAAAAGAAACATTTACCCTTGTTGGAGTTCATCTGCCATTACAGCCAACTCTTCAACACCCTCACCAATATGAGCAATTGTCTCAATAATAAGTTCTGATGCCTTTCGTGATTCTTGTGCATTTCTTGCAGAAAGTTCAACTGCTTTTTGAATTTCACTGACTCCAATAAGAACAGAATCAAGCCCTTCAAGGTTTTGGTCATTAACCGCTTTAAGCCCTGTGTATCTATCAAGAAGTTCAATTAACATATCAATAATTTTATCCATCTCATTCACTAAGGTATCAAGTTTTCTTTTCTCTTCATCTTGATTAAACAGAAGTGAGGTCCAGTCACCTTGAACTAAGGAAATTTCTGCATTCATTCCCTCAATAGTATCATTGATTTTTTCAGTATTTGACTCAGAATCTTTCGCAAGAGAACGGATATCTGTTGATACAACAGCAAAGCCTTTTCCAAACTCACCTGCACGCGCTGCTTCAATGGAGCCTGAAATGGCAAGCATATTAAGTTGAATAATTGAATTAGAGATATTTCCAACTGTTTTATTAACATTTTTAGTCTCTTTAACGATTACTGCTAATTCAGAACTTGCACCTTCTCCTTCTGAAATTGAATCACCAACCTCATTATTAATGGTTACCATGGACCCCTTAACTTCACCAAAAGAGACCTTAAGAATATCAAAATTTCGACGCGCAATTTCAATCAACTTATCAATATCTTTTGCCGCTGCTATACCACCTTCAATACTATCTTTATTTGACAATGCCGACTTGTTGGTTGAGTGGGATGAAGATTCAATCTCATTAAGTGCTGTAGTCACCTGCTCTAATGCCACTTGAATCTCTTCCATTGACCCCCCAATCGTATCTGCTGATGTTGCAATATCTTCAGCTGATTTTGCGGTATCTGTTGAAAATTTTAGCTCTTCAGCTAAGGCACTTAACTCTTTAATATCTCGTTCTGTTTGAGCTAAGGCAGATGATTGAGTATCAATCCCCGCTAAGGTTTTTTCAACAGAGAGTGCCGCACGAGAAGAAGCCTCTGCAATATCTGCTGAACCATCATTAACTGCATTAGCATAATTACCCAGTTTTTGTGTAAATTGAGAGACTGAACGTGCCGCTTCAACAGAATACACTGCAATTTTAGTAAGTTCTTCCATTTTCAAACTCAGTATTGAAGAGCTGTCCCCTGTTGAACCAATAATTCCTGTAGTAGCAACAATATTTTTAATAATAACATCAATACTTGTTTGAATTTTTTCAACTAAATCCGAAATAAATTCTGCATTCTTTTCAGACTCTGCGGCTAAGGCTCTTGTCTCATCAGCAACAACCGCAAATCCTTTACCATGCTCTTTTGCACGACTTGCTTCAATAGCAGCATTAAGGGCAAGTAAATTCGTTTGATCAGCAATTTTAGCAATAAAACCAACGGCTTCTCCAATATTTTCAGAACTTATCTTTAACTCTTCAGACTTCTTAGATGAAGACCTTGCCACATCAACCGCGCCCGTCATTCTCTGTGCTGAGCTATTAATCATCTGCACTGCATTCATAATAGTATCACCCGTTGCCACCGTAGAATTAATTACTGTTTCAATACTACCTGTCATACGATTAATATTATTATTAATACCTTTTACATTTTTTAAAGCCTGTTCAGATGCACCTGAGTTTTCTTCTGCCGCAGTTGCAATCTGCTCCATTGAAGACTTTAACTGTTCAATTGCAGAAACAGACTCTTGAGCATTATCTAAGATACTTGTTGCAATACCTGCAATACTTTCTGAAATTTGTTGCTGTTTAGCAAGCGTTCTTTGACGACGCTTATCACCACCACCAGGAGCAGTTACTGTTTTAGTTGAACTTGATTTTATTAGTGCCATATGGAGTCCTTATCAATCTATTTTACTCAAAAAAGCGTGAGATTTACTCACCCTTGTTTGAGGTATCCTTATCAATCTATTTTACTCAAAAAAGCGTGAGATTTACTCACCCTTGTTTGAGGTATCCTTATCAATCTATTTTACTCA
>JAJRQV010000053.1 GCA_024280035.1 Campylobacterales bacterium
ATGAAATTATATGAAATGGAGAACCTAATTAATATGACAAAATATGAATTGAAAAACCATATGAAAAAAATGACGGTTCTTTATGTTGAAGATAATGTTGAGAGGTCTTTGAATTTCACTAAAGTGCTTAAGTCTCTAGGATGTAAACTGTATCTTGCCCATAACAGTATTGAAGCGATGAAACTGTACGAAAGAGCATGCCCTGATATATTAATTACAGAAATTGGACTAAATGGGCTTAATATGTTACATAATTTACGTCGTCATGATAATGACTTACGTATCATTATTTTAACAATACATTCAAAAATTGAGTATTTAACAGAAGCCGTAGAATTGGATATCTCTCGTTATCTTATTCAGCCTGTATCTCATGAAAAACTTGAGGTAGCCTTAGCTAAGGTTGTGGATGAAATTATTACCGAAAAAGAGAAAAAGAGTTTGTATTTAGATACTGACTTGTATTATCAGGCAAATCTTAAATCATTAGTCCATGATGGTGATCAGATTACTCTTAACAAAAAAGAGGCTAAACTTTTAGACCTTTTTCTTGAACACAGTAATACATTACTTTCGTATCAGGACATACAAAAACATATCTGGCCAAACTCTCAGGTAAGCAGTGCTTCTTTACGAACATTAGTGAAAAACCTTCGTAAAAAAGGGACTTCTCATCTTATTCAAAATATTTCTGGAAGTGGATATATCCTTCAATTAGCCTCTTTTTAAAGCACTCATATCTTTTTCACATCATTATTTTATAGTATAGATAATAAGGAATTATTATGGGCTTCTCTTTTTCGTGAATTATAAATTTTAAAATGATATACTTAGTGTATAAGGTGAGATTTTAAATTAAAACACCTATGTTTATTAAGGGAAAATAATGCGATATATTTTAGCGATTATGCTTATCTTGAGTCTGAATGTTTCAGCAGATTATGTAAAAAAAACGATGGTGATTTGTGATGAAGAGAAGACAGTATTGTAATTAGATACTAAGGTTGAAGCAGAAGAGATGCTAAAAAATGGTGTAGATATGGAGCTGTGGTTAATGTCTCATAACTGCAAGGTTATTGACAAAAACACAGAAATCAAAGTTCTTGATTACACAGGAAAAAAGACGGGTGTGATTAAACTAAAGTTGATTAAAACGGGTGAAATTGTTTTTGGTCCAGGTAAAGCAGTTGAGATAGAACAGCCTGGAAATAAAAATATTATCCTTAAATTTTAATTTTTTCGTTTAGGCTTAAAATGAAAATTTTTTTAATGTACAGTGCCCTTATATTAGGTCTTAGTGGGGTTCTGTTTTTTAAAAGTTTTCTTGTTTATGGCATGGAAAAATCACTTACAAAACTTCTAGAAACTCCAGTAAAAATTAAAAAACTTAAACTCTCCTCTTTAGAACTCTACGGCAGTATTAAAGAAGACAGTAATAATGCTTATATTAAAATCAACTCTCTTTACCCCCTCCAAGCCGATGTAAGGTACAAGGGAAATGCAGATGCTTTTAAGGTGTATGAGCCATTAAAAGCAGATGCTGAACTAAAGGGCAGTGTTTATTATAAAGATACCTTAGTTGTAAAGGCAGAACTGTTAGCTTTGGGTACAAAAAGTGTTATTGAGATTAAATCATTCTCTGATGACTTAGAAGTTTTAGTTGATATAAAAGATTTAAACCTTTCTAAACTTCAAGATGAAAACAATATCTCTACTCCAATGGCAGGTATTGTAGATAGTACTGTAAATTATCACACAGACAAGGATTCTGTAATTATAATAACTTCTTCAAAAATCAATATATTTGGTGAAAGTTTTGAAGATGTTGAACTGCACTTGAGCGAGGTAGAAAATAACCTATACTCTTGGGCAATGTTTAAGGCAAAAGCATTTGATTATAAAGGTATTTGGTTTAATTATGATGAACAAAATAAGAGTTTTGATGGAGAAGTTGATTTAAGATACAAAGACATTAATAAGGATATTAAATTTCGTATTGAAGGAGAGCATAATAGTTCAATTCTCACCTCTCAAGTTACAGTAGCTGTGGCAGAGTCAAAAATAAATATTAAAAATATTGTTTATGGTATTGATACGCATGATATAACAGCAAATATTGGTATTAATCTAAGAAAACTTCAAACCAATACGTTCTTGCATCAGATTCTAGGGCAGAAACTTTATGGAGACATCAAAGCAGACGCAAACTTTGAATATAAAAATAAAACAATAAAAGCAGATTGTTATACTACAAGTTTAGGGGGTGCGTTAAAACTTGTTTATGAAAATAAGATTTTGAGATGGAAAGCGTATGACGTAGATCTGTCAAAAGTTGTGAAACTATTAGATTTAAAGCAGAAGATAGAATCAAAACTCATTACACAAGGCTCTTTTCAAGAGGGTCATTTAAAGGCACATCTAAAAACAGATAAACTAGTAATTCAAAACAGTGAGATAAAAGATATTAATTTCACAGCTATGGGAGATCTAAAAGATCTGAATATTACGCTCTGTCTTGTGTCCGAATATGCTACTGTCAAAAGTTCGCATCTAAGAATTAAGAATTTTGATACATTAACATTGGCTGCCAAGCTTACTACTGCTTATACTAAGGATGAAATTACTCTTTTTTCCAACTCTTCTTTAGAAAAGAAAACAGCAGATTTAAAGGCAGAATCATCAGAATTTAAACTTAATATTTTTAAAACATATTATGCAAAAGAGAAACTTAGTGGAAATTACACAACAGTTATTTATCCACGTTTATCAGGTCTTGAAGAAAAGCTAAGTGTAAAGGGTGATTTTTCTCATAAAGATGTTTTCTCTTTGTTAGCTAAAACAGAAGACCTTGGAGGTATGGCTAAAGTTTTAATACAAGGTGATAAGCTCTTTATTAATGCTTCGAAGCTAGATGTGCAAAAACTTCTTCATACTCTTAAACAACCCATATATGCCGATGGAAGACTTGATATACAAGCAAAGGGTAGTTTTCACAAGCTTGCCTTCGCCTTTAAGTCAAAAGATATACACCTTAATAAAGAGCTTACGACAGTAGATGAAAATCTCTCTTTTATGATGAAGGGTGAAATTGACAAACATTCATTAAGCTTTAGCCCACAGATTAAAAATAGGTTTATTCAAACTAGTCTGGGTGATTTTAGATACTTTTTTAAGAAAAAACAGCTTAATGCAAAACTACCAATTTATTTAAATAATAAAGGCAAGAGTAGGGAACTTTTAGTTCAAGCAGATATAAATTTTAATAAAAATATAGGTGCAAATATTTTTATTAAACATAAATGGGATGATGTTAGTTTTAAAAATATTAGATATGAAGATAAAAAACTTAGTCTAGATATAGACCTTGATATTGATGATTTAAGTCAATATCAAGAGTTTAGTACTCAAGCCTTTTATGGACCTTTAAAACTGAAAGGTAAGCTGAGTAAAAAAGATAAAATCAACCTCTTACTTAGTACGTCATCTTTTGGTGGAAAACTTCAAGTAAGGCTTAAAGACAAGGACTTACATATTGATATGCACAAGATACAAGTGATAAAAGTAGATCATCTTTTAAAAGAAAAAGCAAGTTCACAAAGCGGATTTATTAATGGAACAGTAGAGTATAACCTTAAAAATAAAGAGGGTGAAACACACTTAAGAGCAGAAAATATTGAGATTAAAGGGATTGATATTGATAAGTCTCTAAAAGAGCTCAAAGATGCCTTGGGTTTAAATATTTTTGCAATGGGAGACAGTTTAATTAAGAAACGTTTTTTAAACAAAGATGATGCCAATTTAACAACGAAAATAAAAGAAATTGTTTTTGATATTGATATTACGCCAGAGCTAATTAGATCAAATGACGTCGCTCTTTCGACTAAGTTTTCGCGATTTGCTGTGGATATGGATCTTAAATTAAATGGAGATATTAAAGATTTCGAAGTAGCTATTTTAGACTACCAAGGCTGTGCTATTATTAAACAAAAACTCAAGGGTAATATTCAAAATCCTCAGCTTGTGAATTCAACTGGTTCAGCGGTTCTTGTTCTAGGGAAGGCTCCCAAGGAGATTCTGAATACAGGGGGTAAAATTATTAGTGCTGGAGCAGGGCTCATTGACTCAACGGCATCTTTCATCTGGAAACAAGGGTTGAGACAAAATTCTGAAGTGACCTTAATAGAAGACACCTTACAAACAGGTGGAAATATTTTTTCTAGTGGAAAAGATTTAATAGTAAGGGGTAAGTGTAAGGTCTTTTATTCAGGAGTGGTTAAACCACCTTTTTAAGTCTTGTTTTAATGCTTATAAAGGAAAATACTGCTTAAGGTAAAAGAAAGATAGTCATTTATTTTTAAAACTTTGACAGAGGCTAAGGTGTAAAAGTTTTATTCTATAAGTTATAATGTTCTTTATCTAAAGGACATAAATGAAAATTACTCCCTTAAAATTTATACTTTTTATATCTCTTATTCTAGTAGCTATTTTTTTAAAACCTGAATCCAAACCTGTTCATAATAATACATCATTAAACTCCAAAAGTGTTGTTTTATCCTTTGGAGATAGTCTAACCTATGGCAAGGGTGCTCCCTCTCAAAGTTACCCTATACAACTTCAAAAACTTATAACTATGGAGGTTGTAAATGCAGGTATTTCAGGGGAAACATCTTCCTTAGGGTTAAAACGTTTGCCCCGTGTATTAAAAAAATACCACCCCTCTTTAGTGATTTTATGTCATGGTGGCAATGATCTGCTTCAAAAAAAATCAAAAAAAATCTTAAAAAATAATCTTAGAAGAATGATACAAATGAGTAAGGAAAATGGTGCTAAAGTTTTATTAATAGGAGTACCTAATTTTAAGATGATTCGTTTTTCAACTGAAGCACTGTATGAAGAGTTAGCAAAAGAAGAACAGGTTTTTTATGAGGGAAATATCTTAGAAAAAATTGAGAACAATAGTGAACTAAAAAGTAATAGAATACATCCTAATGCACAAGGTTATGCACTTATGGCAGAAGCTTTTGCTAAGGTTCTAAAAGAAAATAATTTAGTAAGGAATTAAGAATGATAGACTTAGCCACTACACCTGATACTGTTAACTCTGTTTCAAACCTTATTAAACTTGCAGTAGCACCAGCCTTTTTACTTGCAAGTGTAGGAGGGCTTTTAGGGGTTTTTTCAGGAAGACTGTCTAGAATCATAGAACGTTTTGATAAAATTGATGCCCTTCTTGTAAGCTCAAGAGATAGTAGTAGAAACAAGATGAAAGTAGATAAGCTTAATAAACAAAGACGTTATCTAGAAAGAAGAGCTGATAATAGGAACCGAAGCATTTTTTTTGCAACAGCTACGGGAATCTTAATAGCTTTTTCAATCATAACTATTTTTATGTCTGCTTTTTTTGTTTTTGATGGTTCAGCATTAATTGCAATTATTTTTGTAACAGGAATGCTTAGCCTAGTAATTGCACTTAGTCTTTTTTTAAAAGAGATATATATGGCAACAAAGTTTCTAAAACGAGATATTGTTTATTAAATAGAGGTACATATATTTAGTAAATTACACAGAAAATAGTAATACCAATAAGAGAGAAAGAGCTTAAGGCCTCTTTACTAGAAGCACCTTTAGTTATATCACCATATTCTATCGTCATGAATGCAGTTACCATTATATATATTCTTTTATATTTTTATTTGTTATTGTGAATATATCTAATTTGAGTTTAAAATGATAGTAAAAGAGGGCAAAGGGAAGAATATATTAGTATGACTTGCATTTTAGATAAAATTACTTACATTTTAAATTCGGTTGTACATGTTTTTCGGTAAAATTGCGAATTCTTATTCTGTAGCTAACATGAGTGTTGCACTTACTACTTGAATTGGCGAACAGAGATGGAAACATTGATAAAAAAAGCTTGCTTTTAACATCATTTTTTCTTTAATCAAGGCGGAGATGAGTGAAGTGTAGCTAGCTACTCGAACTGATTGACAACGAAGAGTAAAGGAAAAAGGGTGTTAAAAGTGGTGCCTCGTCTCGGAATCGAACCAAGGACACAATGATTTTCAGTCATTTGCTCTACCGACTGAGCTAACGAGGCGTTGTTTGTAATTAAAAAGAGTCTCAAAAATATAAGTGGTGCCTCGTCTCGGAATCGAACCAAGGACACAATGATTTTCAGTCATTTGCTCTACCGACTGAGCTAACGAGGCGTATTTATATATTTAAGAGGGCGAAATTATAACTTCCTAGCTGTTATAGGAAGCTTAAAGAAGAGCGAACTTTTTAAATTCGTCTCCTCTTGCTATATACGAGTTGAATTGGTCAAGACTTGCAGCTGCTGGAGAAAGTAAAACAACAGAGTTTGAATCTTCTTGTTTTATTTTTTGACAGGCATTTTTAAGGGTTTTACAGGCACTTGCTTTGATACCAAAGGTTTTGGCTAAGTTCATAAGTCTTGTTTGATTAGAACCTATAGCAAAGATATGTAGGTTCAAACCTTGTAAAACTTCAAAAAGAGGCTCTAAGCTCACGCCCTTATCATCTCCCCCTAAAATGAGCGAAAGAGTCTTATCCTTATATCTATGGATAGCTTGAATAGTAGCATCTACGTTAGTTGCCTTAGAATCATTAACCCAAAGTCTTCCCCCCTTATCAAAAAGCTCTTCTTGCCTATGGGCATCAAGTTGCATAGAATTTAAAGTTCATAATCGCACTCATCAAAGAGAATTTTACTTACAGCTAATGCAAGCAGTGCATCTTGAAGAAAGGCAGCTTTAAATTTTAGTTTTGAAGCGTCTAAATTAAAATACTCTTGTAAGTCTTCGTTTGTTTCATAAGTAATCTTCATCGCTTTACTAGGATAGTTTTTATACTTTTTAGGAATAATAACCGCGTCACCCTCTTTCATCATTAAAAGGGGCTTGAGTTTTGCCTCTTCATACTCCTTCATAGAGCCATGCCAATAAAGATGGTCAGGTGTAATAGGAAGAAGTACATAAACCTGAGGCACTGCCTTATTGGTATAATGCAGAGTAAAAGAACTTGTTTCTAAAATCCATAGATTTGCCTCAGTATCGAGGTCTGCAAGAGGCGTTCCAATGTTTCCACCTTCGACTGAACCATGTTTTTTAAGTAGGGTTTGAATCATCTGGGTAGTAGTTGTTTTTCCATTAGTTCCTGAAATCCAAACGGATGGAGGCATGGTGTCTGTAAAATAGTCATATTCACTGATAAGATTTTTTGCTTGGTGAATAAGAGCATGATTAGGAGCCATTCCTGGTGAAGGAATTTCTAAAGATGAGTACTTTTCCTCAAACTCTGAAGAGGGTCTGACTTTAAAACCTTTTTCATCTGTAAAAGGTTTATTGACATTATCATCATAAAAGGTAGCATAAGTAATTTTATTGGCTAAAGCACGTGTTGTTTTACCATAACCAAAAAGAGAAATATGTTTATCTTCATCTTTCATACCGTAGCCTTTTTATCTGATTTTTAGTGAGATAAGTGCAATAAGATTAGAGAGCATAGAGATAATCCAAAACCTAACAATAATCTTATTTTCATGCCACTGTTTCATCTCAAAGTGGTGGTGAATAGGAGCCATTAAAAAGACACGTTTTTGACGAAGTTTATAAGAACCTACTTGTAAAATTACTGAAATCGTTTCAATCACAAAGATAAGCCCAATTAAAACTAAGAGAATTTCTGACTTGCCAATAATCCCCATATAAGCGATAAAAGCACCAATGGTTAATGAACCACTATCTCCCATAAAGACTTCAGCAGGATGACAATTAAACCATAAAAATCCTGATAATGAACCAATAAGTGCAGCGGCAATAATAACGACTTCTCCCACAGGAAAATTAGGGAGCAAGAGATATTTTGAAAAAATAGCATGACCTGTTATATAAACAATAGCAGAGAGTGACATTAAAGAAAAAATTGAAGGAACAGTGGCTAAACCATCTAAGCCATCAGTAAGATTAACCGCATTAGAAGTTCCAATCATTACAAAAATCCAAAATAAAATGGCAAAACTGCCCATATCAAAGAGAGGATTCTTAAAAAAAGGCAGATAAAGTTCAGTATTGAAATCGGCATAATAACAGAGATAAGCCCCTACAATCGCGGCACTTAGAATTTGTAAGCCCAGTTTAGCCTTTGCACTTAAACCGGCTAAGTTTTCATTTTTTAAAACCTTAGAAAGGTCGTCTTGTAGCCCAATAAGAGAAAAAAGTGTTAATGTTAATAAGGCACCAACTACAAAATAATTGTTTAATTTAGCTGTTAAAATAGTAGCAACAATAGTAGCCCCAATAAAAATTATTCCTCCCATAGTTGGCGTTTTTGCCTTGGCTTGATGGGTATCAGGTGCATGATGATTAATAGGTTGTTCACATCTGTCTTGTGCCCATTTAATAAAATGGGGCATTACAAACATTGTGATTAACAGGGCAATAAAAAAAGCGAATCCTGCACGAACGGTAATGTATTGAAAAAGATTGATATCGAGATGTCGATAAAGCCAATAAAGCATAAAATTCCTTAGAGTTATTCTATATAAATAGAATTAAAAGTGACATTTTAGTATAATCGCACTAATACAAATATAAAAACAGATAAATGGAGTTCGGATTTGGCTAAAAAAGCGATACTTATAATTACAGATGGAATTGGTTATAGTGAAAAAACAGAGTTTAATGCTTTTTATAGAGCAAACCAACCGACCTATAATAGACTTTTTAAAGAAGTACCTCATGCCTTGATTGATACTTTTGGTCTGAGTGTTGGTCTTCCTGAAGGTCAGATGGGTAACTCAGAAGTAGGACACCTCTGCATTGGAAGTGGTCGTGTCTTATACCAAGACCTTGTTAAAATCTCTTTAGCACTGAGTGAGAACACCTTAAAAGATAATAAGGTTTTAAAAAACACCTTAGCATGTAGTAATAATGTTCATATTATGGGGCTACTCTCTGATGGAGGGGTTCATTCACATATTACACATCTTGAGGGTATTACTAAAATTGCACAAGCTGAAGGTAAAAGGGTTTATCTTCATCTACTTACAGATGGACGTGATGTCTCACCAACTTCAGCAAAAAAATATATTAAAGAGATAGAAAACATTTGTAACGAAAATATCTCAATAGCTACAATTGCTGGGCGTTTTTATACTATGGACAGAGATAATCGTTGGGAAAGAGTTGAACCGGGTTACCGTGCCATGGTGGATGCAAGCCCTAGAACAGAGCTTTCGGCATTAGCATATATAGATGCTTCTTATGCCAAAGAGGAGTTCGATGAGTTTATACAACCTTGTGCTTTTTCTACTTATGAGGGGATGAAAGAGGGAGATGCTTTTATTAGTATTAACTTTCGTTCAGATAGAGTTCGTGAGATTGTAACGGCATTAGGAGATGAAGATTTTGATGCTTTTGACAGAAGGTTTATGAAACTACATATTGCCACAATGACTGAGTATAATAAATCATTTAATTATCCCGTTATGTTTCCTAAAGATGCTCCTAAAAACACCTTGGCTGAAGTGATATCAAAGGCAGGCTTAAGTCAACTACATACGGCTGAAACAGAAAAATATGCTCACGTGACCTTCTTTTTAAATGGTGGAGTAGATGAGCCATTTTTAAATGAGACACGGGTGTTGATTCCTAGTCCTAAGGTGAAAACTTATGATGAAAAGCCAGAGATGTCAGCACCTGAAGTAGGGAAGGCTGTACGTAAGGCTATGGATGAAAAGATAGACTTTATTGTAGTGAATTTTGCTAATGGAGATATGGTAGGGCATACGGGAAATATTGATGCAGCTATTAAAGCGGTAGAAGCGGTTGATACTCAGTTGGGTCAGATTTTTAATAAAGCCAAAGAAAAAGATTATGCTGTTGTTTTAACCTCTGACCATGGAAACTGTGAAGAGATGAAAGATGCGGATGGAAATGTATTGACAAACCATACCGTTGGTAAAGTGTGGTGTTTTGTTGAGGCACAAGGTATTAAAAAAGTGGAGACAGGTGGTCTAAATAATATTGCCCCAACAGTCTTAACATTAATGGGATTAGAGATACCAAAAGAGATGGATCATCCATTAATTTAATTTGCCACTTTGTGCTGATAAATAGTTTACTGCGTTAATGGTGAATGGAAATATAGAAAGAGAAAACAGTGCTGAAAAGCAGTTTATTGTCAAGTATGGTACTGAGGTTAGCTATGGGGGCATAACTTAAATTTTTAACGTTAAACGTTGAAAATTTAAGCTGTGTCCCCATTTAACAAAGCAACACAGTTGCTAATGAAGGATACCTCAGAATAAAGTGAATGACTTCACTCTATTTTGAGTGAAATTATATGATTAGGAATCAATATGAAATTTACAGGTAAAAATGTTTTAGTTACAGGTGCGAGTCGTGGAATTGGTGCAGAACTTGCAAAAGGTTTAGCAGCTTATGGTCTTAAGGTATGGGTTAATTACCGTTCAGGTGAGGCAGAAGCTAATGCAGTAAAAGCAGCTATTATTGATGCTGGTGGAGATGCTGAGGTCATTGGTTTTGATGTTTCTGATGAGGCAGCTTTTATTGCAGGGATGAAAGAGATTATTACAAAAGATGGTGAACTGGCTTATCTTGTAAATAATGCTGGTATTACGAATGATAAACTTGCAATGCGTATGAAAAATGAAGATTTTATGTCAGTGATTAATGCTAACCTTACTTCTGTATTTACAGGATGTAGAGAGTTTTTTAAAGCCGCACGTAAAAAGAAATTTGGATCTGTTGTTAATATTGCCTCAATAGTAGGTGAAACAGGTAATGCAGGTCAAACAAATTATGCGGCTTCTAAGGGTGGTGTTATTGCAATGACTAAGTCATTTGCTATTGAAGCAGCAACATCAGGAATCCGATATAACACTATTACACCAGGGTTTATTGCCACAGACATGACAGATGAACTTTCGGATGAAGTAAAAGATATGTTTACAGCTAAGATCCCAATGGGACGTTTTGGAAATCCTTCAGAGGTAGCCGAAGCAACAGCCTTTCTTTTAAGTGACCATTCCTCTTATATTACAGGTGAAACATTAAAAGTTAATGGCGGGATGAATATGGCATAGTTCTTAAGCTGAAAACCTTGTGTGCTGATGGGATAAAGGGATGATATATGTGAGCATTCTTCATTTCAAGCCTCTTCAGCCAATCCCCTCTTTTTAAAAAATCACAAAAATTAATCTTTGTTTTTTGACTGTTTAAGTTAAATATGTTATAATTCTCGACATAAAACAATAGTTAGGAGCTCTAATGGCACTTTTAGACGATATCAAAGAAGTAGTAGTTGAACAATTAAGCGTAAGCGCTGATGAAGTAAAAGAAGATGCGAAATTCGTAGAAGACCTAGGCGCTGATAGCCTTGATGTAGTTGAGTTAGTAATGGCACTTGAAGAGAAATTCGATATCGAAATTCCTGATGATGAAGCTGAAAAAATTCAAACTGTTCAAGATGTAGTTACTTATATCGAAAGCAAATAATTAGAATTAATAAATTCTGCAGGCACATCAAATATTAAGATGCACAGGTTTTCCACTGAGGAAGATATAGTGTTAAAGTAGGGTAGTGAGCTTTTGCTCATTCGCCGTATTATAGTAATTTACTGTTTTTATATTTCAATTTTAGAGAATTAAAACATAAGAACATAATTCACAGGAGCAAATGTGAGAAGAGTAGTAGTAACTGGTATTGGAATGATAACTGCGGTTGGTAATGATAAGGAAAGCGCTTTTAAGGCGATTTGTGACGGTGTTTGTGGGATTGATCAGATTTCACTTTATGATACTGAAGGTCATAGTGTAACTATTGCAGGTGAGGTTAAAGATTTTGACCCAACAACAGTAATGGCTCCAAAAGAGGTTAAAAAAGCAGATCGTTTTATTCACCTTGGACTTAAGGCCGCTCAAGAAGCCATGGCAGATGCTAAACTTCCTGATGATATTGATATGACACGTTTTGGAATCTCTGCTGCTTCTGGCATTGGTGGTCTTCCTGCAATTGAAAAAAACTCTATTATTTTAAATACACGTGGACCTAGACGTATCTCGCCTTTTTTCATTCCGTCTGCCTTAGTTAATATGTTAGGTGGATTTGTAACTATTGAACATGGTATGCAAGGACCTAATCTTTCTTGTGTTACGGCTTGTGCAGCAGGTACCCATGGTATCTCTGAAGCAGCAAAAACAATTATATGTAATGGTGCAGAACAGATGTTGGTAGTTGCAGCAGAATCTGCAATTACAGGTGTTGGTATTGGTGGTTTTGCTGCCATGAAAGCACTTTCAACACGTAATGATGATCCTCAAACAGCCTCTCGTCCTTTTGATGCCGAACGTAATGGTTTTGTAATGGGTGAGGGTGGAGCAGCTCTTGTTTTAGAAGAGTATGAGTCGGCAAAAGCACGTGGTGCGCATATGTATGCTGAACTCATTGGTTTTGGTGAAAGTGGTGATGCAAATCATATTACTACACCTACACTTGAAGGTCCACTTCGTGCAATGCAAGCGGCTTATAAAATGGCAGGTGAGCCGAAGATTGATTATATAAATGCACATGGTACTTCAACGCCTGTTAATGATAAAAATGAAACAGCTGCAATGAAAGAGCTTTTTGGTGGAAAAGAGAACTGTCCTCCAATCTCATCAACTAAGGGTCAAACAGGTCACTGTCTTGGTGCAGCGGGTGGTATTGAAGCTGTTGTTTCTATTATGGCAATGCGTGATGGAATTATTCCTCCAACAATTAATCACTCTAATCCAGATGAAAATTGTGATTTAGACATTACTGCTAGCGGTTCTCGTAAGGCTGAATTAAATATAGTAATGAGTAACTCGTTTGGTTTCGGTGGAACTAACGGCGTTGTGATTTTCAAAAAAATCTAAAGGACTTCCTTGGCTATTTATCTAGATTTTGAACAAAAAATCAAGCAGATCCAAGAAGACATCATCTCTGCAGAAGTGCGTCATGATGAACACGCTGCTGAGATATTACAAAAAGACTTAGAAAAAGAGGTTAAAAAAACCTATTCTAATCTTACTGCATTTCAAGAACTTCAACTTGCTCGTCATCAAGATCGTCCTTATGCTCTTGATTATGTTAATCTTTTAATGCATGATCATTATGAGATTCATGGAGATAGACACTTTGCTGATGACCAAGCTATTATCTGTTACCTTGGTTATATTGGTGAACAGCGTACCATGCTTATTGGTGAGCAAAAAGGTCGTGGTACTAAAAATAAGCTCAAGCGTAATTTTGGTATGCCCAATCCAGAAGGTTACAGAAAAGCACTTAGAGCTGCTAAAATGGCTGAAAAATTTGGAGTACCTGTTCTTATGTTAATTGACACTCCGGGTGCATATCCAGGTCTTGGAGCAGAAGAGCGTAATCAATCTGAAGCAATTGCAAGAAATCTTCTTGAATTAGCTGAACTCAATACACCAACGGTTTCAATTGTAATCGGTGAGGGTGGTTCAGGTGGAGCACTTGCTATTGGTGTTGCAGATAAACTTGCTATGATGCGTTATTCTGTATTTCTGTTATTTCACCAGAAGGGTGTTCTGCAATTTTATGGAATGACCCAGCAAAAGTAGAAGCAGCAACAAAAGCACTTAAAATTACATCTAAAGATCTTAAAGATCTTGATCTAATTGATGATATTATTGATTAACCACTAATTGGTGCACATAGAAATAAAGAGGGTGCAGCAGAAGCACTTGGAGACTACTTCTTACACGCTATTAAAGAGATGTTCGAAATGAATAATGATGAACGTATGTCTAAACGCTATGACCGTCTTACTTCGCATGGGGCATATGCAGAGTAGGAGTGAGCCTTCGACTCAGGTTATGTGAGAATGTGTTCGCTTCGCTAATGGGGAAGAACATAAAAATGTAATTGGTATGCTTTGCTCATGGTCAATAGAAAGAGCAAGGTTAAGAGCTATTGAAGCTTGAAACTGACAAGTTTTTCCTTCACCTTTCACCCTTCACCCATTCTTAACTTCTCTTCGAGCAAGTCTCGGAGCTAACTTCGAAAACTCAATTAATTTTTCTACTGTTGTTACTTTTTTAGGTAAACATTGAAATGATATCTTCATTAATTCAAGGGCAGTAATAGCATCAGAAAGTGCTCTGTGGTGGTCTGCTTCTTGATGTAAATCCATAGTCTCATTTAAGAACTTAAGCCCATAACGCTGGGCTTCAAAGGTTCTTTGTGCTAACTCAAAGGTACAGAGTTTTCTGTTAGCTAGAGGTTCTAAATGTACGCGTTCCATCATAGCCGAGGTAAACTTATAATCAAACTTTACATCATGAGCTACAAAAACAGCGTCCCCTAAAAATGCTTTAAACTCGTGCATAACCTGTTTTAGACTTGGTGCCTCTCGTGTGTCATCTAAGCTAATGCCTGTAAGTTCCATAATGGTAGGTGGAATTGTGTCGCATTGAACAAAAGACTCATACTCATCAATGATTTTTCCATCTTGGTACATCACAGCACCCAGTTCTATAATAGTAGCACCCTTAGAAGGTTTTGAGCCATTGGTCTCAATGTCCATAATACAAAATTTTCCATGAGTAAGGGGCTGAATAGCTGTTTTGTAAATAAATTTACCTTGGTATTCGTAAAGAGGAAGTCCTTGCGCTTTTAGGAGTTCAATAAGCATATCTGCTTCACCAAACTTGTTGAGGACTTGGTAGAAGCGATTTCTTGGTACTCCTTGATAGGAGAGTGCCGCTTCTAGTTTAGTTAGCATTTAGCCTCGTTAATAAAGGCAGAAACTTTTTGAATATCTTTAATACCTTTTGAAAGTTCCACGCCTGAACTTACATCTAAACCGTAAAAACCATAGCTTAAACACTCTTTTACATTAAGTGGGCTAAGCCCCCCTGCAAGTATAATTTTTGAACAATCAACATCTTTAAACCACTCAAGATTAAGACGTTTACCTGCTCCACCATAGGCTTCACAATAAGCATCAACTAAACGGTATTCATCAGTATTTTCTTTAATATCTTCAGCAGATTGTGCGCGAACTACCTTAATATAAGGAAGTTCTAGTTGTTCACAAAAGGCATCACTTACTTCAAAATGAAGTTGAATAAGAGTAATTCCTGAAGTCTTTGAAATTGTATTGATAGTCTTTGCATCTACATTTACGAAAAGACCAACTTTTTCTACAAAAGGAGGGAGTTTATCTATAATATTTTTTGCATCTGTTGAAGTAATATAGCGTGAAGATTTTTCATAAAATACAAATCCAAGTGCATCAGCTCCTGCATCAGTTGTGGCTAAGGCATCTTTGAGGGTGGTGATTCCACATATTTTGATTCTCAAAATAGGTTCTCCATTAAGCAATTTTTGAAGTATCCGTAGATTTTAAATCTCAAGATTAGACTTTTAAATTATTGATTGCAGTTTCATAAGACTCATGTTTAAAAACATATGATCCTGCTACACAGACATCAACGCCTGCGTCACGAAGCATTTCAATATTATCTGCATTTACACCACCATCTATCTCAATAAGACATTCAGGGTTAATTCTATCTCTAAGTGCAGCGAGACGTTTTATTTTTTTCACTACATTAGGGATGAATTTTTGACCACCAAAGCCAGGGTTAACACTCATTACAAGAACCATATCTAAGTCTTGTAAAAGATATTCAACAGTTTCAGCTGGTGTATGTGGATTGAGTACAACTCCTGGTTTAATACCGAGTTCTCTAATGTACTGCACTAAACGGTGAGGATTTTTTTCTTCTTCCATATGAAAGGTAATGTATCCTGGTTTTAAAGGTGCAAAGAGGTCTACAAAAAAAGTATTGTTTTCAACCATTAAATGAACGTCAAGAGGTTTAGTAGCTGCTTTGACTACTGCAGAAACGACAACAGGTCCGATGGTTAAATTGGGTACGAAATGACCATCCATTACATCAACATGAACGAGGTCACATCCTGCATCACAAATGGCTTTTACATCATGGGCTAAGTTACCAAAATCTGCTGATAAAATACTGGGAGCTACGAGCATAGTTTTCCTTAGGAAAGATAATGGTGAAATTATAGCAAGAGTAGAAATAAAAGGGGCTTAGGGAAAAAAATTAGGATAATTTTTTGGGTGAAGGGTGAAGGGTGAAGGG
>JAJRQV010000054.1 GCA_024280035.1 Campylobacterales bacterium
TGGTGCTCATGGTATTAATATTCAAGCCGATGCTCTTATTAAAGATATGAAAAGTGATGCATTTGATATGATGGTACTTCCTGGTGGTTGGGAAGGAACGCATGGTTTGGCTGATAATGCAGATGTACAAAGACTGTTACAAGAGATGAAAGCTAAGGACAAGATGATAGGTGCGATTTGTGCTGCCCCTTTTGCACTGAATAAAGCCGGTGTTTTAAATCAAAACTATACCTGTTACCCTTCTGTTGAAGAAGATATTCGTCTGGATGGCTACATCTCGGATAAAAAAGTAGTTATTGATAAAAAGGTAATGACTTCACGTGGACCCGCTACAGCTATCTGTTTTGCTCTTAAAATTGTTGAAGAACTAAAAGATAAACAGACAGCTTTAGCCTTGAAAGAAGGTCTACTTGCTGACTTCTGCTAAAAAAAAGATATATATTCAGTATTATAAGGCTTTTGGAACAGAGTTTATCTTGGGTTCTTTTGAAGAAAGTTTATGTCTTTTGGATTATCGTTACCGTAAAAATAGAGAGGGCATAGACAGACGTTTACAAAAAGGTCTTCATTCTGTGTATGTGTATCAAAACTCATCTGTTATAAAAAAGACGAGAATGCAGCTAGATGAGTATTTTGCCCAAAAGAGGAACTATTTTGATATAAAACTCTTAATGGTGGGAACTACTTTTCAAAAAAAAGTATGGAAGGCTTTATTGAAAGTCTCTTATGCACAGACCTCTTCTTATTTAAATCTAGCCAAAATAATTAAAAATGAAAAAGTAGTCCGCGCCCTTGCTAATGCTAATGGTGCTAATGCTATCTCTATTATTATCCCTTGTCATCGAATTATTGGGGCAGATGGAAGTTTAGGTGGTTATGCTGGTGGTTTACAAATGAAAGAAAAACTTCTAAATTTAGAAAAATCATAGAACTTTTGATATACTTTCATAAAATATTAGTAAAGGAAGTGTATTTATGAGACCTAAAGGTTTTGGAAAAAACTATTTTACTTTTTCATCTGTTCTCGCTTATTCGGTGCAGATTACACTTCAGCGTCAAGTTTCAGCGATATATTCCCTTCTGTTTAAAAAGATGTCAGACCAAGATGAGGACTTAGAAGAAGAACCTCCTGATGATATTTTACAGAACCTGTCTGTTCTGACTGCAAAACCTTGTCACTGCAACTGTTTTTATAAACTCAAAACACGTCTTGCTCTTTTAATCACCATTTTTATTCCTCGATGCCCTTTTTATACGGTCTGTTTTGCTTGTCGTAGAACTGGCGTTCATCCCCCTTTATAAACCTTTTCTTAAATTAATCAACACCTGAGTTTCTCCCTTTTCTCAAAAATATATTTTTGTAGTGTTAGGGGTTTATAAGGACCTTAGTCCATGCCATAATAATGGGTTTATACTCATAATTATGTGTTAATAGTAGATACTAGGATATAGAACATGTCAAATAACAACACATATGTAGTCGGTTTTCCAAGAATTGGAGAAAAAAGAGAATTAAAAATAGTTTTAGAAAAATTTTGGGCTAAAAAAAGCTCATTTGAAGAGGTTCAAGCAGTTGCGAGTGAACTTAAAAAGAGACATTGGAACTACCAAAAAGATGCAGGTATAGAGTTTATTAGTTCTAATGATTTCTCTTTATATGACAATATGCTTGATACGAGTGTTATGTTAGGTGCTATACCAAAACGTTTTAAAGCACTAAAAGATGAAGAACTTTATTTTTCTATGGCACGGGGGAATATAGAGTCTGTAGCAATGGAAATGACAAAATGGTTTAATACAAATTACCATTATATAGTCCCTGAACTCTCTTTAGAAGATAATTATAGTCTTAACTCTTCTAAGATTGTAAATGAGTATAAAGAGGCCAAGGCATTAGGAATAACAACAAAAATCAATCTTATTGGTCCCATTACGTATTTGGGTCTATCTAAGCGCATTGATGGTGGTGATACGTATGAACTTTTAGGAAAAGTTCTTTGTGTTTATGAAAAACTTTTAAAAGAGATTGCAGACTTAGATACTGAGCTTGTTGTACAAATTGATGAGCCTATTTTTGTAAAAGACCATGAAGTGAAGCTTTTAAGTTTGATTAAACCTACTTATGATGCCTTAACATCAGTGAGTGATAAGCTTAAAATTATTGTTACTACCTATTTTGAGCACTCTGTTGAAGCAACTAAGGTACTTGTAAATACACCTGTTTGGGCTCTTGGTTTAGACTTTTTGTATGGAGAAGAAAATATGGTTTCTCTAGACTTGATTCATAAGAGTAATAAGAAGTTAATTGCAGGTGTGGTTGATGGAAGAAATATTTGGAAAAATGAGATTAAAAAAAGTGCAGAACTTCTGGATGAAATTGCTGAAATTATTCCTAAAGAGAAGATAATAATTAGTTCTTCATGTTCTTTACTGCATACGCCGTTTACCCTTAAGTATGAAGAAAAGATGGATAAAGAGATAAGAAATTGGTTAAGTTATGCGGTAGAAAAACTGGATGAACTTACACTACTTTCAAAACTCTTTTTTCAAGGAGTAGAGTGTTTAAATAAGGGTGAAGGCACTTTGTTAATACAAAATATTCAGGCAAATGAGAGTAGAAAAACATCAACACGTATACATGATAAAGCTGTTCAAAAAAGAGTAGAAGAACTTAGTAAACTAAGTCGTGAAGGTAGTTATGAAGAACGTATTAAAGTTCAAAAAGAGGTCTTAGCTTATAATGACTTGGCAACAACAAGTATAGGTTCATTCCCACAAACTCCAGAGGTAAGAAAGGCAAGACGAGATTTTAAAAATTCTGATATAACTTTAGAAAATTATGAAACACAGATGAAAGAATATATTGTTGATTGTATTAATTTTCAAGAAGAATGTGGTCTTGAAGTTCTTGTTCATGGTGAGCCTGAACGAAATGATATGGTGGAGTACTTTGGTGAACAGTTAAAGGGGTATGGTTTCTCTCAAAATGGATGGGTTCAGTCGTATGGAAGCCGATGTGTAAAACCACCTTTTATATTTGGTGATATTTCTCGTCCAGAAGCGATGACAGTAGAGTGGATGAAATTTTCTCAAAGTAAAACTAAAAAAATCATGAAAGGGATGTTAACCGGACCAGTAACTATCTTAAACTGGTCTTTTGTTAGAGATGATAAAGCAAGAGATGAGGTTTCAAAACAGATAGCGGTTGCCCTTAGTGATGAGATAGATGATCTTCAAAAGGCAGGCATTAAAATTATTCAAGTAGATGAAGCAGCTTTTAAAGAGGGATATCCTCTTCGTCAGGAGAAGATAAAAATTTATGAAAAATGGGCAGTAAGAGATTTTAAAATTGCAGTAAGTTCAGCAAATATTGATACGCAAATCCATACCCATATGTGTTACAGTGAATTTAATGATATTATTGAAACTATTGAAAACATGGACGCAGATGTAATCTCTATTGAAACGGCACGAAGTGGAAATGAACTACTTAAAATCTTTAAAGAAGTGGGATATAAACAAGAGGTTGGACCAGGTGTGTATGACATCCATTCCCCAAGAATTCCAAGTGTTGAGGAGATGGTCAAACAGATTAAACTTCTGCTTGAAGTTTTACCTCAAAAACAGCTCTGGATTAATCCTGATTGTGGTTTGAAAACACGTAAATGGGAAGAGGTTAAACCAAGTTTAACAAACATGGTCGAAGCCGTTAATATTGTTAGAAAAGAGTTGGCTCTGTAACTAATTAACTCTGCTATAATAAGTGTTATAGGAGAAAAATGCAGACACTTATTACTATTTTAGTCATTTTTATAGCCTTAGAACATTATGCATTTTTATACTTAGAAATGTTCTTATGGACAAAAAAAGTAGGAAGAAAGATTTTTCATAACACAGAAGAAGAAGCCAAAAGAACGAAGGTTCTCGCGGCTAATCAAGGCTTATATAATGGATTTTTAGCCTCGGGATTAATGTTTGGTCTGTTTTATCCTGATGTTCACGCGCTGGGGCTCATATTATGATATTTTTTCTGTTTTGTATTTTTTTGGCTGGGCTTTATGGGGGAATTTCTGTTAATAGGCGTATCTTTTTTATTCAAGGAATACCGGCTTTTATTGGGCTTATTTTACTTTCAGTTGCTTAAGAGTATTCTGTCTTAATCTAAGTACTTTTCTCTTAAGGTGTCCGTTCTTTTTTCGCCGAAAAAGGATGAGGCACGTTAAGGAAAAGTTACTGCGTAAAAAATAGAGTACTCTCATATAAAACTAAACAAAATCAAAAAAATAAGCTAAAAATCATACAAAACCACTATAATAAGAGAAATATAATTTATAAAGAATAGCCTATGTCTGTACAGCAATTTACCCACCTACACTTACACACCGAATACTCCCTCCTAGACGGAGCAAACAAGATTACTGACCTCGTAACAGAAGTAAAGAAATTAGGCATGACATCTGTGGCAATGACAGACCATGGAAATATGTTTGGGGCGATTGATTTTTATAAGCAGATGATAGCAGCAGATATTAAACCTATTATTGGAATGGAAGGCTACATTCATAATGGGGAAACGATGGATGATAAGAGTACAAAACAGCGTTTTCATATCTGTCTGTTTGCTAAAAATCAGGTAGGTTATGAGAATTTAATGTACCTTTCGTCTAAGGCATATATTGATGGGTTTTATTATTTCCCTCGTATTAATAAAAATGAGCTTCGTAAACATTCAGAAGGTATTATCTGTACATCAGCATGTCTGCAAGGTGAGGTTAACTGGCATCTTAATCTAGCCAATGAGAGAAACGTTAGAAATGGAGCAGGGGGATATGAAGGCGCAAAGGCAGTTGCTTTAGAGTATAAAGATATTTTCGGAGATGATTTTTATCTTGAGATTATGCGTCATGGAATTGGAGACCAACTTTATATTGATTAGCAACTGCTTCAACTCAGCGTTGAGACAGACATTAAAATTGTTGCAACGAATGATACTCACTATACGTGGTCTGATGATGCACAATATCATGAAGCCTTTATGTGTATCGGAATGAATAAACTTTATGATGATCCTAACCGTATGCGTCACTCAGTACATGAGTTTTACCTTAAGTCTCCTGCTCAGATGGCAAGGCTGTTTGCGGATATTCCTGAAGCCATTATGCATACGCAAGAGATTGTTAATAAAATAGACCCTTTTGTACCTATTGTTAAAGATCCTATTCCACCAAACTTCAAGTTTACTCCAGAATATGCTCAAAAAGAGGGTCTTAATATTAATAATGTTGATGATGAACTTTTATTAGCAGATGCTTCGGAAGAGGAAAAGAAAAAGTGGTTAGCTGAGGCAGATAAGAATGATGCTGAGTATTTTGTTCATCGTTGTGAGATTGGTCTTAAAAACCGTCTGATTCATGTGCCTGAAGAACGTCATGAAGAGTACAGAGAACGTCTTGTTTTTGAGATGGATATTATTAACTCTATGAAGTTTCCGGGTTATATGCTTATTGTTTGGGACTTTGTTAAAGTGGCAAAAGAGATGGGCATTGCAGTAGGACCAGGTCGGGGTTCAGCAGCTGGAAGTCTGGTTGCTTATTCTCTTGATATTACAGATATTGATCCGATGAAGTATGATCTGCTTTTTGAGCGTTTTTTAAATCCTGAACGTGTATCAATGCCTGATATTGATATGGATTTTATGCAAGCACGTCGTGGTGAAATCATTGATTATGTGGTAGAGAAATATGGGCGTAACCAGGTGGCACAAATTATCACCTTTGGTTCACTCTTAGCCAAAGGGGTGATTCGTGATGTTTCTCGTGTGTTAGATGTACCCCTTTCTCAAGCAGATAAGATGGCAAAACTGATTCCTGATGAGTTAGGCATAACCCTTAATGGAAAGATGAAAAATGGAGAGTTAAAACCAGGGGCTTTTCAAAAAGAGCCAAAAATTCAAGAGTTAGTTGAAACTGACCCGACTGCTGCGCGTGTTTGGGAATTCTCCAAACGTCTTGAAGGTCTGAAACGAAATGCAGGAATGCACGCTGCTGGTGTAGTTATCTCTAACCGTGAGTTATGGTATAAAACACCGATTTACAAACCTTCGGGGGAAACAACCTTTGTTACTCAATACTCTCTTAACTACCTTGAAGACGTGGATTTAATTAAGTTTGACTTCCTTGGGCTTAAAACACTTGATGTTATTGATGCGGGTATTAAACTGGTTAAACGTCGTTATGATGTGGACGTGGACTGGAACAAAATTGATGAGAATGATCCGAAGGTGTATGAGGTAATTCAAACTGGCGAAACAGTAGGAATGTTCCAAATAGAGTCTTCGGGGATGCAAGATCTGAATAAAAGACTAAAACCAGCGAATTTTGAAGACTTGATTGCGGTCTTGGCACTTTATCGTCCGGGTCCTATGGAGTCGGGGATGCTTGATGACTTTATTGAGCGTAAGCATGGTCGACAAGAGATAGTCTACGTTTTTGAAGCCCTTGAAGATATACTTAAACCTACGTATGGGGTTATTGTTTATCAAGAACAGGTTATGCAAATTGTTCAGACCATTGGGGGAATGAGCCTTGGTGGTGCCGATATCGTTCGTCGTGCTATGGGCAAGAAAAAAGTTGATGAGATGATTAAGTATAATAAGCTTTTCTCTGAAGGTGCGCAAAAACAGGGGCTTGATTATAAAACAGCCTCGGAGCTGTTTGACCTGATTGAAAAATTTGCGGGGTACGGGTTTAATAAATCTCACTCTGCGGCATATGCAATGGTTACCTTTCAAACGGCATGGTTAAAAACCTACTATCCACAAGAGTTTATGGCGGCACTACTGACCTCTGAAAAAGACAATACTGATAAGGTGGTTAAGTATATTGATGAAGTCAAACGTATGCAGATTGAGCTTTCTCCTCCTGATGTGAATGTATCTCAGCTTGAGTTTTCAGCCACTAAAAAAGATGAACAAGATGTTATTCTTTTTGGTCTTGGTGCCATTAAGGGTGTTGGTGGCGCGGCAGTTGAGTCTATCTTGGAAGTACGTGAAGAGAGACCTTTTGATAGCATGAAGGATTTTGTTAACCGTATTGAACCTTCTAAGGTCAATAAACGTGTTATTGAGTCCTTAACAAAGTCGGGTGGTTTTGACCAGTTTGAGTATTAACGTCGTGCCTTACTTGAGCAGATAGAGACGATTATTGAGACGGCAAAAAATGCTTCAATGGCAAGAAAAAATGCGGTTGGAAGTCTGTTTGGTGATGATGCAGAAATTACTGAGGTTGATCTACAGTTAAGTAATGCGCCTGAGTTTGAGATAAAGCAGATTTTAGAGTTTGAAAAAGACACTTTAGGCTTGTATGTTTCAGGGCATCCTCTTGATGATTATCGTGAAGAAATTGACCAGTTAAACTACACACTTTCATCTGATATTGAAAATATTGCGGATGGTTCAACAGCAATTTTCATCGGAAAAGTGGAAGATATACATAAAAAAATCTCTAAAAAAGGAAATGCCTTTGGTATCTTAAAATTGATGGATTTCCATGGTGATATTGAGATGATGCTTTTTTCAGATAAATTAGAGCAATTAGAACATATGGAACTTGATGAGCCTGTTGCCTTTAAGGTGAAAGTAACGCATACAGAGATGTTTACTCGAATCTCTGTGGTGGAAATCTTCACTCTAAAAGAGGTGAAAAAAGAGGCGAAAAAGGTACAAACTAAGATTAGAGAGATTCCTCAAGAACCTCTACTGGTTACGGTACGTCTTTCAAAAGACTTGGCACGATTAGAAGAATTATACAGACTCATTCGTCAAAATCCAGGCTTAAGAGAACTTAAACTTTGTATCACTTCTAAACTTCAAAATGTTGTTTTAGACTCTGCAATTCGTGTTGATAATAAGGTGATTGCTGAAATTCAAAAACTGATGGATGTTGATGTCGCTTGAGCTCATTATCTCATCTTTAGTCCGTCTTAATGAGCTTTTAGAAAAAAAGTTTGAAGAACATAAGGCAAAACAGAAGAAGTTTAAACAGATGCAGATGATTCTTATTATTCTCTCTTTTTCAATTAGTTTAGTACTGTTTGTTATTTATCATGCCTCTTTTTTACAGATGCTTTTTATTCTTGTTGGTTTTAATACTGTGTTTTTTGTAGGTTTTAAACCGCGTAGCCCTTATACTGAAAGGTGGGTGAAACTAATGATGCAAAAGATCATTCTTTTACAAATTGGGCTTAAAAAATTTTTAATGGAAGAAGAGGTCTCTTTTGATGGGGTGAAATGCCACAGTAAAGAGGGATGGATATGTGATAAATGGGGTTTGCATAAAGATAATGAACGTATAGATTATGGAGATTTTTTGTATGATAAACATATCAAGGGACTTTATTTAGATGCCCTTAGAAATAAAAAGTAAATATAGATTTGCTATAATAAATCTTATTTTTGTACTTAAATGCAATATAACAAGGTGTAAAATGACGGGTCATAAATCTATATTTTTATTTCTATTTTTATCATTATCTCTTTTTTCTGCCCAACTGCATAAGGCGGTACAAGAGGTAAATGAAAAAGAGGCACATAGCTTAGTTGAAATGGATTTAGATATTAATGCTGTAGATACAGAGGGAAAAACACCCTTACATTATGCAGCAAAAATTGGTCGTTACAGCCTTGTTAAATATCTTGTAGACCATGGTGCTGATGTTCATATGAAAGACAAGGCACGAAAAACTCCCTTAGTCTATGCAATTGAAAAAAACCGTATTAAGGTGATTGTATTTTTAACTAAAGTGGTTAATAAGGTTGAAGCAAGTCACACTATTAATGGGCTCTTTGATTCGGCAAGACGTGGAAATATGAATGCTATGGCATACTTCTTAGAATATCATAATATTAATACACTTAATGAAGATGGGAAAACTGCCTTACATATTGCATCTGAAGCAGGGCAGTATGAAATTGTCTCTTTTCTAATTGACTCAGGAGCAGATAAAAATATCCTTGATGATGATGGAAGAGATGCCCTAAATTATGCTAAACTCTCAGGATATAAAAAGATAATCCTCTTATTAAGTGAAAATAATGACACAAAACCAATTCAATAACGAACTTTTAAACTTTCTCTCTTCTTCACCAACCCCTTTTCATGCAACACTATGCTTAGCCAAAGCGCTAGAAGAAGCTGGCTTTCAAAAACTTAATGAGGCCGATATTTGGAAGTTGAACTTAGGTGAAAAATATTATGTTACCCGTAATGACTCCTCTTTAATTGCCTTTGTTTATACCCATAATCTTAGTGAAAAAGGCATCTCTATGGTAGGAGCACATACGGATTCACCCGCACTTAAACTTAAATCTAATACGCTCATACATAAAAAAGGCTATATTCAACTCGGAGTTGAAGTTTATGGGGGTGCCTTACTTAATCCTTGGTTTGATAGAGACCTTTCAATAGCAGGGCGTGTAAGTGGTTTAAATAATGCAGGTCAGTTAGAGCATAAATTAATTGACTTTAAGCGTCCTGTTGCAATTATTCCCTCTTTAGCCATACATTTAGACAAAGAGGCGAATAAAAATCGTAGTATCAATGCTCAAACAGATATTCCTCCTATTATGATGCAGAGTTCAGAAGAGATATCATTTACAGATATTTTATTGCAAGAATCAGGTTTAAAAGAGGTTTTAGACTTTGAATTACTCTTTTATGACACTCAAGCCCCTGCTTTTATTGGTTTTAAAAATGAGTTTTTGGCTTCTGCTCGATTAGATAACTTACTCTCTTGTTATGTGGGTCTGCAAGCAATAAAAGAGAGCTCATTACAAAAGAGTACGCTTTTAGTATGTTCTGATCATGAAGAGGTAGGTTCAGAGTCAACTTCAGGAGCAGGAGGAACATTTTTACACAGTGTACTTCAACGTTTATGCCCTGAAGCTGAGTCTTATGCTCGAATGGTTAATGCTTCAATGATGATTTCAGCTGATAATGCTCATGGTGTCCATCCTAACTTTATTTCTAAACATGATGAAAATCATGGTCCACTTTTAAACCATGGACCCGTGATTAAGATTAATGCCAACCAGAGATATGCCAGTAATTCACAAACTGTTTCAGAATTTAAACTCTTATGTAAAGAAGCAGGGGTGGCTTTTCAGAATTTTGTCACACGAACAGATATGGGGTGTGGATCAACAATAGGACCTATTACGGCAACCAAGATAGGTGTAAAAACCATAGATATTGGTCTGCCTACCTTTGCTATGCACTCTATTCGTGAAACAGCAGGGAATGCAGATGCATTTAATCTTTATAAGGTCTTGAAATTTTACTTCTCTTAAAGACGCTCTTTTATCCAACTTGGACTTAGCCCGCTCATAGAGTCATTGCCTATGATAAAAGTTGGATAACCTGTTCCATGATACTTTTTCATAAGACTTTTTCCCTTACTTGATTTTTCAGCATCATACTCAATAAATCGAATACCATTTTTTCTTAGATAAGCCTTTGCTTTTTTACACTGACCACACCATGTTGTTGAGAGTAAAATAAGCTTTTTTGAGCGTGTCTGTTGTGCGGAAGTGATAAGTTCATTAGAAGAAGAGAATGGTTCTGTGATATCTACACCATACTGTTGATCATAACTCTTTTCTGCCTGAATTTTTTTGTTAAGGTAGGGACTCGCATAACGATTTTTATTGTTTAGATAGTAGCTGAAGATATGTTTTCTAAAAGATTCTTGGGTGTAAAATGCTTCGATATGTGTTTCATTAAGAGCCTGAAAACTTAAGATATCATTATTTTTAATACTGTTTATCATCTCTCTTTTTGCTAAGTTTATGATGGCATCATGTTCTTTAGTAAGGTGGCGAAGGGCTTTAAAGTAGTTTCTCTTGTCTTCTATGGATAGATTACGCAGTTTTTATTGTTCTTGATGATAGTTAAGAACTTTTGGTGAGTAGAGCTTTTCCTTAGGAAGACGACTAAATGTTGCATCAGCATCAAACAGAGGTTTGGATATTGATTCAAATGAGGAGGCAAAGAGCAAAGAAAAAGAGAGGCTTAGTAGTATTAATGTTTTTTTCACTAGATATCCTTTAGTAAAGAGGGGATATTTTTATCATTTTTCATATTACTAAACTGAGTATGCATCTCATCTTTTAACTCAAGAAAAAGTGCTTCAATTTTTTGTTCGTGTTCATCAATTTTTTTCAGATAACTCTCTTCCGTCGATTTAAGCTTTTTTAAAAAAGAAAGAAAATACTGTTTATCTTGTGTTAATAAGATAATTTCATCTTTAGCTGCCCATTTACGTTTAATATTTGGTTTCGCACCAAATTCAAAAATGATAGTATTGTTTTTTTTGGATGATTTATATTTGTGAACAGAATAAGAAACAAAATGTTTATTCTTTATTCCTTCAAGTGCTTGAATAACATAATACATTAGACCTCTTTTCGAATAGCTAAGTGTTTTGTTGTCTCCTACTTTTTCAGCGTAATTGTAAACCTTGCACCATCTTTGGTATTAATAACACTAAGTTTACCATGATGTTTCTGAACAATTTGTGAACTCATATAAAGTCCTATGCCTGTTCCTCCTTTAGCTGCTTTGGTTGTTACATTTGGATGGAAAATATCTTTAATGATATGTTCAGGAACTCCCCCTGCATTATCAACAACTTGTAAGGTAATATGATGTTCTGTTTCAGTGTAACCAATGGCTATAACACGTTTTTTAATAGTATTATCATTAAAGGCATCTTTTGCATTATTAATAAGATTAAGTAAAAGATGTTTAAACTCATTTTCATAACCTAGGATTAAGATATCTTTTTGTTCTGCTTGCTGAATAGTGATATTATTTTTAATGAGTTCATCTTTTAAAAGAATTTTTACAGAGTTAATACATGACTCAAGGGAAAAATGAGTACTCTCTTTATTAGGGCGAAAAAAGCTTCTAAATTCACTAAGTGTTATAGTCATATGTTAAATTTGATGGTGAATCACTTCACTCATCTCATTTACCTCTATAGACTTCTCATCTAAATCTGCATTTTTGTCACTTTTAATCATGTCAGCAGCCATAGAAATAGCATTAAGAGGCTGTTTCCATTGATGGGCGATGGCGTCTATCATTTCCCCCATAGATGCCATTCTTGAACGCTCTTTTAAAAGGTTCTCTTTTTCAGACACATTTTCCATCTCTTCATGAACACGTTTTTATAATCGCCCTTTATATTGTTCGAGTTTCCAATTTGCTCCTTGCAACTCTATGGTACGCTCTTTTACTCTGTCTTCTAATGTTTGTGTTAATTTAGAAAGTTTTTGAGTCTCACGTTTAAGTCGGGCTTCAGAGAGTTTCATACTAAAAACATAATAACCTAAAAGAAGTACAATAATAACTTGAATAAGAATAAGTTGAAAAACCTCATAGGTGGTGAAATGAAGGTGAGTAAGGTTTAAAAGTAAGGTTATGAGAACTAGAATAATATAAACAGCAACCCAGATAAGGGCAATTTTAAAGGGACGTAATAAGATTGCTGGAATAGGGTAAATAACTAAAAAAATAACACTTTCAAGCTGTACATCTGTTGTTTTAAAACCAGTGTAAAAAAACAGCAATGAAAAAAATAAGGTGATATTAATTAAGGTAGATGTTTTAACACTTTCTCGTAAGAGTAAAAAGGTGATAAGTAAACTAAATGAAGAGAGAATGAGTCCCACACTCGCGTCTTGCATATTATGAAGAAAAAAGTTTAGACTTCCCAATACAATACCCGCAAAAAAGCTTGTAATCATTAAAATAAGAAGAATCTTTGACTCATCAGTGTGGGCATTAGAAAAATATGGATAAATCTTTTTAATCACTAAGGTCTTCCTTTATTTTATAGTCTAATTTTAGCTAAACAGTCTCTATCACGACTTAATTGTGTATAAGAATTTGTTTTATATCTCAAATGAGTAGAAATGAGAAGAAGCTTGGCAAAAGGAAATTTTATTTAGTTTAACTCTGTGAAGTTAGATTTTATCCCTCCTTAGTGTGTTCAATAAATTGCGTTATACTACTTTTAAAATTTTATAATAGAATGAGAATTATGGCTGAAAATAATGAAGAGATTTTAGAACAGTTACAAACACTTATTGAGCAGACTTATAAGGTGGAAGAAGAGTATAAGACCCTTCGGGGTTCATATGAACAACTTCAAGGTACTATAGAAAATTTGATTGAATTTTTACCCAATGCCTTGTGGGTACTATTTGAAAACGGGGATGTTTTTACTCAAAATTCACGTGCGAGTGAACAGGCAAAACTTCTTGATGTTATGGATCTGAGTCAAAGTGATTATGAGATTAATTTTGATGAGTGCAGTTTTTTAATTAAAACCAGCCATTATAAAGACAAAATTTTAATTTCTGCAACAGATATAACAGAACAAAAACGAAAAGAGAACCTTGCTACAATGGGGCAGATGGCAGCACATCTTTCTCATGAGATAAGAAATCCTATAGGCTCAATCTCTTTACTAACGTCTACGCTTATGAAACGTGTTAAATTAGAGAATAAACCCATAGTCTTAGAGATTCAAAAATCGGTCTACAGAATAGAACGTATTATTAAAGCAACACTGATGTTTTCTAAGGGGGTAAAAGCCATTAAAACAGCTCTTAAATGGAGTGCTATACTTGAAGATATTGAACTCTCTATGGCGTATTATTCTTATGCTAAAGAGATAAACTTTGTCTTTCCTCTTAATGATTTTGAAATTAATGGTGATGCAGACTTACTTTCTATGCTTTTTTCTAACTTTATCTTTAATGCGATTGATGCCATTGAACTTGATGATAATGAAGAAGGAACAATAGAAATACAGTATGAAGAAGATGAAGATTATCATATTTTTAAAGTATATGACTCTGGCGTAGAGATTGAAGATTCTACTGCACTGTTTGAAGCCTTCAAAAGTACCAAAGAAAAAGGGAATGGTTTAGGTCTTGTTCTCTCTGCACAGATTGCAGATGCCCATGGGGGAAGTGTAAAATTAGTTGATGGAAAGAAAAAATGTTTTGAAATAAGATTAGGGAAATCCTAATCAAAGCCTCTTTTTAAGGGGCGTAATTCTCAACACTGATTTCCTCAAGAAAAACCACTTCACAAGCACCGTTTCCTGTATCGCTTCGACTCAATGAACTGATCCAATGCCAACCATCACGGGCATCAACCTTAACAAGGTAACCTTTAATCACAACAATATCTCCCTTGCGTACTTTTTTGAGAGCTTGGGCGACATGTTCATCTTTTGGAAGCATGTGCATATTTGCACTGTGCCGTTCAATTTCTCGTTTTGGAATGGGTAGTTTCTGTGTTTTCCATCTAAACCATCGTCCTGATTGCCAGATATCTACCTCTTGGGTTACTGTCTTATCTGACATTCTGCCCCAACCTAAGGCAAGGTCGGTAGGCGAGAGTTCTGCCTCTCTTCCTGAGGTATAGTTTTCTCTAGAAAGCACCTTTGCCTTTACCTTGAAATTTGCCAAAGGGGTGATGGTGTATTTTTTAAAAGCAAAACTTTTTTGCATGCTGATTTTTTCTTGTAGAGGTTCATTAGGGGCTAAAACACCTGAACCTAAGTCAATGCTGTCTTCTTTAAGCCACATTAACAACACAAAACTAAGTAAAACAAAAAACAGAATCTTATTCATAAGAAAAGTATAACAAGTTTTATAAGATAAAACTAAACAGGGTCACTTAAAAAAGAGGGAAGTAGAGATAAATATTTTCTAAAAACCTCTCTTTTCTTATTTAAGTGTTTAAGAAAAACTATATAAGCTATAATAATTTAAAAGGATGATGTATGTGGAAATGGTTAGCAAAAACAAAAACAATTAAAAATGATCTTTTAAACTTTAAAGATGAACCGCTTTCGGGTTTATCTATTGTTGTACTTATTGTCTTAGATATTTTTATATTTACTAATGTAATGATTGGCGTTGAAGCAGAAACAGCAAAGGTTCCTCCTCTCTCTTATCATTTTCCCAGTTCATGTACGAAACATTTTGACAATGTGCAAAACAGTTATGAAGACTTTTCTAATTACACGTATTGGAAGTCTAGAGCAGCACATTTAAGGTCTCAGTTAAACCCTTATTGTAAGGAATTAGAACAAAAAATAGAAGCCTTTACCTTAGGTAAAATCTTTAAACAAAACTATAAACTTACTCAAAATATTAAAGATAAAAAACGGCAAAACAAAAGACGCTTAAGTCAGATTTCAAAGCAATACAATACCCGTCTTTTTGAACGCATTGCTCAGATGCAAAATAATAAAGAACTTTTAAATGCAAAACATGAATATGATGGGCTTATCTTAGATGATAAAAATCTTGATAAAGAGTTGCAAGGCATTGCCCCTATCAGTAGTTTAAAGGCTTATAATGCTTATGTAAAGTATCTTAAAGAAAATAGAGATGCTTTTAAAGAAGAGAAAAAATCATATAGATTCTGGCAACCTTTTAAGGAATATTGGCATATGCTGATTTTTATTTTGCCACTTCTTCTTCTATTTGGATTTTTTTATAGACGAGCAAAAATTAAGCAGATTGCCTTAAAAGAGTATAACCCTGTTGTTAAAATTATTTCAACACACATCTCTTTAATTCTTAGTTTACCTCTAATTTGGTTTACATTAACACTTGTTTATCATGTTTTACCTAAGACTCTTTTACTTTCTATTATTAACTTTTTAGTTGATATTGGTTTTATCTCTTTACTGAATTATCTGGCAATATTTTTAGTAGTGGCTTTTTTTGGAAGTTTGATTTATTGGATTCAAAAACGTACTTTAAAACGTAAAAAAGAGGTGATTTATAAAAAAGATTTTAAGAAGTTACTCTCGTGGTCACAATGTTTTGAATGTGAGTATAAGGTAGATTATACAAAACCCTATTGTCCATTTTGTGCAGTAGCTTTGCACACAAAATGTACAAAGTGTGGGGAAGAGATCAATAAACATGAAACTTATTGTTCTTTTTGTTCAGCAAAGGTTGATACTACTCACGAACAATATCAAAATCTGGAGGAATCTTAGGCAGAAAAAAATCATCTTCAATAAGACGGTTTTGTTTCTGGTTCGTAAAATGAATGAGTACCTTATTTTCAAGTTGGTCGGTATAAGACAAAAAGGTGATAATTCCATTTTCTTCTTCTAGGGTAAATTCAATGTCTTTATAATATGCCTTATAATATCTTTCATCTACAGATTTTGCCTTAGATAAAATTTTAAAAAAATCAATTTCACCTCTTAACTGTTTAATAATAGCTTGTTCTAATTCTGCCTCAACAATAACTGCGCGTTTTTGATTAACATAGATTTTTTTGTTTATGGGCGTGGTATAGTTCCAAAGTACAAGAGCAGGGCGCTTAGAGTGCATTGTTCCTTTATATTTTAAAACCTTATTTTCTTCATCCGTAATGGTTTGCGTAAAGTCAGCCTCAAAACTTTGAATGTTTTCACCAAAAGCGAAAAGAGAGCTCAGTAAAAATGTAAAAACTAAGAGATATTTCATAAAAATCCTTATTTTAATTAAGTGATGCAAGTGTAACGTTTTTGGGCTTAAAATGGCTAATGTTTAGCTTTGAAAATCAATAATGATTTGAATCAAGCAAGTTTATAGAATTAAAATGATAAAATCAGAAAAATTTAAAACATACACTTAATTATGTTCAAAGTAGGTAGAGATGATTCAGCAGATGCTAGGTAAAGTATTTGGAACTAAAAATGATAGAGAACTTAAAAAATACAGTAAACGTGTAAAACAGATTAATAACTTAGAAGCACAATATGAGGCACTCAGTGATGAAGAATTAAAAGATGCTTTTGATGCACTGAAGGTTTCTGTTTTAAGTGAAGAAAAAAGTCTAGATGATGTTCTTGTTGACTCATTTGCTATTACAAGAGAAGCGTCTAAACGTGTTCTTGAAATGCGTCATTTTGATGTACAACTTGTCGGGGGTATGGTACTTCACGAAGGACGTATTGCTGAGATTAAAACAGGTGAGGGTAAAACCCTTGTTGCAACACTCGCAGTTATCTTAAATGCAATGAATGGAAAGGGTGTTCATGTTGTTACGGTAAATGATTACCTTGCTTCTCGTGATGCTGCTGATATGGGTGCATTATACACTTTCTTAGGTTTTACTACAGGAACAATTTTAGAAGATGAGTATGATCCTGCAGCCAAGCGTGAGCAGTATTACTCTGACATTACTTATGGAACTAATAATGAATTTGGTTTTGACTATCTAAGAGATAATATGTCTTACTCTCGTGAGCAGATGGTTCAACGTGATCATGCCTTTGTAATTGTAGATGAGGTGGATTCAATTTTAATTGATGAGGCAAGAACACCACTGATTATTTCAGGACCTACGAATCGTAAAATGGAAGATTATGGAAAATCTAATGAGGTTGCCTTAGCCCTTGAAAAGGAGAAACATTTTACGGTAGATGAAAAAGATAGAGTCATTTTAATTACAGAAGAGGGTATTGCTAAAGCAGAAGAACTTTTTGAAGTTGAAAATCTTTATAGTCCTTCTAATGCTCAACTTTCACACTATTTAGATAATGCACTTAAATCAAATTACATTTTTGAAGTGGATGTTGATTATGTAGTAAATAATGGTGAGGTTGTTATTGTTGATGAGTTTACAGGTCGTCTTTCTGAAGGGCGTCGTTTTTCTGAAGGGCTTCACCAAGCACTTGAAGCCAAAGAGGGTGTTGAAGTTAAAGAAGAGACACAAACGCTTGCCGACATTACCTTTCAAAATTACTTTAGAATGTATGACAAACTTGCAGGTATGACAGGAACAGCACAAACAGAAGCAACAGAGTTTGCACAGATTTACTCTCTTGATGTTGTTTCTATTCCTACCAATGTTATGATTAATAGACAAGATTTGAATGACCTTATTTATAAAACAGAGTTAGAAAAATTTGAAGCCGTGATGAAAACGGTTAAAGAACTTAATAAAACAGGTCAACCCATTCTTATTGGTACGGCTTCCATTGAAAAATCAGAAGCCCTTCATGAATTTTTAAAGAAGGCAAAAATTCCTCATACTGTTTTAAATGCAAAACAGCACGCTTCTGAGGGTGAAATTATTAAAAATGCAGGTCAAAAAGGTGCAGTAACTATTGCAACTAATATGGCAGGTCGTGGGGTTGATATAAAAATTGATGATGAAGTTAAAGATCTGGGTGGTCTTTATATTCTAGGAACAGAACGTCATGAGAACAGACGTATTGATAATCAGCTTCGTGGTCGTGCAGGTCGTCAAGGTGATCCGGGTGTATCTCAATTTTACCTCTCTTTAGAAGATAACTTACTTCGTATTTTTGGCTCAGATAAGATTAAATCAATTATGGAACGTCTTGGTGTTGAAGATGGCGAATACATCGAATCAGGAATGGTGACACGTGCCGTTGAAAAAGCGCAGAAAAAAGTGGAAAACATGCACTTTGAAGGGCGTAAACAGATTGTTGAGTATGATGATGTTGCAAATGAACAGAGAAAGATTGTTTATAAGTTTAGAAATGATATTTTAAATCCTGAATATGATATTGATGCTAAGGTAGATGAAATTCGTGAAGAGTACATTAATGAGACCTTAATGAGTTGTGATGTTTTTGATGGACAGAGTGAAGAAGATTTTAAAATTGAAAAACTTTCTGCTTTGTTTAAAGAAGAGATTAATCAAGATTTAGACCCTATGGAAGGGAAAGATTATGAGACACTTCATGCTTATGTGAAAGAAGAGATTAAAAAAGCTTATGATGAGAAAATGTCTGTTCTTGATAAAGAGATTCAGTCTGCTGTTGAACGTGAAATTTTCTTAAAAACCTTAGATCAAACATGGAGAGACCACCTTTACCAAATGGATACCATGAAAACTGGTATCCGTCTTCGTGCTTATAATCAAAAAGATCCTTTAGTAGAGTTCAAAAAAGAGTCTTATAACTTATTTACAGAACTTCGTGCTTCAATCAAGTTTGAAACTATTAAAATGCTTCAGATTATTCAATTTAAAGCACAAGAAGCAGAAGAAGAGGCAGAAGCCCTTGTTGAACAGCGTGAGGTTGAATACAAACAAGATGAGATGCGTATGCAGTTGAATCACTCTGATGAAGAAGTAATTGAGAAAAAAGTGGCAAGAAATGATCCTTGCCCTTGTGGTTCTGGTAAAAAATATAAAGCATGCTGTGGTAAGTCAGGTCCAAAAATTGGAGCTTTAGCCCAAGGTGAATAAGCACTTAGTAAAATTTATGGTCAAGCGATACCTTCGTTTTGACTCCGACCAACCTTTTATCTTTTTGTCGGCTCTTCTTGCTTTTTTAGGTATTTTACTGGGTGTTATGGTACTTATTATTGCCATGTCTTTAATGAATGGTTTTGACGCAGAGTTTAGAAAAAAACTGACGGTGATGAATTATCCCTTAACGATAATGCCGAAGTTTTATGGTGCGGTTGATAAACCTTTATATAAAGAGTTAAAAAAAGAGTTTAAAGATCTCTCTTTTAGCCCTTATGTAGCATCTCCTGTTATTGTTAGACGAGGTTCGCGTATGGAAGGTGGATATCTTTTTGGTGTTTACCTTGAGTCTGAGGCAAGGGTAAACGCTGTTATTGCCAAAGCGATAGAAAAAAGAGATTTCAAAAAATTTGATGTGATTATTGGAAAAACTCTGCATGATGATATGTACCTGACTGATGGTGAACGTCTGATGTATATTTTCACCCAAGCAGAACCGGGTGGTTTAACACTAACACCAAAGATTAAGCGTTTTAAAATTAATGGAAGTTTTGATTCAGGGCTATCTGCTTATGATAAGGCTTATCATTACACTTCTATGTCGGCACTTCAGACGATTATGCATCTTCCTTCTACGCAATATGATGGAATTCACATCTTTTCTAAAAATCCGCATGAAGATATTAAACGGCTTCAAGAGTTTTTACCTGATGATGTTCGTATTAAAGGATGGTGGGAAGACAATATAAGCTTTTTTGCAGCCTTAGAGTTGGAAAAACATGCACTTTTTATTGTTTTAATGCTAATTATTCTTATTGCAGCGGTAAATATTATCTCCTCTTTGTTAATGACCGTGATGAATAGACGCTCTGAAATTGCCCTGTTTATCTCTTTAGGTGCCTCTGAAGATGAAGTTAAAAGAATCTTTTTAAGACTGGGTGTGATTATTGGAATAGCGGGAATTGTTGCAGGAACATTATTGGGATTAACGGGTCTGTGGATACTCTCAAGTTTTGATATTATCTCCATACCTGCAGAAGTTTATGGAACATCAAAACTTCCTTTAGAACTCTCTTTTATTGACTTTTTCTCTATTATTATAGGTGCCTTTATCATTGTAGTACTTTCAGCTTGGTACCCTGCTAAAAAAGCAGCTCAAGTGGATGTACTTAATGTTTTAAGAAATGAGTAGATTTATACACGAGTTTTATATTACGCTATCATAAGATATGCGTTTAATAATATTATCTCTTTTTCTTAGTTCATCTCTTTTTGCTGAGGCTATAAACTTTACGGTACAGCAGAAGCAATGGATGAAAGAGCATCCTGTAATTACTTATGTGGGTGATCCTAATTGGTTGCCTTATGAAGGTTATAATAATAAGGGTCAATATGTGGGTCTTGTACCTGATATTATTGATATTGTCTCTGCTCAAACACCTCTAAAATTTAAACATATTAAAACCTCTACATGGAAAGAATCAATTGATTTTGTTGAAAGTGCAAAAGTGATGATAATTTCACAATCAAAATATTCAAACCGTGATTTAAACCTGAGTTTCTCTTCTACCTATTTTGAAAACCCTCTTGTGTATGTGATGCAAGAAGGCGAAAAGTATGTACCTTCTCTTTATACTATAGCTAAGAAACGTATAGGCCTTGTTCATAATAACACAACCCATTTTTGAAAAACAGTATCCTCATATTGATTTTTTACTTTTTAATAATATATCCGAAGGTTTACAAAGTGTTGCAGTAGGAAAAATTGATGTTTTTATCTGCTCTCTTCCTCGTGCAGGATATGAAATTGCACATAATAGACTTTTGAATTTACGTATAGTAGGTAAGAGTAAGGTTAATATGGAGTTGGGTTTTGGTGTGAATAAAAATTATTCTCCTTTAGTAGGGATTTTAAATAAGCTGATAAAAGAGGAGCCACATGAAAAAATTCATAAAGTATTATCAAAATGGTCAAGGCAAAAATATGTGGAGAAGGTTGACCATACTCTTTTATATATTAGCTTAGTTATTTTCTTCATTATTGTTGTAATGGGTACCCTGTTTTACCTTCGTTTAAAACATGAGAGCCAAAAACGCATACACCTTCAAGATAAGATGCTGGAACAGCAGGCAAAGATGGCTTCTATGGGTGAGATGATGGATGCAGTAGCACATCAGTGGAAGAAACAACCCTTGAATGCTTTAAGTATGTATGGTGAGCTTTTAAGGAGTGATTATGATGAGGGTCTAGTTAATAAGGCTTATATTAAAGAGATGCTGGAGGGTGTTGATTCTCAGATAGAACATATGACAACAACCTTAGCTGAATTTAGAAACTTTTTTCGACCCAGCAAGGGAGTTGTTTCTTTTAAACTTTTAGACCTTGTTAATTCGGTTCTTTTTTTAGTAAAAGATGAGTTTATGAAAAACAGTATTTCTATAAAAGTGAATATTAATGAAGAGGTGAGTATTAAAGGAAATGAAAATGAATTTAAACATCTTATTTTAAATATTATTAATAATGCCAAAGACGCTTTTAATGAAAAAGATATACAAAATCGTCAGATAATAATAGAAGCTTATGCAGAAGAAGATATTCTACTCACTATACAAGACAGTGCAGGTGGTATAAGTGAAAAGGTTCTACAAAGTCTGTTTGAGGCAAATGTAACAAGTAAAAAAGAGGGTAAGGGTACGGGCATTGGTCTGTATATGAGTAGACAAATTGTACATAAGTTAAAAGGAGAAATTTGGGTGGAGAATTCCCCTCAAGGGGCTTGTTTTAAAATAAATCTTCCTCTTTAAAGGGATTGCTTTTTCTTATTTTCTTCTTCATCATCAAAAATATCAAGCAGTTTAAGTGGCAGGGTAATGGTTCTTTTTAAGATATTATAAGGTGCAATCAGAACACTTTTTGCGGCAGAGGTATCGACCTCGGGATCTTTAAGACTTCCATGTACATGTACAGTAGTGGAAATAGAGTCATCTCCAAAGATTATGTAGCCTACAAGAGGGATATCTTTAGCAGAACTTCCAATATCTGTTTTTACCTGCATTAAAATATCAATGGTCTCATTTTCTAAGTCACTGCTCCCTTCTGCTGTAATAATAAGCTCTTTTGAGTTCATCTGTAGGTTTTCAATATTTACAATAGAGTCATTGGTATCAAAAGAAGCATATGCCTTAGAAACCTTTAATCCTTTACTTTAGTAACCCGGCACAGAAAAAGTCACAAGAGCAGGAATTGTATTAAAAAATGCTAAGGTGTTATTTAATACAGTATAGTCTTTTATTACCGTATCATTAATATTCATATCGGTATGATAGTTTTTAAAATTACCCGAAACACTGGCAGAGAGTTCGCCCCCTTCAAAGGTAGAAAATTTAAAAAGAGCATTCATAAAGCTGTCATCTAAGCCATTAGCATAAAGAGAAAAATCATCTCCTTCACTTTGAAAAAGTATCCCCCCATCTTTATAATAGAGTTTTGCATTAACCCTATCTTTTTCAATCTCAATTTCTATGCTATTGGCAATGGCTTGCCTTCCTGCTTTTCCAAGATAAACATTAGAATGACTGGCATTAATAAAAACTCTGAGCTTAGTTTTTGTCTCTTTTTTACTACTGTATTTAATATAATCTAAAATAGGATAGAGATTAAAGTCCAGCTCTTTTACAGTGATATTAACATCTTTTTTATACTGGAGGTGTATTTTTTTATTAATACGAAGGTCTAAAAACCCATTTTTATAGTTACCTCTGACCTTATATTGACTTACTTCTTTGTTCTTTTCTATAAAAAGAGGTTTGAAGTTTTCAATTGCAGCATAAATAGAAGTGTCATTTTTATTAAAATTTAATTTTGCACTTCCTTGTTTATAGGCATAGGTTTTTAATAATTGGGAATAAGGATACAGTTTAGAAATGTCATTCATACGAAGCGTCATCTTATGTTCTTTATCTACTATTATTTGAAGTGCAAGTTTTTTGCATCAAAATAGTGTTTATTGTTTTTTGCTTTATACTTCACCTTAAACTTTGGACCAATAAAGAGCAGGTCTTCTGATAGTATTTTTGTATCTTCAAGGCTGAACTCAGCAGTCTTATCTTTTAAATTATGATGAATAGAGAGTTGTGTAGAGAAGTGATTATCAAGCTCAAGATTGATTCCATAGATATCAAGGTAGTCTTCTTTAATACGAAGACGTGTTGCTTTTACAGAAAGGTTTGCATCATTAATGCAGAGTGTATAAGGATCTGAAAAATTAATATGTGTAATATTTTTATCTCTAATCACATCAAAGTGAATAAGGTCTGTAGAGCTAATGTTTAAGTCTTTGTTTTGATACTTAATATTAGAAATTTTAGCCTCAACATTTACATAATCTTTATTAAGGTCAAATTCACCGCTTAAGTTAGCATCCGCAAGACCGAGTCCTTTTATCTGCAAATTGCTAAATCTCATGATAGGGCTAAACTTTTTATGAGGTCTGAGACTGTTTTTTCTTAGAATAAATTCTTGTTTATCAATTTTCCATTGTGTGGTATTAAAATGGATAAGTTCATCATCTTTTGTATATTGCAGATGAATTTGGGTCTTATCATTAAGATTAAGTGTCTGTTTATTTGCAAGATCAAAGTTAATATAGTCCGTATTAAAATAGAAGTCTCCCACAAGTTCTTTGAGCTCTAAACTACCATTTAGTTTGGCTCTGAACATGTTTTTGTAACTTATATTTGCCGTGTCTATACTTAAAAAACTTTTATTAAGACGTACAGCAGCATTTTTAAGATGGTAGTCAACACCGCCTAACTCCACAATAGAGTCTTTAATAAAAAACTGTCCTTTTACTTCTGCTTTTTCTGTTTTGAGATCAATATGTAAGTTAATCTTTGCCTCGGTTTTGCCACTTTTTTGAAGTAAGGGAAGGGGAATATTATAGGCCTTAACAATATCAATAATATCTTGGCTTGCACGAGTTTTAACACCAAGTTTAAGATCTAAAAGAACATGTTCGGTATTAAAGTCAATCTTAATATCACTGTCTTCAATAGGATGCTCATTATAAAAAGCATTTTTAGGTAAAACATTTAAAATACCCTTTGTAAAAGAGATGTCTATCTCTTTAGCAACAATAGGACTAAGTTTTTCATTAAAGGTATAACTTACGTATTTTTCTTTAGCGGAGAGGTAGAGAGTATTAAGAATCAGATTCATATCTGTATAGTCGTGCAAACCCTTTGCCTGAACAAGCTTGAAGGTGAGTGCTTGATTATAATCTACTATCCATTTACTGATACTGGGTTTTAGATCAAAAAGATCTATTATCGGTTTGATGTTAATAAAAGTGTTTGATTCTGCAGTAAACGCAAGGCGGTGAGCATTCTCTTTTGTATAAAATTCTACCTCTACACAGTCCGCAAATATAAGCTTAAGATGGCTAAAAGACCTCTCTTTTTTAAAGTCATAAACCCCTTCTCCCTCAATTTTTATTTTTGTAGGTTTATGCACAAAGTGATCAATGCTTGTGAGTACATAATCATCATAGATTTTAAAAAATATTAAGGCATTAATATTATTTCCCTTATAGCTAATACTGTTGTCTGTATCTTTTAAGGGTTTATCCATGTAACTAAATGAAACTATATTCTTGTCTATATTTAAGGTTTCAATGGAGATTTTAGAAAAGTTAGTACGAACAAAGTCGAGTATAGGGGAAACTTTGGGGATTTTAAAGATAGAAACCTGCTCTATTGAATCGTTACTTAAAGTAACAGTTACTGTTTTTGCCTTAAGAATAATCTTTTTATTGAGTTTAATGTATAATTGCTCAGCTTCAAAACCAGGCAAAACAAGAGAAGGAATACTAATACCGTATGATAAAGACGCAACAGTTATGATGACAAGGGACAATACAAAGGTAAAAAAACTATATATTATAAATTGGATTTTTGAGATAATTTTATTCATCACTCTTTTTGTCATGTACTACCTTAATCAACCACTCTTAACCACAAAGGTACTCCACGTTCCCTCGGGTTCAATTGGCGCAATTATAACACATTTAAAAGAGAAAAAGATAAGTTTAACCTCCTTAGATAAGACATTTTTACGCTTTATTGGTTCTCCCCAACAAGGATGGATTTATATGGGGCAAACGAAGATGAATCATGGAGACTTTTTATATAAACTTACAACGGCTAAAGCCGCTATGAAAGCGGTAACGCTTATCCCTGGAGAGACCACTTATGGTTTTTCACATACCCTTGCAGAAGAGTTTAATCTTGATGAAACAAGGTTATATAAAGAGTTTATGCACTTAGGACATTATAAAGAGGGTGCCTTAGTCCCCGATACTTATCACCTTCCTTTAGGTATTACTGAACATTATGCAGCGGTTCTTCTTCTGCGCTCTTCTGCCTTAAGACATCAAGAGTGGGCAATGAAGATTTTTGGAAAATACAATAAAAAGAAATGGCAACGTTACCTTATTATTGCCTCTATTGTTCAAAAAGAGGCAGCTAATAAAAAAGAGATGCCTCTGGTCTCTTCTGTTGTATATAACCGTCTTAAAAAAGGGATGAAGTTACAGATGGATGGTTCTTTGAATTATGGAAAATACTCCCACCAAAAGGTAACAGCAACACGAATTCGTAATGATAAGAGTCATTATAATACCTATAAATACAGAGGTTTACCCCCTGAACCTGTCTGTAATGTTGAGCTTTCAGCGATAAAAGCAGCTATCTTTCCTGCCAAAACAGAGTACCTTTATTTTGTAGTGGGTAAAAAAGGAACACATCGTTTTACGAGTAACTATTTTACACACGTTCGCAATATTCGTAATGCTACAAAGTGAAACAAAGCCGATAAAAGCATCTAATTATAATTATTATAATGCTTAATTGAATTTAAGAAGTGCTATTATTTCTCATATAAAAACGAACTGAGTTCTTTTAAAAAACACATAATATGTTTTATAAAGGGCTTGGAAACTGAAGGAAATTCATGTCAAAAATCATTTGGTCAGTAATTGACGAAGCACCAGCATTAGCGACTTACTCGCTTTTACCAATCGTTAACGCGTTTACTCAAGCCGCAGGCGTTGAAGTTGTTACTAGTGATATCTCACTATCAGGTCGTGTTCTTGCAACATGGGATCTTGCAAAAGATGAACTTTCTGAGTTAGGAAAAGTTGTATTACAAGAAGATGGAAACATTATTAAACTTCCAAACATTTCTGCATCTGTTGGACAGCTTAAAGACTGTATCGCTGAACTTCAAGGTCAAGGTTTTGATATTCCTAATTACCCTGAAAATCCTGCTAACGCTGAAGAAGAAGCTATTCAAGCTAAGTACTCTACTTGTTTAGGCTCAGCAGTTAATCCTGTTCTTCGTGAAGGTAACTCTGATCGTCGTGCAGCTAAAGCAGTTAAGAAATTTGCTCAAAAGAATCCACATAAATTACGTGCATTCCCAGAAAACCCTAAATCATATGTTGCACATATGGAAGGTAATGGAGACTTTTATGGTAATGAAAAATCAGTTACAGTAGAAAAAGCTCAAAAAGTTACTATCGCTCTTAATGGAAAAGAGTTAAAAACTATTGATGCAATTGATGGTGAGATTCTTGATGGTACATACATGTCAATTGCTGCATTAAATACTTTTTATGTAAAAACTATTGAAGATGCTAAGAAAAATGATGTTTTATGGTCATTACATCTAAAAGCAACAATGATGAAAATCTCTGATCCAATTATGTTTGGTCACGGTTTCACTATCTTTTTCAAAGATGTATTCGCTAAATATGCAGATGTATTTGCAGAACTTAACGTTGCACCTAACCAAGGTATGTCTGACTTAGAGAAGAAAATTGCTGGTCACGCAAAAGAAGCTGAAATTAAAGCAGCATTCTTAGCAGTAGTTGAAAGTGATTCTCCAAAAATCGCTATGGTTGATTCTGATAAAGGTACAACTAACTTTAATGCATCAAATGATGTGATTATTGATGCTTCAATGCCAGTTGTTGTTCGTGAAGGTGGTAAACAGTGGGATAGAACAGGTGCTGCAGTAGAATGTGTTGCTGTTATTCCTGATTCAACTTACGGAATGTTCCATGAAGAGATGGTAGCTGATTGTGTTAAAAATGGTCAGTACGATGTTACCACTATGGGTACTATGCAAAATATCGGTCTTATGGCTCAAAAAGCTGAAGAGTATGGTTCTCACCCAACAACTTTTGAACTTACTGAAGCAGGTACAGTTACAGTAACAGGTTCAATTGATGGTGAAATGATGTCTTTTGAATGTGAAGCAGGTGATATTTGGAGAATGTCTCGTACTAAAGACATTCCAATTAAAGACTGGGTTCGTTTAACGGTTGAAAGAACAAGAATTGAAAACGTTCCTGCAATCTTCTGGTTAGATGAAAAACGTGCTCATGATGCTGAAGTTAAGAAAAAAGTAGATGCTTACCTTAAAGACCATGATACTTCTGGTTTAGATATTCAGTTCATGAATGTTACAGATGCTACACGTTTTACAAATGCTCGTGTACGTGAAGGTAAAACTACTATCGCTGTAACAGGTAACGTTCTTCGTGATCACCTTACCGATATGTACCCAATTTTAGAGCTTGGAACATCTGCTAAGATGCTTTCAATCGTTCCATTATTAGCAGGTGGTGGTCTGTATGAAACTGGTGCGGGTGGATCTGCTCCTAAACATGTTGAGCAGTTCTTAAAAGAGGGTCACCTTCGTTGGGATTCTTTAGGTGAGATTTTAGCGCTTGCTGAGTCTTTACGTTTCTTAGGTAATAAGTACTCTGATTCAAAACTAACAGCACTTACAGCGGCTTTAGATGTTGCTAATGATGCTTACCTTGATAATAATAAAGAGCCATCACGTAAATGTTGTGAGCCAGATAACAAAGCGTCTCACTTCTTCGTAGCTCAGTACTGGGCTAAAGCTCTTTCTGAAGGTGCTGATGCTGAATTAGCAGCTAAGTTTGCTCCAATTGCTAAAGAGTTAACTGAGAAAGAAGATACTATTATCGCAGAGCTTATCGCTTCTGAAGGTAGCCCAAAAGATATTGGTGGTTACTTCCGTCCAGATACAGCTAAAGCGACAGCAGCAATGCGTCCGTCTGCTACACTAAATGCAATTATTGATAACATCTAGTTAAAAGATTGTATTGGCTAACATAAGAGCGGTTTATCTGCTCATGGATTTGAAAATAGGTCAAACCTAGTGTTAGCGTCGGTTAAGGGGATTTTCTCCTTTTCCTTTAAATAGATGAGTTCTTTTTATAATAAAACCTTTAGGTTTTAATGTAAAGACAATTGTGTCTTTCTTTAATATTGTCATCGCTTTAAATATACTTATTGTTGTCTGCTCGCAGGTAGTTGTTAAGTATATAAAGTTGATGAACTACTACATTAGGAGTTTATATGAATCACGGAAAAAGAGTTGGTATTGTTGGCGCAGGTTTTGTTGGATCAACGGTAGCGTATTCACTTGCAATGCAAGGTGCTTGTCATGAAATTATTTTAAGAGATAACAAGATTGAAATTGCAAAGAGTAAGGCTTTAGATATGTCTCAAGCTGCATCTGCAGTCCGTTCTCACACCGTTGTATCAGTTGCTGAAGATATGTCTGAACTTACAAACTGTGATGTTGTTGTGGTAACAGCAGGTAGCCCCCGTCTTCTAGGTATGAGTCGTGATGATCTACTTATGATTAATGCAAAAATCACTAAAGAAGTACTTAGAGATATTGCAAAATACTCTCCAGATGCTATTGTTATTATGGTTTCTAACCCCCTTGATGCAATGACTTATGTTGCAATTAAAGAGTCTGGTTTTGATAGAAGTCGTGTTCTTGGAATGGCTGGAATTCTTGATTCTTCTAGAATGGCTTCATTTATTCAAGAAAAACTGGGTTATGGTGGAGGTCAAATTCGTGCATCTGTAATGGGTGGGCATGGAGATGATATGGTACCACTTCCTCGTTATTCAACAGTTGCGGGTGTGCCTCTTACGGATGTACTTACCCATGCTGAAATTGATGAAATTGTTCAAAGAACTCGTCAAGGTGGAGCAGAAATTGTTGCTCACCTTCAAACAGGTTCGGCTTATTACGCTCCAGGTAAGTCAACAGCGATTATGGTAGATGCTATCTTAAAAGATACCAAACAAATTCATCCATGTGCAGTACTGCTTGATGGTGAATATGGTTATTCTAACGTTGTTTCAGGTGTACCAATTATGATCGGTGCAAACGGTTGTGAAAAAATTATTGAAGTGACTTTAAATGATGTGGAAAAGAAAATGTTTAAAAAGTCAGTTGACTCAGTTCAATCTTTAATAGATACACTGAATGAAAATAATTTTTTTGAAGGAAACTAAGCATGCGTGAAATTGCATATGAAGAGATTGTAAAAAACGTTAGAGATATTATTGTTTATTCTGCGTCAAACCTTCCAGAAGATGCACTACAAGCAATGAAAGATGCTTATGAAAATGAGAAATCTCCTGTGAGTAAAGAGGTGCTTAAACAACTTCTTGAAAATGCAGATATTGCGAGTTCAGAAGCACGTCCTTTATGTCAGGATACGGGCTTAGCTGTGTTTTTTGTAAAAATTGGTGCTGATGTTAAGGTGGTTGGTGGGCTTTTAAAAGATGCTATTAATGAAGGTACTGAAAAAGGCTATGTTGAAGGTTATTTAAGAGCGTCTACTTGTGAACCTTTTTCTCGTGCGAACTTAAAAGATACGGTAGGGTATAACCTACCTGCAATCATTCACTTATACATTGTTGAAGGTGATAAAATTGCGATTGAATACGCGGCTAAAGGTGGAGGTTCTGAGAATGTATCACGTGCCAGAGTTTTCCCTCCTGCTGCAGGTAAAGCGGGTGTAATCGAGTATGTTAAAGAGTGTATCTCTGATGCAGGTCCAAATCCTTGTCCTCCACTTACAGTTGGTGTTGGAATTGGTGGTACCTTTGAAAAAGCGGTTATCTCTTCTAAGCATGCATTGTTTAGAAATATCGGTTCAGTTAATGAAGACCCTGAAATGGCAGAGATGGAAGTAGAAATTAAAGAAGTTTTAAACAAACTTGGAATTGGAACAATGGGTATGGGTGGAACAGAAACTGTTTTAGCTGTTCATATTGAGTCTAATCCTTGTCATATTGCTTCATTACCTGTTTCTGTGAATGTTCAGTGTCACTCTTCACGTCATACACATATCACGATATAAGGAAAAGAAGATGAGTAAAACATACCATTTAACCACTCCACTTAGTGATGAAGATGTTTCAATGTTAAATAGTGGTGACATTGTTTATCTTAATGGAACGATTTATACCGCACGTGACGCGGCACATAAAAGATTAGTTGACCTTCTTGATGCAGGAAAAGAACTTCCTTTTGATGTTAAGGGTGCCGTGATTTACTTTGTAGGTCCAACACCACCTAAACCCGGTGATCCCATTGGTTCAGCAGGTCCAACAACATCTTACCGTATGGACTCATACTCTCCAAGACTTATTGCTGAGGGTCTTAAGGGAATGATTGGTAAGGGTAAACGTAACAAAGATGTTACTGATGCATGTCAGAAACATAAGGCAGTCTATTTTGGTGCAACAGGTGGAGCAGGGGCTCTTCTTGGAAAACAAATTAAATCTGCAGAAGTGATTGCATACGAAGAATTAGGCCCTGAAGCGGTAAGAAAACTAGAAGTAGTTGACTTTCCAGTAACTGTAATTAATGACACGTATGGTGAAGATCTTTATAAAATTGGTCGCTCACAATACGAAGTTAAATAAAATTAAATCTAAAGACTAGGAGAAAGATATGAATGTTCATGAATATCAAGCAAAACAGATTTTTGCTGAATATGGTGTACCTACACCAAAAGGTATTATGGTTGAAAGCGTAGACGCTGCTGTTGAAGCTGCAAAAGAACTTGGTGGTCCAATTTGGGTTGTTAAAGCTCAAATTCATGCGGGTGGACGTGGTCTAGGTGGGGGTGTTAAACTAGCTAAAACTTTAGATGAAGTAAGAGAACTTGCAGATGAAATTCTTGGAATGACTCTTGTAACGCACCAAACTACTGCTGAGGGTAAATTGGTTCAAAAGCTTTACATTGAAGACGGTGCTGATATTAAAGATGAGTTCTATCTTTCTGTTGTTTTAGACAGAAAATTAGAAATGCCTCTAATTATGGCATCTACTGAGGGTGGAATGAACATTGAAGATGTTGCTGAAAATACTCCAGAAAAAATTATTACAATTGCTGTTGACCCGGCTATCGGTTTTCAGGGTTTTCATGGTCGTGAGTTAGCTTTTGGTCTTGGAATTACTGATAAGGGCGAGCAAAAAAATATTATCTCTTTTGCACAAAAACTTTTTAAACTTTACATGGAGAAAGATGCCGAGATGATTGAAATCAATCCTCTTGTTCGTACAGGTTCAGGTGAATTTCTTGCATTAGATGGAAAAATGGGATTTGATAATTCTGCTCTTGGACGTCAACCAGAAATCTTAGCTATGCGTGATTTAACCGAAGAAGATGAGGATGAAGTTGAAGCAGCTAAATATGGTCTTTCTTATGTTGCACTTGATGGTGAAATTGGTTGTATGGTAAATGGTGCTGGTCTTGCGATGGGTACTATGGATACAATTAATTATATGGGTGGAACACCTGCTAATTTCCTTGATGTTGGGGGTTCTGCTAATGCTGAAACTGTTGCTAAAGGTTTTGAGATTATTCTTAAAAATCCAAAAGTTAAGGCAATTTTCGTAAATATCTTTGGTGGTATCGTTCGTTGTGATCGTATTGCTAATGGAATTATTGAAGCCACTAAACTTACAGATGTTAATGTTCCAGTAATTGTTCGTCTTGATGGAACTAATGCACCAGAAGCTTCAGAAATTTTAAACAAAGCAAACATCTCTAACTTAATCGTTGCTAGCGATTTAGGTGATGGCGCAGCAAAAGCTGTAGCAGCAGCGAAAGGAAACTAATGTCAATTTTAATTAACAAAGATACAAAAGTAATCGTTCAAGGTTTTACAGGTAAAGAGGGGTCTTTCCATGCTGAGCAATGTTTAGCTTACGGAACTAAAATTGTTGGTGGTGTTACACCTAACAAGGGTGGTCAAGAGCATTTAGGTCGGCCTGTATTTAATACGGTAGCTGAAGCCGTTAAATCTACTGGCGCTACAGTTTCTATGATTTTTGTTCCACCTGCATTTGTGGGTGATGCTGTAATGGAAGCTGCTGAAGCGGGGATTGATCTTGCTGTAATTATTACAGAAGGTGCTCCGGTTAAAGATATGCAAATGGCAAAAGCACATGCGACTAAACACGGTATGAAAACACTTGGGCCAAACTGCCCAGGTATCATTACGGCAGAAGAGTGTAAAATTGGAATTATGCCAGGTTCGATTTTCAAAAAAGGTAATGTTGGTCTGATTTCTAAGTCAGGAACACTTACTTATGAAGGTACTAACCAAGTTTGTAATGAAGGTTTTGGTATTACTACCGCTGTTGGTATCGGTGGAGACCCAATTATTGGTCTTTCCTATAACCAACTTCTTCCAATGTTTGAAGCAGACCCTGAAACGGAATGTATCGTTATGATTGGTGAGATTGGTGGAGATCTTGAGATTCAAGCGGCTAAACTAATTAAAGAACAAATCACGAAACCTGTTGTTGCTTTTATTGCAGGTCAAACTGCTCCTAAGGGTAAAACAATGGGTCATGCTGGTGCAATTGTTTCTGGAAGTGCAGGAACGGCTAAAGAGAAAATGGAAGCACTAGAGGCAGCAGGCGTAACGGTTGTTGTTTCTCCAGCTGAAATTGGAAAAGCAGTAACAAAAGCGATGGCTAAAAAGTAGTGATTAAAACTTTTGAGGTCAGTAACATCCGCTGTGGCGGATGTGCTTCAACGATTAAAAAAGCCCTCCTCGAAGAGGGTTTTGAGAATGTTGAAGTTGACCTCTCGTGTGAGCCTAGAAAGGTAGCAGTAGAGCTACTTGATGAAGCGTTAGAAGCACATTTAATTATGACTTTAAGAAAACTAGGCTATCCTCTTGCCAATGAAGCCGTTGGTAAGATGGATTCTGCTGGATTAAAAGCCAAGAGTTTTGTCTCTTGCGCGGTAGGAAAATTTAGTATTTAAAATGATGTGAAATTTTTCACATCTTAATTAAGAAGGAGAATGTATGTTTAAAATGGAAAACCCTGGCGATCAGCCAGTATGGGTAAATACAGACAACTGTAAAGCGTGTGATATCTGTGTATCAGTATGCCCTGCAGGTGTACTTGCTATGAAATATGAGACAAGCTCTACCTTAGGTGCAATGATTTCAATCGAGCATCCAGAGTCTTGTATTGGTTGTAATGACTGTGAACTTAATTGTCCAGACTTCGCTATTTACGTAGCAGATAAAAAAGAATTTAAAGCAGCTGGTCACAGCTTTGCAAAACTTACTGATGAAGCGAAAGCACGTCAAGAAGTGATTGCTGCAAACAATTACTATGTTACAGAAGGAGCTAAATAATGGCTACAAGAGAAATTATATCAACAGGTAATGAACTGGCTGCAATCGCAGCAGTTGATGCTGGATGTATGTTTTTTGGTGGGTATCCACTAACACCATCATCAGAAGTAATGCATGTTATTTCTGACCTTTTACCTAAAAAGGGCGGTGTGGCAATTCAGATGGAAGATGAGATCGGTGGTATCTGTGCAGTAATTGGTGCAGCTATGGTTGGTCAACGTGCATTAACTGCGACTTCAGGTCCAGGTATGTCACTAAAAGCTGAACAATTAGGTCTTGCTCAAATGGCAGAAGTACCTTTAGTTTGTGTTAATGTTATGCGTGGTGGTCCATCAACTGGTCTTCCAACGCGTGTATCTCAGGGGGATATTCTTCAATCTAAAAACCCATCACATGGTGATTACAAATCAATCACGTTTTGTGCAGGTTCTTTAGCTGAATGTTATACTGAAGTTGTTCGTGCATTTAATGTTGCGGATCGTTTCATGCAACCTGTAATCGTTTTACTAGATGAGACTATTGGTCACATGCACGGTAAGGCAATTCTTCCAACAGTTGAAGAAGTTGAAGCTGGAATCGTTCCTCGTAAAGTATTCGAAGGCGCACCAGAAGATTACTTCCCATACCAATGTGAGCATGATGAGCCAGCGGTACTTAACCCAATGTATACAGGTTACCGTTACCACTTTACTGGTCTTCACCATGATAAAAATGGTTTCCCAACTGAGGAAATTGAAACATGTCGTAAACTTATCCAACGTTTAGAAGATAAAGTTGCACTACACGAAGATGAAGTTGAATCTTATGAAGAGTTCATGATGGATGATGCAGAAGTAATGATTATTGCTTATGGTTCTGTTTCTCTTGCAGCTAAAGAATCAATTCGTCACTTACGTGCAGATGGTATTAAAGCGGGTCTATTCCGTCCTATTACAATTTGGCCTTCTCCAGCGGCGAAGATCAAAGAGTACACAGATAAAATTGCTAATGTAATTGTAGTTGAGCTTAATATTGGTCAATTCCACTCTGAAGTTCAACGTGCGTCTTCTAGATTAGACATTGAAGGTCTTTTCAAAGTTAATGGTCGTCCAATTTCTCCACATGAAATTGTAAGTAAAGTAAAAGAGGTATTCTAACATGGCATTTAATTATGATAAATATTTAAGACTAGAGAAAATGCCAACACTATGGTGTTGGGGTTGTGGTGATGGTGTAATTCTTAAGGCTTTTGTAAGAGCTGTTGAGAAGATGGGTCTAGATCAAAATGACGTTTGTGTTGTTTCTGGTATTGGTTGTTCAGGACGTTTTTCGTCTTATGTTGACTTTAATACAGTTCACACTACTCACGGACGTACTGTTGCTTATGCAACGGGTATTAAGTTAGCTAACCCAGATAAGATTGTTGTTTGTGTTGCTGGTGATGGTGATGCCCTTGCTATTGGTGGTAATCATACTATTCATGGTTGTCGTCGTAACATTGATATGACTATGATTGTTATTAATAACTTTATTTATGGTCTTACTAATTCACAAACTTCTCCAACCACTCCTAAGGGTATGTGGACTGTTTCTCAAAAAGCGGGTAATATTGATCCAACTTTTGATACTTGTGATTTAGCTATCGCTTCAGGTGCTTCATTTGTTGCACGTGAGACTATGCTTGATCCTAAGAAACTTGAAAAAGTTATGATTAAAGCAATGGAACACAAAGGTTTCTCAATGATGGAAGTTCTTTCGAACTGTCACATTAACCTTGGTCGTAAAAATAAAATGGTTTCAGCTATGGATAACTTGGACTGGATTGATTCTATTACTACGCCTAAAAAGAAATATGATGCACTGTCTCCAGAAGAGCAACTTAATCTGTTCCCAACGGGTGTTATTAAACAAGATACAGAAGCAGACGAGTATTGTGATATGTATGCAGAGATTCAAAAAGTACATCAAGGTCTTCGTAAGCCAATTGGCGTAGATGACTTCGCTAAAAAAATATAAGGAGAATACAATGAGTAAAACATTAATGAGATTTACAGGTGTTGGTGGTCAAGGTGTTCTTCTTGCTGGTGAAATCTTTGCAGCTGCAAAGATTAAAACTGGTGGCGAAGGTCTTAAAACAGCAACCTATACATCACAAGTACGTGGTGGACCAACAGTTGTTGATATTCAACTTGATGATCAAGAAATTTACTACCCATATGCAAATGATGGTGAAATTGGTTTTATGCTTTCCGTTGCAAATGTATCTTATAACTCATTCAAAGATGGTGTTCAAAAAGGGGGAACAATTGTTGTTGATCCTAACCTTGTTCACCCAACGGATGAAGATAGAAAAACGTGGAATATCCATGAGATTCCAATTATTACTATTGCTAAAGAAGAGGTAGGAAATGTAATTACTCAATCAGTAGTTGCACTTGCTACTGCAAATACTATGATGAATGCTATTGATAAAGATGTTCTTATTGATACAATGCTTTCTAAAGTACCTGCAAAGGTTCATGATGTAAATAAAATTGCATATGAACTTGGTGAAAAATATGCTAAAGAAGCAATGGCTAAATAGTTATTACTTTTTAAGAGGATTTTACTAAAGAAACATCGGACTCTGTCCGAGTATTTTCTTGGTTACTCCTCTTTCTTTTTTATTAAAGAGAATCTCCTTTATCTACAAACAAACTTCCCCTTATTTTTTTTCAGTATAATTTTGAAAATTTTAATTAAAAGAACTATTATGGATCCTAAAGATGTTTTATTTACAAGAAAATGGCTGACACGTAAAGAGATAGATACCAACTTAGACGGTGTTGAATATATTGTTATGGCAGGTCCAACCTTAGACCAAGATGCAAGTACACCCATACATTTTACAATCTACCTTAACACACAAGAGAACTTACCTGATGAAATTATTGAGCAAGTGTTTAATAAGTTTGCTATGGAGTATAAGATTACAAAGGTGAGAGATATGGTAAGTGGGTTATATCCTGTTGCTTTTGCACTTAATGACAGAGATACTGCTATGCCAATGTTTTTGATGGGTGATAATGCTGAGAGTGGTGAGGTTGAATATACTCAAATGTACCTGTTTGACTTTGAAGGTAATGCCGAGGGTTTTAAGGAGTGTAAAACAGAGTCTAAAACAGGCTGGACTTACTCTTACGATTCAGATAGTTAAGTAAAACTGGTAGATTTCTCTACATTTTTAGCTAAATGAAAATGAATTTTGTCAATTCTGACATATTATACTATTAAAATATGGTAGAATAATTCCACTTAAATATAAGGGAATTAATATGACACATACAGGAAGAATTACAAACGTTAAAAATTTAATAGGACTGAGCTGTTTTGGTAAGATTAAACCAGATGCAGGCGGAAGAGCTGTTTTTGTTAGTGCAGTAAACTGTGATGAGTTTAAAATTGAAGACGGTATGCATGTGGCTTATGAGCTAAAAAAAGGTACTAGAACTCACTTCGCGGTTAACGTTAGAGCAGCCTAATTAACAACTCCTCACTCGAGGAGTTCTCATCTATCCTCCATTTAAAATCAACTTTTTCTCTATTTACTTTATAAACAACTAAAATTATCCTATAATTTCATATATGGTAGAACAACGGCAGCTTCTTTACATTTGTAAAGAAGAGGAAAGTCCGGGCTGCAGTGAGACAGGGTTCCATCTAACGGATGGCCATGGTAACATGAGGGAAAGTGCAACAGAAAATGTACCGCCACGTTTGATAGGCTAAGCAGTGTGTTAATCTAAGGTCGATGGCAATGCCGTAAGCATTGGTGTGCTTTAGTAACATAGCGCTTAGCGTAGGGTAGAGGGGCTTACCTCTTTGCCCGTTCAAATAGTGGTAAGGGTGAAAAGGTGGGGTAAGAGCCTACCAGTCCTCTCAGTAATGCTAGGAGCTTGAAAACCCAACCCGCAGCAAGAAGCAGATGGTTACAGTCTTACAATGTAATGCTTCGCTAGAGGTTTGTAGTAATACAAACAGTAGATGAATTGCCGTTTAAAAACAGAACCCGGCTTATTGTTCTGCCATACTTATTGATTTCTTATTTCTAATATTAATAACCTTATTTCTATTATTGCCTTTCAATTTCAGTGTTTTAATCATTTATTTTTTTTATTTCTGTAGTTATTTTATTGTGGTGCTCTCTTACTTTCTTCGACCGCGAATGAAAGTAATCAAAACTAGCCATGGTGATTTTCCAAAGGAAAAAGTTTCTTTAGTAAAGAAGCTCTCTCAATGGCTTTGAACTCGGTAGCTACAGAGTGCCTTCATTCCACTTTATTTTTTCCTAAAAACTCAAAACTCGCTTTGCTCAGACAGTTGAGTTTTTTTAACGGAAACAATAAAGTTCCATTCAGTTCTGTAGATGTTTCAATGCAAGTAGATAAGGTAACGCATCTATTAATGTAAAAGCTTTGCTTTTATCCCTGCCTAACATAACAAAGAATAAAACTATTCTAAAAGATGTTTCACAGAAACCTTAGTTTCTGAATTAATAGTGCGTTACCGCTTGGGATGTGGCAGAGCATCTGCAGAGCCAAAAGGAGAGATAGCTTTAGCGTTAAAAAAATGCAACTGTCTGAGCAAAGCGAGTTTCAGGTTTTTAGCTAAAGTTTCTTTGCAGAGAGGGCACTTGATAGCGGTCAAGCTTGAAGCCAGCAGAGCGAGCTTTTTACTTACCTTTTCGCGACCGAAAAAGTGAGGGAGTATCATAATAAAATGGCTACTTAGGTAAAAAATCCAAATGATAAATTATAAGAATATTATATGGGTGTTTTAAAGCTAATAGTAATGTCTTGATTTCTTTGTCAAAAGTGGAAATTTATTCACTGGGGTGTGATTTCAAGAATCTTAAATGAACTAAACCTCTGACCTTTAAATAAATTTTCAAACAATCATTCCTAACAATAACTTTCTTAACTTCTTTTTGATAAAATACTATATATTAAATCATATTTTTTAAGGTGTAAAATTGTCAATATTTCAAAAATCAGTTTTAAACAATGCTAGTCAAGATGAAAGCAAAGTAGCTCTTAGATGGGCAGAATATCAAAAGTATTTATCTAAAATAGAATTTATAAAAACTGTTAAAGAAGAAAAATATCAAGATGGATTTTTAAAAGATATTTTTGAGAACTGCTTAGGCTATACACTTGACAGCACTAACCCTGATGATTTTAATCTTGAAAGAGAAAAGAAGAACGAAACAGACGGAAAAAAAGCGGATGGTGTTATATATGTAAATAACGAAGTTATCGGCATAATAGAACTTAAAGCACAAGATACTAAAAACCTTGATAAGATAGAAGCACAAGCATTTAACTATCACAACTCACATTCAAACTCAAAATATATAATTATCTCTAACTTTGATGAATTAAGATTATATATAGATAAAAAAACGGCTTATGAAAAGTTTTCACTTTTTAATCTTAACTATGAGGAATTTAAAAAACTTCATCTACTACTATCGTATGAAAGTATCAAAGAGAATATTCCACAAAAACTAAAAGACAAATCAGCTTCATTTGAACAAGATATATCTAAAAATTTATATAAAGATTTTTCAGCATTTAGAATACATCTTTTTGAAAACTTAGTAAAAAACAACTTGTTAGATAAAGCCTTACTTCTTAGACTTACTCAAAAATTATGCGATAGAATTATATTTATACTATTTGCAGAAGATAGAGGGCTGTTAACAGCTAATACTATTAAAGAGATACGAGAAAGACATCAAAGTGATGGTTTTGGCGATAGAAGTATGTATGACTACTTCAAACTTTATTTTGATGCTATAAATAAAGGGAATGAGAGATTAAATATTCCTAAATATAATGGTGGTTTATTTGCGGTAGATGAAACTCTTGATAGTTTAATCATAGATGATAATGTACTTGACTTAGAAGCCCAAGCATTAAGTGATTATGATTTTATGAGTGATGTGTCAGTTAATATTTTAGGGCATATTTTTGAGCAAAGTTTAACAGACTTAGAAGAGATAAATGCTTCAATCAATGATACGGAATTTGACAATAAACAATCCAAAAGAAAAAAAGATGGTGTTTTTTACACTCCTGAATATATAACTAAGTATATAGTAGATAATACTCTTGGTAAACTTTGTAATGATAAAAGAGAAGAATTGAATCTTACAGAACTTACAGCACCTAAAAATCCAAAAAAACCCACTAAAAAAGAGCAAATTACAAAAGACAACTTAGAAGAGTATCTAAACTGGTTATTAAATATAAAAATCTTAGACCCTGCTTGTGGTAGTGGTGCATTTTTAAATCAAGCCTTAGACTTCTTAATATCAGAACATAATGCCCTACAAAAAGACCTAGTAGTTATGGGAGATTTAACAGCTTACTATGAGGTAGAAAAATCAATACTTGAGAATAATCTTTATGGTGTAGATATAAATGAAGATGCCGTTGAGATAGCTAAACTCTCTTTATGGCTTAGAACAGCAAGTAAAGGGCGAGAACTTACTAAACTTGCTGATAAAATTAAGTGTGGGAATAGTCTTATAGATGATAAAAATATTGTTGATAATGCTTTCGTATGGAATGAAGAGTTTTCGGAAGTTTTTGAAGATGGTGGCTTTGATGTAGTTATCGGTAACCCTCCATATTTAGGTGGAAGAGAATGGAAAAATAAAGAAACAGAAAATTATTTTATTTCAAAATATCAAGTTGCTGAGTATCAGTTTGATATGTATGTTCTATTTTGGGAGTTAGGCGTTAATCTCATGAGCAATGATGGCTTATTATCATTCATTACCCCAAATACTTGGCTTAACAATCAATCAAATACGAAATTAAGAGAATTGATATTAGAAAATACTAGTATTACGGACATAGTAGATTATTCAAAAATAGAAGTTTTTGATGATGCCACAGTATTAACAATAATCGCTACATTGAAAAAAGGGACATCAAATGGTAATACACAAGTGTTTCAGCCAATTAACGATGAGTTAATTGAAATAAATAGTATTAATCAAAATATTTGGTTACAAAATGACCATCATATTATCAATATAAACTTATCTGAACAAGATAATATATTGTTAAAAAAGATAGAAGCAGTTTCAAGTGAGTTAGAATCAATTGCAAAAATAAAGTTTGGTGTTAAACTATATGAAAAAGGAAAAGGAAAGCCTAAGCAAGAATCATTATTTTCAAAAGAAAATATTTATGAAAGTAATGTAAAAATAGATGACTCATACAGAAAATACTTAACTGGAAAAGACATAAATAAATATTCATATTATTGGAATAATACTTGGGTTAAATATGGAGAAAACTTAGCCGCACCAAGAGAAAGAGAATTATTTAAAAATAAAAGAATTGTTGTGCGGAGAATTGTTGGGGATAGATTAATTTCAATGTCTTTAAGTGAAGATTATGTAACAAGTCAATTATTGCAAATTGTTAAATTACATAATGAAGAATTAACCAATGTGGTGACTGCTATTTTAAACTCAAGTCTCATGATTTATTTTTTTAAGACAAAATATAATAGACAAGAAAAAACATTTCCTGAAATTAGAATCTATGAATTGGCAAGTTTACCAATAATAAAAAATATTAACCCTAATATACAACTGAGTGCCAAAGTTGAGTTTATGATACAGCTTAATAAAAATCTAGAAGAAGCAAAATTAAACTTCATGAGCGAATTAGAAATAGAAAAAATCCCAAAAAAATTACAAAACTTTGAGGAATTAGATTTTGATGAGTTTATTAAAGAGTATAAAAAAGCTAAAAGATTGAAGTTTGCTGATAAACTGGAAGAAAGAAACTTTAAAAATGACTGGAAAGCACTTTTTGAAAATGATAGAAATATAGCATTAGATTTAAAGTCCCAAATTGATATAACAGATAAAGAGATTGATGAAATGGTCTATAAGCTTTATGGGCTTAGTGATGATGAAATTAAAATTATTGAAAACCTGTATGGATGTAAATATTGAAGAAAGCATTAAATGTAGATACTTTTGGTGTAACTCAAATAATAAAAAGATTGGCACAACAACAGAATGACTTTGCAAAAATAACTAATAATTTTTTTAATAGTGAAGTTATGGAAAATCTGAGGAAACAGCAGAAAGATTTTATAAAAATTACTTCTACGTTTTTTAATAGTGAAGCTATACAAAAGTTGGCACAACAGCAAAATGAATTATATAAAATTAATTCAAGTTTATTTAACAAAGAAGCAATTTTAGAGATTATTAATAGTCAAGAAATTGAAAAAATACAAAATAGCATTATTTTTGAAAATGAAAAAAGTGTTTATGATGATATTGTGCAGATATTATCTGAGATGTCTCCTGATATAAATATTTTTCTTAAATCACTAAAAGCTAAAAATTATAAAAAACTAATTCTCGCAATAATTCTGCATTTTCTTCTTTATTCATTTTACTATTATCAGTTACATAATGAACTATTTAATAGTGATAAATACTACAAAATTAATAGAAATAATGTCAGGGTGAGATTAACACCATCGATAGAGAATAGTAAAAATATTATTACTAAATTAAATAAAAATACATTTATTGAAAAGACAGATTCAAAAAATGGTTGGATAAAAGTAAGGTTTGAGTTAGAAGATGGTATAGAAAAAGAAGGCTGGATTTTTAGAACAATGCTTACTAAAATGGATTAAATTAACTTATTATTTAAAACTTTTTTTTTTGGGGGGGGTCAAGACTTTGAGCGTTAGGGGTCAGGGATTTTATGAAAAAAACCACGATCATCACAATTGTCATACATAGAGTAAAATTGTGCTCAGGCGTTAAGACAGCGATGTAAGATGAATGCAGCTACTAGGCGTGTAAGTAAAGAGAATGTATAATGTTTGATTAGTAATTTTTAAAGGATATTAAACAAATATGGAAAATTTTTGGAATATAGTTAGACAAATTTGTGAAATACCACGTTGTAGTGGTCATACTATGGAAATGGAGACCTTTATTCGTAAATGGGTGAAACCTTATGGGTATGTGGTTAAAAGTGATAAGGCTGGTAATATTATCTGTTATCATGATGAAGCGACCTTAACCCTACAATCACACTATGATATGCCTTGTTTGGGTGAAGCTCCTAATTTAGAGCTTATGGAAAAGATGGGGAAACTCTGTGCAACAGAGTCCACTTTAGGGGCAGATAGTGGTGTTGGTGTGGCGATGATGCTTCTTGCAATGCAAGATAAAAAGCCTGTTGATTGTCTGTTTACAGCAGATAAAGAGATGGGTCTTAAAGGGGCTACCGCCTTAGAACTCACTATCAAAACCAAACATGTTCTTAATTTAAATGCACAAGAGAGTGAAGCTATTTTTATTGCTTGTGCGGGAGGTCTTGATTTGATTGGAACCTTAGAACTTAAACGTGCTAAAAGTGAAGGGGCTAAGTATTATGAGTGTAGTATTGATAAGCTTCCAGGAGGACATTCTGGTTTAGATATCGATAAAAATATTCCTAATGCCAACCTAGAGATGGTAAAACTTTTACAAAAAAATGATATTAAGCTGACGGGTATTTTGGGTGGTCAAAGTCCTAATGCTATTTCTGCGTCAGCAAAAGCTCTGTTTATCATCGAAGAGGGTTCTCATGTACCTAGGCAATTTAAAGAAGCTGTAAACCAAGAGCATGTTCATTGTTATGCAGATACCCAAAAGATACTGTCAGCATTAGTTAACATGCCTCATGGGGTTAAAAAAGATAATAATATCTACAATATCCCTCATAGTAGCGTGAACTTTGCACAGATGAAAATTGAAGATGACAAGCTCATTGTTAAACTATCTCTTCGTTCTATGGATGGTATAGGTATGATGCAACTTGAAGAACAGACCCGTTCTTCTCTTAATAACTTTAAATTTAAAATCAAAGAAGAGCATGTATACCCAGCATGGATTGTTGAAAAAAGTGAGTTTGCTCAGAGATTGTCTCATCGGGTTGAAGAGGTAGAAGGTTTTATGGAATTTAAAGGGGTTCATGCAGGGTTAGAGTGTGCCGTACTTAAGCAGAAGGCTCCTAAACTTGAGTTTGCTTCTATTGGAGCAAACATTACAGGATCTAATACTACACGAGAGAGTATAGATATACGTTCAGTAGAACGCTTTAAAGAGATTGTTTATAAGTTTATTGATTCAGAGGCTGCTTTTGTTATTGAAGAGGCTGAGGCTCAAAAGAACAAGCCCTATCAAGGAACGAGAGAAAAGGGCACAAAAAACAAGAAAAACCGCCGTTAAAACTCAAATAGCAAGTTCTCCTTATGACTTGTTCCCCCACTTCTAACTCAAAAATTATTATTTATAAATGTTCAAAATAAAGGTATACCACTGATATTTGGACATACTTTTTAATTAAGTTTGAAGGTGAAGAAGAAGTGTATACTTTTAAAAATTTATGTTGTTATAAAATTGGTGGAACAAATATGAAAGAATTAAAACAAAACTCTGTGTTGGTAGAAACGCTCGATGATATGGGGAAGTTGGTAGATTACTCACTAATGCACAGGCTTAATTGCGATCCTGATGCCACAGAAAACGGTATTGACTACTCTCCTCGACAGGTATTTACAGGGCATTATGTTCCTGTGAAACCAACTCCAATCAAAGACCCTCACTATATTGCACACAGTCAAACCTTTTTTAGTGAACTGGGATTTTCGGATAGTTTGGCACAATCAGAGGACTTTATTCGTATGTTTTCTGGGGATCTTTCGCAGGTGCCCGAGTCGATGTCTAGGCTGGGCTGGGCATGTGGATATGCGCTGTCTATTTATGGAACGGAGTATTACCAGCAGTGTCCCTTCCAAACGGGAAATGCCTATGGTGATGGTCGTGCTATGTCCGTTTTTGAGGGTGTGATAAATGGTAAACGTTGGGAAATGCAACTTAAGGGTGGTGGTCCTACGCCGTACTGTCGTGGTGCAGATGGTCGTGCCGTCTTACGTTCTAGTATTCGTGAGTTTTTAGCACAGGAGCATATGCATGCGCTTGGCGTTCCAACATCACGCTCCTTGAGTCTGTATACCTCAAAAACTGAGACCGTGAGGCGTCCATGGTTTTTTCAGGGATCGTATTCGAAAGATCCTGAAGTTATGATAGAAGAAGCTGTTGCTATCTCGACTCGGGTTGTACCCTCATTTATTCGAGTGGGGCAAGTTGAACTTTTTGGTCGCCGTGCTCGTAAAAATGAGCACCCCAAAGCGATGGAAGAACTTGAACAGATTGTCTTGCACTTGATTGATAGGGAGTACAGTGAGGATATTGATTTGAA
>JAJRQV010000055.1 GCA_024280035.1 Campylobacterales bacterium
ACAAGGTTTAGAAGAGGGTCCTGTTTCACACATTAAAGCCTTAGAAAAAATACGTGCAGTTGAGGTTTTACCTGAACCTCTAAGCCCTGAAAAAAGATAAGCATGAGAGAGTCGTGAAGAATCAAGAGCCAATGAAAGTGTTTGTGCAATCGTCTCTTGACCAATCAGATCTTCAAAACGTTTAGGACGGTATTTTAATGCTAAGACTTCAGAATTTGTACTCACAACTGCCCTTAAATTTAATTATCTAGATAATATCATAAGAAGATTAAAAGCAGGGTAAAGGGAGTTATTGTCTTATAAATCTAGCCATTGGTGTGCAACTTTTCTAAGTCCTTCGGGATTTTCTGAGGCAAAAAGTTTTAATTCTGTTTTTTTAAACTTTTTATTAAAATTATAATGATGCTCTAGGTATTCAACAATAGCCTCACCTGAATGAATCAGAGTACAGTTTCCATTGAAGTGCCCTGAAATGGCTTCTGAGATAAGGGGAAAATGGGTACATCCTAAGATAATAGCATCAGGATGGTCTAAATTATTAAAATAATATTTCATTGTACTCTTAAGTACTTCACCCGTATAAAGACCTTCTTCTACAATGGGTACAAAAAGACCGGTGGCTTTTGCCGTTATATTACAGTATTGATTAGATAAAAGAGGTTTTTCGTAGGCTCTTGAATTGATGGTTGCATTGGTTCCTAAGATAAGGATATTCGCACTCTTGTCTGTTACGGAGTTTTCAAGGGCTAAAATACCAGGTTCTACGACACCAATTACATCAAAAGGTGCAGACTCTTTTAACTCATCTAAGGCGTAAGCACTCACGGTATTGCACGCAGTAATAAGAAGGTCAATATCAAAATTCTTAAAAAATTCTAGGGCTTCTAAGGAGTAACGAATAATGGTATTTTTATCTTTAATTCCATAAGGAACACGTGCTGTGTCTCCGTAATAGATAATCTCTTCAAAGAGTTGATGCTCAAGTAAACTTTTAACAACAGTTAATCCACCAACACCACTATCAAAAACACCTATACGCATGAAAAATTCTTTGGAATTTTTTGGTGATGGAGTGATGAGGTAATGGGGGAATGGGGAAAATGAAAAATGTATTGAAATTTTTTGTTAATTAACATTTCTTATCTACCCTTTTGCTAATTTCGCAAAGCGAAATTAGTTTCCTTCGTTCATCATGGCAAAGAACTCTTCATTATCTTTAGTCTTTTTAAGTTGACCAAAGATGAATTGAAGGGCTTTTGTTTCATTTTCTTGTTTATGTAACATAGAACGAAGTACATAAATCTTTCTAAGATCATCTTCATTAATCAGAAGTTCTTCTTTACGTGTACCTGACTTAAGAAGATCCATAGCTGGATAAATTCTACGTTCAGCAATATGACGAGAAAGAACAACTTCAGAGTTACCTGTACCTTTGAACTCTTCAAATATCACCTCGTCCATACGTGAACCTGTTTCAATCAGTGCTGTAGCAATAATCGTTAATGAACCACCATTTTCGATATTACGAGCAGCTCCAAAGAAACGTTTAGGTTTATGTAAGGCATTTGCATCAACACCTCCTGAAAGTACTTTTCCTGATGAAGGTGTTGCGGTATTATAAGCACGTGCTAGTCTTGTGATAGAGTCAAGAAGAATAACAACATCTTTACCCATCTCTACCTTACGTTTTGCCCGCTCGATTACCATCTCTGCTACTTTAACATGGTTTTTTGCAGGTTGATCAAAGGTAGAGTTATATACCTCTCCTTTAACAGAACGTTCCATATCGGTAACCTCTTCAGGACGCTCATCAACAAGAAGAACCATTAAGTCAATTTCTGTATGATTGGCTGTAATGCCATGAGCAAGTTCTTTCATAAGTTCTGTCTTACCTGAACGAGGAGGTGCAACAATAAGCCCACGTTGCCCCTTACCAATAGGTGAGAACATATCTAACATACGACCCGTTAATTTATCTTTGTTGTATTCAAGTTTGATTTGATCTTGCGCATATAAAGGCGTAAGGTTTTCAAAAAGAGGGCGTTTTTTGCTCTCTTCTGGTGGAAGGTAATTTATCGCCTCAATTTTAAGAAGGGCATAATAACGTTCTTGCTCTTTTGGAGGGCGAACTTGACCCGTAACAACATCACCATTACGAAGGGCAAACCGTTTAATCTGTGTACTTGATACATAAGCATCATTAACAGAATCAGAGAAGTTTGTATCGGTTCCCCGTAAGAAACCGTAACCATCTTGCATGATTTCTAAGATACCCGTAAAAAGGATGAAACCACCCTTGTTTGTTTGTGCTTTTAAAATCTCAAATAGCAAATCTTGACGTTTAAGCTCATTTGGATGTTCAACCTTTAGCTCTTCAGCAATGGTAATCAAATCATCTAAAGGTTTTGAACGAAGATCGTCAATATTGTAACCTTCAGCAGGAATATGGGTTCTGTTGTTATTGTTTTTACGTTTGTTGTTGTTGTTTGAGTTTTCGCTCATTAATGCCTCGATTTTGGGAGTTGTTGTGAGAAGTTTCAGCTTAAAGCTGTGAAAGGTGTTCGTGTATAGTAAACGTATTTTATACTAATCTTAGCCAACAAGTCAAGTGGGTAGCATAATAAGTAGAAATGAAGTCTATTATTAGCCTTACTTTAAGTCATATATGATAAAATTTCACAAATTAAAATGATAATAAAAGAGTAAATAGTGAATAACAAACTTTTTTTCAGCACTAAAATTAATGAAGAGTTCTCAACTGTTCTTTCTAAAGAGAGTGAGCATATTGGTTTTTATCACCTGTGCGATGCCTCGACAAGTGAGTATAAAGCCTATGCCAAAGAGATTAAACATACAGATATTGTTGTGGTAGGAATAGGGGGTTCAGCCCTTGGAACACTTGCTATACATCATTTTTTAAGTCTTGGGCAGAGTTTTGAAAAGAATTTACATTTTATTGATACGACAGACCCTTTAGTTTTAAAGAAAAAAATTGAAGATATTAATTTGGATTGGGCACTTTTTTTAATTGTTTCTAAGTCAGGGACTACCGTTGAAACGATTGCTGTTTTAAAATACCTTCAAACCTTTGTTCCTATCTCAAAATAAAATTATGCAGTTATTACAGATAAGGGCTCAGCATTAGAAGAGTTTGCTTCTGCTTATGCCTTAAAGGTTTTTAATATTCCTGATAATGTAGGCGGGCGTTTTTCTGTTCTTTCGGCGGTAGGTTTAGTACCTTTAGCCATTATTGGTGTTGATATAGACGAACTTTTAGAAGGTGCGCGTGGTGTTAAAGAATCATTTTTTCAAAATCATGGGTATTGTGAAAAACTCTTAACCAAAGCAACCTATTATGCGCAGGTGAGTAATGCCTACAACATTAACTGTCTTTTTTCATATTCTGAAGCTTTTAGGGAACTGAATGCTTGGTATGTTCAGTTATGGGGCGAAAGTCTTGGGAAACAGCAAAGACACTCTCAACTTCATGTGGGGCTTACTCCTGTAGGTTTAATTGGACCAACCGATCAGCACTCATTTTTACAACTTATTGTTGATGGGAAAAGAGATAAAACTGTTACTGTTATTAAGGTTAAAGATTTTGAGCATGGTGTGCGTATCCCTGAGGTCTCTTTACCTGCACTTGAGAAACTGGATATGCTTAATGGTATTGATTTTGCAGATTTAATTAATATGCAAGCCGACGCAATGATTGAGTCTTTAGAAAGTTTAGAATTTATACCCTTAGATGTTATTGAGATAGAAAACATTAGTGAAAAAACGATTGGTGAGTTGATGTATTATTATGAACTACTAACAGCTCTGGTAGCTCAGATGTTAGATATTAATGCTTATGATCAACCCGGTGTTGAGATGGGAAAAATCATCTTAAAAGAGAAAATGAATAAGGAAAAAACATAATGCATGTACTTGTAACAGGCGGAGCAGGGTATATTGGCTCACACGTAGTAAAACAACTGATTGAAGACAGTAATCACTCCGTCACTATTTTAGATAATCTTTCAACAGGGCATAATGAGACGGTTGAGAGTTTAAAAAAGATGTTTAATAATCACAAGACCACTTCTCGTGAATTTAACTTTATTAAGGCAGATTTAGCTGATTTTTCAAATATTGATAAGATCTTTTCTGAAAATGATTTTGATGCTTTAATCCATTTTGCGGCTAGTATTGTTGTTCCTGAATCAGTTGAAAATCCTCTTAAATATTATATGAATAATACGGTAAATACTACCAATGTTATTAATCAGTGTGTAAAGCATAATGTAGGTAAAATGATTTTTTCCTCAACAGCAGCTGTGTATGGAGATGCGAAAGAGAGCCCAGTAAGAGAGACAACACCCACAGCACCCATTAATCCTTATGGATGGACTAAACTCATGAGTGAACAAGTTATAAAAGATACTTGTGCTGCACACGAAGGTTTTGACGCCGTGATTTTACGCTACTTTAATGTGGCAGGTGCTGATACATTAAACCGTATTGGACAGAGTTTTCCTAATGCCACGCATCTTATAAAAGTAGCTGCGCAAACGGCTATTGGACAGAGAAATAAGATGTCTCTTTTTGGTGAGGATTATGAGACAAAAGATGGAACCTGCGAACGTGATTATATTCATGTCGACGATTTGGCTTCAGCCCATTTAAGAGCCTTAGAATATCTCGATAAAAACGATAAAATATCTCCAAATATATTTAATGTGGGTTATGGGCACGGTTTTTCAGTTGCAGAAGTCATTAATACAATGAAAGAAGTTTCAGGTGTAAATTTTAAAGTTGAAAAAGTTCCTCGTCGTGCAGGTGATCCTGCTATTCTCATTTCAGATAATTCAAAAGCAAAAGAGATTTTACAATGGACTCCTGCCTTTGATGATATTAAATTAATTTGTAAAACAGCTTTAGATTGGGAAAAAACCGTTTCATAAGACTACAAATATAGTGAGTAATAGATTTTTTTTACAATTTTAACGTGTTTATAATCTACAAAAAAGTATAAAAGAAAATTAGAAAATATTAGGAATTTTATGTACTTATTTACATCAGAGGTGGTAAGCCCAGGTCATCCCGACAAATGTGCAGATATTATTGCAGACAGTATTGTTGATAAATTAATTATGCAAGACCCTGCGTCACGTGTTGCATCAGAAGTTTTTGTTGCTGGTAAACATGTAATAATTGGCGGAGAAGTAACAACCAATGCTAAGGTTGATGAGGCAGGTTATAAAAAGATTGTTTTAGATGCCTTAGCTAAAATTGGTTATGACGGAACAGCCGCTTTTACTAAAGAAGAGTGTCTTCACCCTGACGAGGTAGAGGTTCAAGTTCTTCTGAATAGACAGTCTCCCGATATTAATCAAGGTGTTGATCAAGAAGATGGTGAAATTGGTGCAGGTGATCAGGGAATTATGTTTGGTTATGCTGACATGGAATCTGCTGATTATATGCCTTCAGCCATTACTTACTCACGTCTTCTTATGGAAAAGGTATATCATTATGCCTTAGCGCATAACCATAAACTTGGTGTGGATATTAAGACCCAAGTCACTATGGATTATGTCACCAAAGAGAACTTTGAAAACTGTAAACCTCAGTCCATTCATACCATTGTTATTTCTGCTCCTTGTGTAAGTAGTATGAGCATTGATGAGGTCCGTGAGCTTATTATGGGGCTTATTCTTGATACAGCATTACCAACAAATTTATTTGACCCTGAAAACTGTATTATTCATATTAACCCAACAGGAAAATATGTTTCGCACTCTCCCTTACATGACTCTGGTTTAACGGGAAGAAAACTAATTGTAGATAGTTTTGGTGGGTATGCTCCTATTGGTGGAGGTGCTCAATCTTCAAAAGATTATACAAAGGTTGATCGTTCAGGTTTATATGCAGGACGCTGGATAGCAAAAAACATTGTTGCCTCAGGTTTAGCCAAAAAAGCAATCGTTCAACTTTCGTATGCAATTGGTGTTGCCAAACCTGTTTCGGTAACAGTTGATACCATGGGTACAGGGTTGATTGATGATGGTGAGTTGTCAAATTTTATACATGATAATTTTGCCTTAACCCCACGATGGATTACAGAAAAATTCTCTTTAGATAAACCATCAGAAGAGACCTTTCTTTACGCAGATGTAGCGGCAAGAGGTCAAGTAGGTCAGAGTGATTACCCTTGGGAAAAACTTGACATAATAGATATATTTAATACACTAAAGGCTTAAGAATGAAAATATCAGTTATTGGAACAGGTTATGTAGGTCTAGTAAGTGGAACATGTTTCGCACAGATGGGAAATTCTGTAAGTTGTGTAGATATAGATGAAAAAAAAGTAGCTTCTTTAAAAGAGGGCGTTATCCCCATTTATGAACCAGGTTTAGAAAATATGGTTTTAGAAAACTATAAAAAAGGGACTTTGAGTTTTACTACTGACATTAAAACTGCCGTAGCCACAACAAAAATCTCTTTTATAGCCGTAGGTACTCCAATGGGAGAAGATGGTTCTGCTGATTTACAATATGTCCTTGCTTTTGCTAAAAGCATAGGGGAACATATGCAAGGCTATATGGTTGTTGTAGATAAGTCAACGGTTCCTGTAGGTACTGCGGATAAGGTGACTGCAACGATTCAAGCTGAACTCGATAAACGTGGGTCTGATTTAAAGTTTGATGTTGTTTCAAATCCTGAATTCTTAAAAGAGGGTGCTGCTATTCAAGATTTTATGCACCCCGATCGTGTCGTTATTGGAGCAGATTCCGAAAAAGCGATGCAGGTTATGCATGACTTGTATGCACCTTTTATGAAGAACCATGATAGATTTATTGGTATGGACATTAAATCAGCTGAAATGACAAAATACACAGCCAATGCAATGCTGGCAACAAAAATCTCTTTTATGAATGAAATTTCTAATATTTGTGAACTTGTAGGTGCTGATATTAACAAGGTACGTAACGGAATTGGTTCAGACTCAAGAATTGGTTACAGTTTTATTTATCCCGGTTGTGGATATGGAGGTTCATGTTTCCCAAAAGATGTACAAGCCTTAGCAAAAACATCAAAAGACTTTGGATACACACCAAGAATATTAGATGCAGTAGAAGCTGTGAATTATGATCAAAAATCTGTAATTTCTAGAAAAGTATTTGATCGTTTTGGAAAAGATCTAAAAGGAAAAACCTTTGCAGTGTGGGGGCTTGCTTTTAAACCAGAAACAGATGATATGCGAGAAGCTTCTTCTATTACCATTATTAATTAACTAACGGCTGCAGGAGCAAAGGTTGTTGCTTATGACCCTAAAGCGCGTCATGAGGCTGAATCATATTACCTAAAAGACAATACAAGTACCTCGTATGTAGACTCAAAATATGAGGCATTAAAAGGTGCAGATGCTCTGATTTTAGTAACTGAATGGCAAGAGTTTAGAAGTCCTGACTTTGATGAGATGAAAAAACTGCTTAAAAATAATACTTTTTTTGATGGAAGAAATCAGTTTGACAAAGTACGTATGAATGAACTAGGGTTTGAATATTTTCAAATTGGGGCACAATAAATCACTCCTAAAGTTAAGTGATTTTTTAAGTTACTTAACTCTCTTCTTTAGATATTTCTTTTATTAAACAATTTTCAATAAGATTAATTATAATTTATCCTTTGTTTTAGTACAATTACAAAAATTGTTACAATATAGTTAATTAGGGGTATTCAAATGAAAGTCATACATATCATTTTATTAGGGATGTTAGTACTAAGTTCAGGGTGTAGTTTAAAAGAGTATAGACTATTTCAAGGTGATGAAGTAAGTGATGAACCTACGGTGGTTAGTGATAAAGAGTATGCCAAAGAAGTAGCATTTGAGTATAAGATACAGCCTAATGACAGAATTACCATTGAGGTTTTTAATCAAGTGGGTTCTTCTCAGCAAATTACATCTATTGTAGACACCAGTTCAGCTGGTCAAGTACGACAAGGTGAAGACAGCGGGTTTTTAGTTACCTCTAATGGAACTGTTAATCTGCCTCTTTTAGGGACAACAAAACTTGAGGGTTTAACAGAAGATCAAGCAGCTAAACATTTAATAAAAGAGTATAAAGTATATTTACGTAACCCTTATGCTGTTGTAAAAATCAAAAATCAAAAGATTATTGTTATTGGTGAGGTAAATAAACCAGGTGTGATACCTATTACGAATGGGACAATGAACCTTATTGAAGTATTAGCCAGAAGTGGTGATATGACGGATTGGGCTATGCGAACACATATCGTAATTCTTAGGGGAGATTTGCGCAAGCCCGAAACGCGAGTTGTAGACCTTACTCATCTATCATCTTTGTCTTTTAGTAGTTTATATCTACGCGATAAAGACATTGTATATGTACAACCACGAAGTGCAAAAGGTATGGATCTGTTTACCAAAGAGGTTACTCCACCCTTTACCCTTATTGCTACATTGTTAGCACCGTTTGTACTTATTGACTCATTAAATAATAATTAGGGTAATAAAAAATGAATGAACT
>JAJRQV010000056.1 GCA_024280035.1 Campylobacterales bacterium
GGTATCCTTATCAATCTATTTTACTCAAAAAAGCGTGAGATTTACTCACCCTTGTTTGAGGTATCCTTATCAATCTATTTTACTCAAAAAAGCGTGAGATTTACTCACCCTTGTTTGAGGTATCCTTATCAATCTATTTTAACCTAAGCTATTTAGTCTAAAGTTGAATAAAGCTCTTCAGCTTTTCTAATATCTTCACGCGAAGGTTTAATACGAATTGAAACATATTTTACATTTCCATTTTTATCCGTAGAACGCAGTACGGTTGCGTAAACCCAGTAAAAGCCACCACCTTTACGAGAATCTTTCACATAACCTGTCCAAAAACCTTTAGCTTGAACATCATCCCACAATGATTTAAAAGCTGCGCGAGGCATTTCTGGATGGCGAACTACATTATGAGGTTGTCCGATTAAATCTGCTCTTGACATATTAGCAATTCGTAAAAAAGAGTCTGAGGCATAAGAGACTATACCTTTTTCATCTGTTTCTGAGAGTAGATATAAATCATCATATAATACTTCGCCATCTTCTAAAAAGATCAAACCTTCACTTGAAACTTCTTCATCTTTAGCCATACTGCTCTCCTAAAAATTTTAATCTTGGCTTAGCTTAACGAGAGTAAAGAAAAATAATTATTAAATTAAACATTAATTTAATAATTTAAGTTAATATTAATAATTATTTTTTATTTAAATTATAAGAATTGACCTACAATAGGGGGTATAGGAATGTAGATGATATAAAAATGATATAAAAATGATTTAAACAGAAAGTAATCTGTTATTTAAAGTGTGAAATTATGTGGATTGTGTGATAAAAATGTAAGATGACCCCAAATGGGGTCAGAGTAAACTTAGATGTTATCTCTAATATCAAGTTTAGTAATAAGAGTGTAGTAACCCTCTTTATTCTTACGCTTGAAGTAACGCATCAAACGACTACGTTGTCCAACAAGTTTAAGAAGACCAAGACGTGATGCATGATCTTTTTTGAAAGTTTTAAGGTGCTCAGTAAGCTCCTTAATACGTGTGCTTAATAAAGCAATTTGTACTTCAGATGAACCAGTATCACCCTCTTTACGTCCGAATTCTTTTACGATTTCTGCTGTTTTCGCCGAATCTAAAGCCATAATTGACCTCCCTGATTGGTATATTAATTTCCCAAAGAATTTGAGATGGCGGATTATAGCTGAATTTTACTTCTATTTTTATAAATGCTATTTTGCTCTTGGATTTGAGAAAATGTCCCATTCATTTAAAGCTCTTTTAACCAAAAAAAGAAAACTAATATTAAAAAAAACATCAATAATATAAGACAAAATCTATCTTTAATACATTTTATGTATAATACACTCTAATATAAACAAATTACTCTATACACTTTAAGGATTTTATCCATGTTAATGACTCGAGCCAGTGAATACGCTCTTTTATCTCTAGTAATCTTAGCCAATGCCACTGATCCTGTTGACACAGAAACACTAGCCCATGACCTTAGTATTTCAAAAAGTTTTTTAGCAAAGATTCTTCAATCTTTAGCACGTCAAGGAATTTTAAAGTCTTATAAGGGTGTTAAAGGTGGTTTTGTACTAATTCAAGATAAAAAAGAGATTACTATCTTAAGTATTATGCGTGCAGCTGAGGGAAAAGGTCCTTCTGTATTTGACTGTTCTTCTGGTCTTGCAGGCTCGTGTCCATCTGAACAAACAGGAACCTGTCATATCTGGCCTTTTATTCACAATTTACAAGGAAAAATAGACACTTTTTTACAAGACCTCACTCTTGCAGACATCTTAGAACAGAAATAAGGCATACCCCTAAACCATGGCAAAAAAGAAAACTAAAGCACAACTACTTGGAATACTCGCACCTGCCTTAGAATTTATTGTACGTACACGTGATTTAAGTATTGTCTTCTTTGTAATGGCAATTTTAGCCATTATTATTGTTCCTCTACCCAGTTTTCTTTTAGACTTTATGTTAACCATTTCTATTGCTATTGCAGTTTTAATTATTTTAATCTCTTTATATATTCCAAAACCTACTGATTTAACAACTTTTCCAACACTAATTCTAATCATTACCCTCTTTAGACTTTCACTTAATGTTGCCACTACAAGGATGATTCTGTCTCATGGAAATGAAGGACCAGAAGCAGTTTCTGATATTATCTCCAGTTTTGGTGATTTTGTTGTTGGTGGAAATTATGTCATTGGTATTATTGTTTTTTCTATTTTGGTACTCATTAATTTTATGGTTATTACTAAAGGTTCTACTCGCGTTGCTGAAGTTGGTGCACGTTTTACCCTTGATGCAATGCCGGGTAAGCAGATGGCAATTGATGCAGATTTAAATGCAGGGCTTATTGAAGAGATCGAAGCAAAAGAGCGTCGTGCATCAATCTTACAAGATGCTAACTTTTATGGTGCCATGGACGGTTCGGCAAAGTTTGTAAAAGGTGACGCAGTAGCAGGAATTATTATTACCATCATCAATATTATTGGTGGTTTTTTAATTGGTGTTTTCCAACATAATATGAGTGTAGCCGATTCAGCATCTGTTTTTACTATTTTAACTATTGGGGATGGATTAGTCTCACAAATCCCTGCACTTATTATCTCTACTGCAACAGGTATTATGATTACTAGAGCATCTAGTGACCAATCTAACTTTGCAGAAGGTACAATTAATCAACTTATGGGAAATGCCAAAACCCTACTTATTGTGGGTGCAATAATGGTATTATTTGCCTTAGTTCCAGGGCTTCCAACTGTTTCTATGGGTTTTGTTGGATTTTTATTCTTAGCTATGGGTTACCTTATCTTGCAAAATGAAAGAGGCGAATTACGACTCTTTCAAGATAAGTCTGATTCTAAGGATAGTCCAATAAACAAAGATGGCTCACCTGTACAAGGAAGTACAAAAGCTCCTGTGCAAAAAAGCCCAGAACAGATTAAAAAAGAAGAAGAAGCTGCTCTTGAAGATATTTTAAAGGTAGAAATTTTAGAACTTACCTTAGGTTACCAACTTATTCGTTTAGCAGATGCGGGGCAAGGAGGAGATCTTCTTGAACGCATTCGTTCTATGCGAAGAAAAATTGCCACTGATCTCGGTTTTTTAATGCCACAGGTTCGTATACGAGATAATTTACATCTTGATCCGAGTCATTATCAGATTTTGCTTAAGGGTGTTGATATTGGTCACGGTTCTATTCAACCTGACAAATTTTTGGCTATGGACAGCGGTATGGCAACAGAAGAGATTGAAGGCGAAAAAACAAAAGAACCTGCCTTTGGACTGGATGCTATTTGGATTCAACCCAGCCTTAAAGAAGATGCTATTATGAATGGATATACGGTAGTAGATCCAGCAACTGTTATCTCAACACATATGTCTGAACTGGTTAAAACACATGCAGAAGAGCTCTTAACACGACAAGAGACACAGACGCTTGTAGATAAACTCAAAAATGACTTCCCTGTGATTGTTGATGATGTTCTAAAGGTTGCTACCATTGGTCTAATTCAACGGGTACTTAAAACCCTTTTACATGAAAAAATACCTATTAAAGATATGTTAACAATATTAGAGGGTATAGCCGATATTGCTGAATATACTAAGAATGTTGATGTTATTGTTGAACAGATACGATCTAAACTTTCACGAACCATTACGGGGATGTATAAGGATGCAGAAGGTGTTATTAAACTTCTTACCTTTGATACACAAACCGAACAACGTATCTTAGAAAAGTCCACCGAACAAGATGGAGTAAGAAACCTTGCCCTTAATGTGGGAGAGATTAATGCTCTTATTCAAGCCATTAGCGACAAGGCAAGTGGACTATTACAACAGGGAATTTCACCTGTTATTTTAATCGTTGATCCCCAACTTAGAAAACCATTAGCCGAGATTTTTGAACGATTTAACCTTGAGGTTATTGTTCTTTCTCATGCAGAAATTGATGCTAATGCCAAATTTGAAGTAATGGGAAGTGTCTCCATTGAGTTATAAACTTCTTAATTAAAGGAAACTATTTTGAAAACCTATCATTTATCACACATTGACTTAGACGGTTACAGTTGTCAACTTATCACCAAAGAGGTGTATGAAAATATACTGTTTTTTAATGCCAATTATGGGGCAGAAGTTTCTGAACGCCTAAATGAGATAATGGACGCTATTAAAAAAGATAAAAAAGATGCGGCTATTTTAATTACCGACTTAAACCTTACTATGGATGAGTCGAAATGGTTAAGTAAAGAGGTTCAAAAACTTAAAGAATACCAAAAAATTACTATCAGCCTTCAACTTCTTGATCATCATGGAAGTGGTGAAGACTCTGCCAAAAAGTTTGACTGGTATTTTCTTGATACCTTACGCTCTGCTACACAAATCACGTATGATTATGTTTTAGAAAACTTTGGACTTCCAGCTGAGACAAAGGCGTGGATAGCTCCTTATGTAGCCATTGTTGATGCGGTTGATCTTTGGCACCAAGAAAAACATAAGGCATTTGAGTATGGAAAGGTGTGTATGCGTCTTGTTACTGAAACACGTAAATTAAACCGTGTTATGTTTGCCAACGCAGACAGAAACTATAAACATGCCCTTCTTTTTGAAGCAGCGCAGATGATTCCACTTGATAATTCAAATATTTTATTAGATGAGACTATTCATGCTCTAAAAAAGAACTACTTTAAAAAAGAGAAAGACGACACCTTAGATAATTTAGCAACTGCACATATTGTTGAACTTTTAGGTTCAGTAAAAGAAGATAAAACTATTTATTACAAAGGGTATAAAGGTTATCTCTCTTATGCCTTAGGAAATACCTCAATTGTAGGGAATGCTTTTTTAACCCGCTTTGATGAATATGACTTTATTGTAGATGTAGGTCCACGAGGAACCATGAGTTTACGCGCAAATAATAAGGTAAATGTTTCTTTAATAGCCAAAGAGTGGGCAGGTGGTGGTGGACACCCCAATGCCTCAGGAGGACGTATTAATGGCTTTAAAGAGCAGTTTAGATACGATAAGGTGAAACGTCAGATTTTAAATATTATTGATGATTGTGAATCACGTGCAGGAAGTTTAGAATATAAGGCTTAAACTTATAAAATAGCTTTAAAGTTTGACACTTCTTTGTTCTTAAAACTGAAATTGAAGTGCGCAATACTTTGGGTATCATCTTGACGAAGAAACACTTCACATCTTACATCAGAACTGTTTTCTCCTATTTTATCAAAGTCTTCTAATAGTTCACTTGTTCCTCCCGGCGCTTGAAGAACTCTTTGTAGTTCTGCTGTCATATAGGCTTCATCTATAAACTCTGAAGAAAAATCCATCCATGCCTTCCAAGGAACATTATAGATGTTAATATCTTTTGTCTCTTTAGCATAAGTATCTAGAAGTTTTGAAAACTGCGTATAGTCTATCAACTTTCCTTGCACAAAAAAAGGATCATATAAGACCCTTTCACTTCCATAACTCTGTTCATCCTTATCATCATCTAAAGAGTCTTCAATCATCTCTAAAATATAACCCGGCCGCTGAATATTATAGTCAATCAAATATGCATAAATTTTCTCATAATGTTTTTCACGTGAATAATGATTAATATTAAAACGAGCATTAGAAGCTTCAAGTTTTATAATCATATCAATACCACCTAAACGAAGAGGTAATTCTTGAACAGAAGAGACTAATATAGAAAAAGCCTCAGATGATTCACCCACATCCTTAGAAAGTGCTCTCATCATCTCCACAACATCTACTAAAAGAACAGCACTTTGAACACGAAAAACATTTGCACTGTAGTTATTAAAGTTTTTCTGAAAAAGAGAAAGTGTTATACTTAAGGCTGCGCTCATAGCTAAAATCATAGAAAGTGTAAGCATTAAGGCAATGGCAGAACGTTTCATCTTAACCCATATTCATTGAAAAAATTGGAAGTAACATTGAAATTACAATCGCGCCAATCACACCACCAACAAGCAGCATTAACATCGGTTCCATTAAAGAAAGTAAGATACCGATTTTGTCTTTATTATCTTCAAAATAGAGTTCAGCAAGGTTACTCATCACATCAGGAACATTCGATGTCTCTTCTCCTAAAGCGATAGATTGAATAAAAGCAATACCTATAATTTTCTCATCAGAAGCCAAAGCAGAAGAGAGTTTAGAGCCTTCAACCACTTTTTTAGCCGCCTTTTGCAAAATAGTAGAGATAACAGTATTCTTTAAAATTTGAGAAGAGAGGTTAATCCCTTGAACCATAGGGACTCCCGAACGCATTAATAAGGCATTCATATAGGCAAAACGCCCCAGTTCACTCTTTTGTATAATACTTCCAAAAAGAGGAATACGTAAGACCAAGGTATCAACTGCATACTTAAAAGGGGGAACACTCTTTACTAAATAAGCAAAAATGCCCACAATAGCCAAAAAAACAAAGGCCATAATTTGAAAATTGGCACCCATAAAATCACCAATAGCAATCACTGTTTCAGTTAAAGGAGGGAGGTCTTGTTTCATCTGTTTAAAAATATCCGTAATCTTTGGAACCACCACTGCAAACATAAAACTAATGGCACCAATGGCAACAAGAATCATAAAACCTGGGTAAAATAGTGCTGAACCCACCTCTTTATTAAGACGTTCTTGCTCTTTCATAAAGCGTGCCAATTCAACTAAAACAACATCCATCACTCCACGTTCTTCAGCAACCTTAATAGACTGTTTAAAAAAGTGAGGAATAGTATACACACTTTGGGCATCTAAGGCAGCATAAAAACTTTTTCCCTCATCTAAAAACGTACTTACAGCACTTAAAAAGAATGAAGTCCGTTTATCATCTTGGTACTGATTGGCTAAAAGTTTCATTGTACTTACAATCGTCACCCCTGATCTGATATAAGCAGAAATCTCACGTGAAAGGTTGATAAGTGTTTTATTAGGAATAATACGAGCACGACTCACTTTAAAGTTTTGGGTAAAAGAAGGCTTTTCTTTAGAAACACTTTCATAAATAAATGAACGTGCCTTTAATTTTGCCTTTGCTTCATCAACAGAAAGGGCTTCAATGCGTCCACTCTCCTTTTTTCCTTTTTCATTAAAACCCTTATATCTATAAATCACTGGCCACTCCTTATCGCGTTTAACTCTTTTTTATAATTATCTTGTAAATTAGCTAAACTGGTATATGTTTTCACCTTCTTATATCCTGCCTTATAATAAATAAAATTATTATCACTTTCTAGTACAACTTCTTCAATCGCACCATTAGGCCACTTATGAAGTACAAAACACGCTTGCTTGTAGGGATCATTCTCATCATAAGGAAGATACTCTTTTTCAGTACCATAACCTTCATATGAAAGTTCATAAGACTTAATGCCTGACTTATCAAAAAGATCCAACTCCTCATCTAAAAACTCACCATCAACTAAAACTTTACATTTTCCACAGGGTTCATTACAGATAATTTTAGCATCTAAAAGTTTAAAATTATTTCTTAAATATTCAGGAAGAGTCTCTAAACTAAAGGCTTCAATATCATTTTCATTAGGTATTTTCATAGTTGACAAAGCGAGAGTATATACAATTCCAACAATAATAACAACAAGCATAAGTTCTAAAAGAGAGAAGGCTTTTTTCATCATGATGCTTCACCTTCTTTTTTCTTTTGTGAATCGACTTCCTTTCCTTGTGTCGTATTATTTTCTTTATTTTGTGAACCTAAGGCAGGAGGAATAATATCTAAATATATATCTTGCATATTATCACTTTTAACATAAATAAAATAGTGTCCTTCTTTCTCATACACCTTCAACATCTTTACATCCCTAGCAAGAGTATCAAAACGAAAAAAACTATTTTCATAATCAAGTTCAGAGCCTGATGATTCAATTCGTCTTAAAACAGCATCATTATCTACCATATAACGTACATAAGGCATGCTCATTTTATAAAAACTGTTTGTACTTTGTAATACAATAACATCTGTATCATCCGACTTATCTATAATATCTAATGAAGTCAGGTTAATAAAATCATTATACAGCACCTTAAGTAAGTCCTCTCTCTCGAGCGTTTTGTTTGTACTTTTAATAAGTTTCTGATTTGAATTTTGAAGTTGAGCAACAGCCTGATATAAAAAAGTTACAATAATAGAAAGTAAAATTACAGAAATCATTAGTTCAACAAGTGTAAAAGCACGTTTCATGGTTTAATTATCCTATAAAGGGAATGAACCTGCCCTTCTACTTCAATATTTTGCTGATAAATTTCTAAACGAAGGGCATCTGAAATAGGAATATCTAAGTCTAACTCCTCCATCTGTTTTTTTATACTTGCCGAATCTATACGTTCAACTAAGGTAGTAAAGAGAAGACCTTTTTTCTTTAAACCTTCCCGTATAGAATGCTTATCTACATTAAAAGGTTTCATAAGAGTGTCATATCTAAGGTTCTTTTTTCTCTTCTCAACCTTATTTTCAAAAGCAGCCATTAAAGCCCAATCTGAAAATTCGAATTTTTTCTGCATCGTAGTACTCATATTGGCTGAATTACTGTGCATCTGTAAAAGAGAGAGCCCTACTACAGAAATAATTATGGTAGCAACCATAACCTCTATCAAAGTAAAGGCTTTACGGTTTTTTGAAGGGGGTGTGGAAATGCTCAATGGTGAAGAGATTTCAAGACACTTCTGTTTTTTCCTTCTCCCTTCTACCTTCATCCTTTAACCTTAATTATGAGGCTTCATGAAGCCCGATTCTTATAGCTTCATCTAAAGAGGTCTCTCCTGCTAATAAGACATCTCTTAACTGCATAGGAATAGTTCGTAAACCTGCTTTAATACTATAATTTCGGATATCAATCTCATTGGTTGTTGTTTTAAGTAATTCACGAAGACCATCATCCATAATTAAGAGTTCGCCCAAGGCTTCACGTCCAGAAAATCCACTGTATCCACATTTAGCACAGCCCAACGGTTTATAAATAGCAGTGCCTACAGGAAGCTCATACTCTTTGACATAAGATTCGGCTGTTTCATCTTCTTGTTTACATGCGCTACATAACTTACGAACTAACCGTTGGGCTAAAACACCTAAAAGGGAAGAAGAAATTAAAAAAGGCTCAATTCCCATATCAGAAAGACGTGTTAAGGTTGCGGCCGCTGAATTAGTATGCAGTGTTGAAAAAACCAAGTGTCCCGTTAAAGCAGCACGAACAGCAATTTGAGCCGTCTCTTCATCACGAATTTCACCAATCATAATGGTATCTGGATCTTGTCTTAAAATAGATCGAAGTGCCGCCGCAAAAGTAAGACCCACCTTGTCATTAACTTGAATCTGATTAATATTAGAAGCCTTATACTCTACAGGATCTTCAACCGTAATAATATTTTGTTCAGGTGTTGCTACATATTGTAAAAAAGAGTGTAGTGTGGTTGTCTTACCTGAACCCGTTGGACCTGTTACTAAGATAATACCATGAGAAGATTGTAATACTTTTTCAAAACGGGTAACCATACTCCTGTCAAACCCTAAATCTACAAGGGCAGGAATATGTTCACCTTGCATTAAAATACGCATTACAACACGTTCACCATAAAAGGTTGGTAAAATAGAGACACGTACATCTATATTTTCACCTGCGATTCTAACCTGAGTACGACCATCTTGAGGTATACGTTTTTCAGAAATATCAAGATTTGAAACAACCTTAATACGAGAAATGACAAGGTCAATAACTCGTCTGTCCATATCTGCATTTTTATATAAAATACCATCTGAACGGAAACGTACCTCACCCTTAGCCTCATTTGTTTCAATATGAATATCACTCACATTTTTCTTAACTGCTTGATAAAAAAGAGCATTTACAAATTTAATAATAGGGGCTGACTCTTCAGAGGTTAAAATATCACTTGATGTACGTAAAAACTCATCTAAAGAGAGTTCATCTTCATCAATATCATCTTCATGCGTTTCATCTCGCATAGAAGCAATCTCTTTATCTGTTTTTACCTCTAAATATTTATTATGCAGACGTTCATAAGAGACATCATTTAAGATAACAACTTCTGCTTTAAAATTTAGTTTATTAAGATAATTTGTACTATCTATTAATTTATGTTCACTTAAAGCAATCACAAGTTCTTCATCTATTTTCGTAAATAAAAGACCATTTTTTAGTTAAATCTCAAAGTTAACGCCATCTACTTCAACCATTGGTAAATTAGTATCATGATAACGCTCATCTAAAATCATTTTTCTACCAACTCTTCTATAGGTTCATAGCCTTCTTCTCCCTCTGTACGAGGAGCAAGACGTTCATATGCTTCATCTTCAATCTTTTTAAAGACCTTTGCATTATATTCTTCTTGAATCTTACCTAAGATACCCAGCTTTTTTTGCAAAATGGAAAGACTAGCACTATTGGTTACGATATATGGTGTAATTACAATTGCCATAGATTGATTATCGACTACATCTTCACTATGTGTAAACAATGCACCTAAAAGAGGAATAGAACCTAAGAAAGGCACCTTCGTTTCTATTGTTCGTGTTTGGTCTTTTGAAAGCCCCCCAATAATAATTGTCTCACCATGAGAAAGGATAATCTGTGTTGTTACCTCTTGTTTCGTTGTAATAGGCTGATTGTTTGCATCTACTGATGAAACATTTTCTAAAATAGCCGATACTTCTAAGGTGACTTTATCACTTGAAGAGATACGAGGCTTAATTTTCAGAGTTAGACCAACATCTTCTCTTTGAAAAGTATTAGAAACAGATGCTGTGGTTCCTCCAATGGTAGAACCTGTGCCATTGGTTAAACTTCCTGTTTGAAAAGAGATTGTACTCCCCACATATATAGAAGACTCAATATTATTTACACAAAGAATAGAGGGTTCAGAAATTGTTTTAGAAACACCATTCGTTTGTAAAAAGTCTAGGGTTGCTCCGATCGCAAGCCCTTCACTAATTGTTCCAAGGCTATCACCTAAGGGTGTTAACAAAGCAGCATTAACAGGAGCAATAGAAGCTCCCCCAAAATTCGCAGCTAAGGTGTACAGACCACTTGAATTAGCAACCCCGCCATCAAGCCCGTATTTAATACCTAAGGTTTCTGTATCTTTATTTGAGAAGTCCATAATTCTTGCTTTAACATAAACCTGATACTTCTCTCTATCTAATACATCAATCACTTTAATTAAAGGGTCTACTGTAACAGCAGGTCCAATTAAAATAATAGAATTTATCTCTTCATTTAAGGATACATCTGGTTTTAAAGAAGGATCAGGGAACGCCTTTTTAGCAATAACCGCATCTAAGGTTTTCATTACATTAACCGCGTCTGAATTTTTTAAAGCGATGATGCGTACACCTTCAGAGTTAGTTTGATCTCCTGAATCCAAACGTTTTATATAATTTTTTAATTTTGTAATATTTATTTTTTTACCAATTAACACTAAAGAATTAAGATCTGTATTTTGCATTACCTTAACAACTTCACTGGGTACAGTTTGATTAAAAATAGTTTTTGAAATTTCTGTTACTTCTGTATATAATGTTGTAATATTAGCATTTTCAATAGCTACAATAGCCACTTCAAAGTTTCTTTGGCGTTGAATCTCTCTAACAACTTTTTTAACTGTTTTTACATTTCTAGGATAGTCCGAAAGTAGCATAATACCACTTTCTTTAAGTGTCACTAATTTAGCAGACTTAGAGATAAGATGGCGTATCTTAGCTGCAACTTGGTCAACATTTTGACCATTTACTTGAATAGTCTGAGTAATCATAGTCTGATCATCTCCAATTTTACCCCAAGCACTTACCACTTTAAGATTATATTTTGAAGCTTCAGCACTTCGAACTACTTGTAAAAATTCCCCATTTTCTACTAAGGTAAAACCTTTTGATTCTAAGATAGAGATAAAAATATTAGTGATATCTGACTTCCTCACAGGAGCAGCTGAATAGAATTCCACCTTTCCAGAAAGAGGTTGTGTTAAAAGAATATTTTTCTTCAAAATTTTACTCATAAGATCAACAAATTCATTTATACTTAAATCTTTAAAATTAATGGATACCTCATCATCAGCAGTCGATGATTTAGCATATACACCTGTTGATAAACTTCCTAAGATTAAGATAAGTAAACATATTTTAATAAATTTCATATTCTAACTCCATATCACGATTTCCTCTTTTTATATTAAGCTTTAATGCTTTGGCATCTTTAAACTGTTGGTACGCTTTAAAGGCTTGGGCATTATTTTTAATTTCTTGGTTATTTATAGCTTGAATAATATCACCAACACGAAGACCTAAAGATTCAAAAACGGTTCCTTTTCTGAAAAATGAAACTTTAAAACCATCTTGTTTTCCTTTGGTATAATGTTCTCTTAATCCAATATTTTTCCAAATATTTGTTGGATTAGCCATAGCTTTTTTAACTTCTGCTTTAGCAATACGTCTTACTTCTGAACTATCAGAAGCATCTTTGTCCACTTTCTTCCACCGAGGCGCACCTTTTTTGAGATTTAGATAAAGACGATACTGCTTATAGTTTTTTGTAAATAATACATAATCACTAAATACCTTTTCTAACTTATAGCCTTCAAACTTATCTCCAATTGCAATTGTTTTACTTTTTTTAGGATTTGATTTAGGAGCAAGAACTATAATACTCTCTTTTCCCATCATATATATCGCTTTTAAAATAATAGAATTCATAGATAAAGATGAGGCAGCTTCATCAACATGTAGTTTTGTAGATTTTAATCTAAAATCAGAGATACTATAACGCATATAAGGCATTATAAATTGTGATTTAGTTGTGTTTTGTATACTCTGTTTAGGTAAAAAGAACCAAGCAGCTAAAGAAAGAGTCTTAGCAATAAAAGCCATAATCAAAAGTTTTACAATTAAGCCTAAAAAAGAGTTTCGATTAAAATTTATATTCATAAAGATAACCCCCTTCTTCTTTTTTAAGTGCTTTTAATGAATGTGCAAATTTCTTTTCACTTTTTGTTCCTAAGCGAAGGTGAATTTGAATTATTCTCTTAAAGATATCAATATTTCCATAAAAGAAACTATCACTACTTTCTCCAGATAAGGACAAAGAACGCGGATTAAATATATGATATTTTATCTGAACACGTTTAATATAAGAGGGCATAAAATCTGAAAAACCTTCATTTAAATCGATATTTTTGGCTTCAAAGCTATTATAAACCAACCACATACTTAGTTGTGTTTTTTCGGCTTCAGCTAAAAAAAGTTCATCTAAATAGAGCTTAGCATTTAAGATATTTAGGCTAAAACCATTGTCAATGACTTTTTCATCTGAAACATAAATATTTTGCTCCATAGCAAATTCTTCCAAAAGATAATAAAGATTGGTCTTTGGTGAGAAAAAGATTATTAAAGCTAACATTGTTGTTAAATAAAGTAGGGATTTTAAGAGTTTCTTCATAAAACAATCTCCATATAAAAACTCACATAACGGTCATCTTGCCTGTCAATTTTCAGTTGTGCTACTTTAACACTCATATTTAAAATACGATTTAAAATACTTTCTAATTGTCTTGAATTCATTCGTTTTGAATTGATAATATAGCGTCCATTTTTCACTCTATAACTTAAATCAGATCCCCCAAACACAGAACCTTTTAAAAAATTATTCAACTGGTTTTTCTGAGGAGACTTCATTACTTTTTTAAGTTCAACTATACGTTTAGCCATTGAACGAGCTTCTGCTCTTTCTTGCTGGATATAGGCAATCGAACCTTCTATTTTATTGTTTTGCCAGATTAAAGTCATTAAAAGAACAAACATAAAGACCAGTACATAAAGGGGGTGTATTGTACGCATCATTTAATTTTCACCGTCATAATATTTTTATCAATATCAACCTTTACTAATTTTCCTAATGATTTTTTGAAATTAAGTTCTATATCTCTAAGACGTGCATAATCTTGCATATCAAAAATTATTTTAAACGTGTTTTTTTGATACATAACCGTACTTATTTTTTCTCTTTGAGACAAAGGTAATTGCAAAATAGTGAATATTATTTTTCTAAACGATTTTTGTGCAGTAAATTCACTTCTTAGTCGTTTTTCAATAGAGTTGTTTTGTATTAAAGTCTGAGGAAGTTTATACTCTTTAAAAATAGATGGTAGGGCAGAGATTTTAGCATGTTCACTATACGTAAAAAAGAGTTGTGCAGTGTAAAGTACTATAAATGAACCTAAGGCATACATTAAAGGTGTTAACTCTTTTAATGAGTGTGTAACACTGCTTTTATACAAGGTTATTTTATTACGTGAAAGCGTTTTTATCTCGTCCATACTACGCTTAACCGTTGATTCATCTACTAAAGACTTAGGGACTTGTAGTAATGTATTGTGATGAATAACTAATACATCTTTGTCATTACATGCAATGGGGGAGCTTAAATGCTTAAACTCATTTTGAGCTAAATACACTCCAGAAATTTGTGAAGCTTCAATTCCTTTATCTTTAAGACTTTTGATAATTTCATCTGCATTATAAGCAAAAAATAGATACTCTTTTTTCACCTTTACTACAGAATAAGAAAATGCCCCTCAGGAAGAATTCCTTCAAAAATTGATGGAGCATACTTTAGTGCTTGAAAGGTAAAAGGCACTTCCAAAACAGCACGTTTTACCCAATAATATGAAGGTGTTAAAATAATATTTATTCTATCTTTTACATTCACTTTTGCAGTGTATTTATCAATAAGACCAATTACAGAGCTTCTGTTGAAAAGTTTCGTCACGTTCATCCTAAAATTACTAAATTATATTAAACTTAAAATAACACACTATATATTTAAATACGCTGTATCATCGACTATTTGTCATTTTTTTGTAATATTACTACAATAGAGACACTCTTTGGTTACATAAAATCTTACTAAGAAAACCATTTCCTTCAAAGTTTTTGCTTTGCAAAACTACAATATCTTTAAGGTTAATTCAAAATGTTTTAATCTTTGAATATTTCCTTTAACAATAATGGCATAAATGCGAATCCGAGTATTTTTGTTAAGACGTTCTTGATAAAAATTCCCTCTTTCATCAAGCAGTTCTCTTTCTTTTGATGCCCATAAAATCTCTGTATCATGAAGTCCCTGCGTTAAGAGTTCTAAAGAGTGTGAAATCTCTGTTAATTTTGCATTTTTTCCACATATCTGATCAAATTCTAAAAGGTCATAAACAATATCAACACCCTCTTCATCGCTATAAATACGCTCCGCTGCTTTTACCCCAAGTGTAAAAAAACGCTTTGCTGAAACAGACTTTTTCGTAACATTAACACTAAGATTAACTGCAATATCTATACCATCTTTAGGACGATGAACCTCACCTTGTGCTGAAATAATATGAGGATGACTTGATTCCCAAATCAGCTGTACATCATCTCCCATTTTTTGAGGAAGAACAAGATTAGAAATAATTGAAAATTCATCTAAATTACTTCCTTTTATTTTCTTTAACTCAATCGTTTTTAAAATATCATTCACCACGACTTGGTCACTAGGCGTAATATGCATTTTACGCATAATTGGTCTTGTACCTACTTTTGTTGCTTTGTCATTTTGAACTTCATTAAGTGTTTTTTTCTTATTTAAAGACTTATTTATAGGCTTTTGAGGAGAAAGAGGTTTAATAGCTTCTTTTTTAATAAGCGGAGGTACTGTCTTTTTAATTGCTGTTTTTTTTTTGTTGAGAAAGAGTCGGTTTTTTCAGATTAACGGGTCCATTTTTTTGCCCAGAAACTGATTTCGTTTCACCATATAAGGAGAGATCAAGATCAACATTAATATCTTCTTCTTCAGGAACCAGTTCTTTCCATTTATTAGAGCGTCCTGGAACTTCAGCACTGGTCTTTTTTAGAGCAATGTAATAACGCCCTTGATAGTCTACTACCTCATCATCAAAATAGACATTACCTGCATTCCAGATTTGAATATCTGAACTTACAGAATTCACTAATGCTTCATATGTATTTTCTAAATCATCATCTGAATATGCCATAGTCTCCCCTCAATTTTATTAGTATAATATTTTAGCATTTTATAGTAAACAGAACTACATTAATTATTTTCCAGCATCTGCTAAAGTAAGGCACATAACAACATTTTTGCCTTTTTCTTGTAGTGCTTGTACAGCCTGCGTTAAAGTAAGCCCTGTTGTTATAATGTCATCTACTAAAATCACATCTTCTTCTTTGAAGTTTTTTACATGAAAATTTCGAGGATTTAAAAGTCGAAATTGATAATCTTTTCCAGAATATGAAACCTTACTTTTCGCTCTTAATTTTGAAAAATACGCTTGAATATGTTTACTTTTTAATGCCTTATTTAAAATTGCTGTATGAGAATATCCATTGTTGATATTATCATCAATACTCAGTGAAGCCAAGGGATAATCATATGTAAATCTTTGAGCAAAAGGAGTAAAAGAGTTCTCTGCTAAGATTGAGTAAATATAATAACCTAAATCAGTATGTTTACTTAAGAGAAAGTCTTCTATCTCATCATATTTATAAAAAGAGTACACAGGAATTTTACCAAGAATTTTTCGTGTATAAAAAGAGGGAGAGAGATAATCAGATTGACAGGTTTTACAGATATGTTTAAAAGACAAGGTCTCACATATCAAACAACGCATTATTTTTGCTTCGTAAAAATAGAAGAAGGGGAAGAGGACGCTTCACTAAGTAGAAAGAAGACGGTCTTGCCCAAGAGGATAAAAAATATTTTCACTTGATTTCCCCTTTTTCTTTTTTCCTTCTCTAAAAATGGACTAGTCCATTTTTAGTACTGACATAAAGGCTTCTTGTGGAAGTTGAACCTTACCTATAGCCTTCATACGTTTTTTACCTTTTTTCTGCTTGTCAAGTAGTTTACGCTTACGGGTAATATCTCCACCATAACATTTAGCCGTAACATTTTTACCCATAGACTTAATGGTCTCACGTGCAATAATTCTAGAACCGAGAGAGGCTTGAATAGCCACTTCAAAAAGTTGTCTAGGAACAATTTCTTTCATGTTCTTAACTAACTCACGTCCACGTGAATCTGCAGACGTTCTAGGTACAATAATAGAGAGTGCATCCACAATTTCTCCTGCAACTCTAACATCAAGCTTAACAAGATCTCCCTGCTTAAACTCAGTAGGATCATAATCAAAACTTGCATAACCTTTGGAGATAGACTTTAAAGTATCATAAAAACCAACAACAATTTCATTCATTGGTACTTCATATTCTAAAAGAACACGCTCTTCATTAAGATAATCCATCTTATTTTGAACCCCACGTTTATTCACAAGCAAGTTCATTACATTTCCAAGATATTCTGTTGGGGTAATAACCGTTGCTTTAACATAAGGTTCTTCAATATGCTCTATATAATTCACTTCAGGTAGCTCTGAAGGGTTTTGTACATCTATAACTGAACCATCATTCATATGAACATGATAAACTACAGAAGGTGCTGTAGCAATTAAGTCTAAATCAAACTCACGTTCAAGTCTCTCTTTAATTACTTCCATATGAAGCATACCAAGAAATCCAACACGGAAACCAAAACCAAGGGCTACCGAAGTTTCAGGTTCATATGACAAAGATGAGTCATTAAGTTTTAACTTATCTAATGCATCACGTAGATCTTCAAACTTATCCGTATCAATGGGGTACATTCCTGCAAATACAAAAGGTTTAGCAGGCTCATAAGTTCCTACAGATTCTTTAGTAGGATTAGCTGCATCAGTAATAGTGTCACCAACATTGATAATACCCACTTCTTTTAGCCCAAGTACAACAATCCCAATCTCACCTGATTGTATCTCTTTTGTGTTATGACGTTTTAATGGATGGGGATACATAAGATCTAATACAACATGTGTCTCACCATTAGACATTAACGTCACCATCTGACCTTTTTTAATGCTTCCATCAAATACACGTACAAGAGCAAGTGCTCCAAGATATGAGTCAAACCATGAATCATAAATAATAGCCTTTGTTGTTGCTTCAGGATTTCCCGAAGGAGCAGGTACTCTTTCAACAATCGCATCAAGAAGTTCATGAATACCAATACCCGACTTAGCTGACACCAAAAGAGCATCTGTAGCATCAATACCAATAGATGTCTCTATCTCTTCTGCTACACGTTCAGGTTCAGCTGCAGGAAGGTCTATTTTATTAATAACGGGAAGAAGTTCAAGATCATTATCTAATGCCATATATACATTAGCAATAGTCTGTGCTTCCACCCCTTGTACTGCATCTACAATAAGAAGTGCTCCATCTGAAGAGGCTAATGATTTAGAAACCTCATAAGAGAAATCAACATGACCCGGAGTATCAATAAGGTTTAAAATATATGGCTCACCATCTTTAACATAATTTAAACGAACCGACTGTGCTTTAATAGTGATACCACGCTCTTGTTCAATGTCCATAGTATCCATCATCTGTGTACCAAGTTCACGTTCAGTTACTGAACCACACTCTTGAATAATTCTATCTGCTAGAGTCGATTTACCGTGGTCAATATGCGCGATAATAGAAAAGTTTCTAATATTTTTCAAAAAAGTACCTTAAAAAGTATATAAAAAGATAAAAGAAGCTTATGCTTCTTTTATCTTTTTATTATGAGAAAAGTGAATTAACACTTTCATTATGATAAACACGTCTGATAACTTCACCAAAAAGAGGAGCAACCGTTAAGACTTTAATTTTTTCCATTGGTTTTGTCACTAAGGTATTTGAGATAATTAACTCATCTAAGGCATCATTTTTAAGGTTTTCATAGGCTTTACCTGAAAGAACTCCATGTGTTGCACATGCCATTACAGAAGTGGCACCATTTGCCTTAAGTGCAGCAGCACCCTTAACCATAGTCCCCGCTGTATCAACCATATCATCAATCATAATGACATCTTTACCTTTAACATCACCAATGATATTCATTACTTCTGCTTCATTCGCTTTTTCTCTACGCTTATCAACAATAACCATTTCAAGACCAAGATTCTTAGCAAAATAGCGTGCACGTGCAACCCCCCCAATATCTGGGCTAGCAATGATTGGATTTTTAAGGTTTTTAGATTGAATATACTCTTGAAAAATAATAGAACCATAAAGGTTATCTACAGGAATATCAAAGAAACCTTGAATCTGCCCTGCATGTAAATCAATCGTAATAACACGATCGATTCCTGCTTTTTCATACATATCTGCTACAAGACGTGCTGTAATAGGTACACGAGGTGCTGCTTTTCTATCTTGACGTGCATACCCAAAATAAGGAACAACAGCAGTAATAGAGCTCGCCGATGAACGACGAAGGGCATCTGTCATAATTAAAAGTTCCATCAAATTATCATTTGAAGGTGCCCCCGTTGATTGAACAATAAAAACATCACGCCCACGTACACTCTCAGCAATTTGAACTGAAATCTCACCATCAGAAAAACGTTTTACTTCCGCTTTTGAAAGAGGAATATCTAAAGATTGACATACTTCCTTAGCAAACTCAACACTAGAACTTCCAGCAAAAATCTTATATCCGCGCATTAACAGGACCTTTAAAAATAAATAATAATCGAATTATATCGAAGTGAACTAAAACCAAGGTAAGGGGTAGTAATTAACCTAGTTAATCTACTCAAATAATCATTCGTTTAATCTTATTCTAGTTTCCAATCAATATCTTTAATATGATGTTTTTGTAAGTAATTATTTACTTTAGAAAAAGGTTTAGAGCCAAAAAAACCTCTATAAGACGATAATGGAGAGGGGTGAGGTGCATTTAAAATCAGATGTTTATCTGTATTTATAAATTTTGATTTCATCTGCGCAGGTTTTCCCCATAAAATAAAAACAACATGCTCTCTTTTTTCACTAATAAGTTTTATAACTGCATCCGTAAACTTTTCCCAGCCCTTAGCCTTATGAGAATTTGCTTCTGCTTCATGAACAGTAAGTACCGCATTAATTAAAAAAACACCCTCTTTAGCCCAATTCCCAAGATTTCCATTTTTGGGTATTTCATACCCTAAGTCATCACTATACTCTTTAAAAATATTACGAAGTGAAGGAGGATAGCTTATTCCATCTTGAACGGAAAAAGCCAAGCCATGCCCCTGCCCTCGACCATGATAAGGATCTTGTCCAAGTATGACTACTTTTATATCCTCAAAAGCAGTCATATTAAAAGCATTAAAAACATCATCTTCAGGAGGAAAAATAGTTCGATTTTTTCTTTCATCTTCTAAAAAAATAACTAAATCTTTAAAATATTGTTTAGCAAGTTCTTCTTGTAAAATAAGTCGCCAAGTATCTATTAATTTCATAAAGATATTATATCAAAGATAAAGAAGAGCAGATCAAGAGCAAGTTATCCACAGATTAAACAGATTAAGCCGATTAAAGAGCAAAGTAAAGAAGAATTCATTAAATCTACTTAATCTGTGGACAAAGAAAAAAAACAGTAATTATTTAAATAAAGCAATTAAACA
>JAJRQV010000057.1 GCA_024280035.1 Campylobacterales bacterium
ACTAGCGTGCGAACGTGTTAGTGCCTTATCATAGTTCTTAACCATAGCAAACTCTTTTTTAAAGCGGTAGAGATAATGAATAGTATCATCAACAGCAATACCAATACTAATAGAAGCAATAGTAATAGTCATCATGTCAAGTGGAATATCTAACCATCCCATAATTCCAAAAACAACGGAAATGGGCACAAGGTTTGCGACCATTGCGACAAGACCTGTTTTGAATGAGCCAAATAAGAACCAAAACATTATAAACAGTAAGGCGACCATCGCGCCAAGGGTTAAGATTTGCGAATCAAAAAGGCTTTGAAGCATATTATTATACAAAACCATAATTCCTGAAAGATGAACATTTTCAGAAGGAACACCGACTTTTTCACTCAGCTCTTTTTGTACTTTTTTAAGCAGATCATCACGACGTAAGCTAGGATCAGAATCTACAATTCTTACATAAAAACGAGCCTGATTATTTTCAATATTTAGGTAAGGTTTTACAATCAATGCAGCAAATTCTTCAGGCAGTTCATTATAAAGAATGGCAAGTTCGAAGTTATCAAGGTCTTTGCCATCATTAATGGTTCGCCCTACTTTTAACATTGTTCCAAAAGAGATAACCTTCCCCAGTTCAGGTACAGACTCTAGATAATCATGAACCTTTTCTATATGTTCCATCTTGTCTGAGGTAAACCAATATTGGTCTTGATTTTCTGTTTCAGCAAATTCATCTTCAAATTCATCTATAAAAGCATCTTCTTCATCAGCAACATCAACTACACTCTCTTGTGTCTTAGGAAAGTCAATGATAATGTCCAGAGGTGTTGTTCCTCCAAGTTGACGGTCAATAATCTCCATTCCTTGGTAAATTTCTGTAGATGATTTAAAGTAAGAGATAAAGCTATTTTCCACACGCAGTTGAGAAGTTCCATAAAGACTAAATACGATAAGAACGGCAGTACCAAGATAGATACTCTTGCTTCTATGTCTTACTATTGATGCCATTAGTGCAGTAAAAGAAAAGGACGACTCTTTTACGGGTTTAGCAATGCTAGGTTTCATAAGTACTAAGATGGCAGGAAAAAGAGTATACGAGATAAGAAAAGAGATAATCAGTCCTGCACTCATCATCCAACCTAAATTAATAACAGGTAAGATACCCGAAAGAATCAGGGAGGTAAAACCTGCAATTGTTGTGAGCACGGCAAAAAACGTGGGTTTAGACATTGAGATAACAGAGTGTAAAACTAACTGCTCCTGTTTTTGAGAAGGGAACTTAAGTGCGAGTTCTCGGTAACGTACAATCAGGTGAATGATGATGGAGATAGTTAAAATTAACTGCAAAGAGACATAGTTTGAAGAGATTACGGTAATTTCAAAACCAAATAATCCTAAAAACCCAATAGAAGAGACAATTGAAGCAAAAAGGGTAACAACAGGAATAAGAACCCACCGTAACTGTTTAAATAAAAACCATAAAACGATAATGAGTAGGGACAGTACAATCACACCATAAGTCTTTAGGTCATTTTTTACAAAGGTGATAAGGTCATCGGCAATCATATTGACACCACCTAAGAACATCTCTGCCTTATCTCGGTGAGCATCCATAATATGACGAATCTGAACAATATTGTTGTGTTGGGCTTCGCGTGATTTTTCTCGGTAGAGGGAAAAATCTTTTTCGGCTTTTTTGTAGTTATACATCTCTTTAGAGCTAACATTATCTTCACGAGAACGTTTACGAAGTGTATTGCGATGGTCTAAAAGTCTAAAATGCTCTTCATCATACTTAAGGTTAATGATAATGGCAGTTGTTTTAAAGTCCTTACTTACAATGTTTTGAATGTACATAGGGTTATTAAGCAGCTCTTTTTTTGCCAAAGTGAGATTAACATCACTGGCTTCAATGCTTGGAATATGTTCTACTAAGTCCCTTACTGGGCGAGGGGGGCTTTGAAGAAGGGGAACATTAAGTATAGAAGTGATTGAGGTCACCATAGGGAGTTCATGAAGGTCTTCACTTAAGGACTTGATATCGGCTAAAGATGAGGGTGATAAGAGAGCCTGTTTAGGGGTATAGGCGATGACTAAAAATTCGGGGCTACGGTAACGTTTACTAATAAGACGGGTATAGGCAAGATCTTTGTCATTTTCTAAAAGAAGAGTCTCTGGAGAGGCATCAATTTTTAGACTAAAAGCGTGGTAGCCAAGAAAGGCTACGAGTATAAAAATAAGGGCTAGAACAAGTTTTGCGTATTTAAAAATTACTTGGGTGTAGAACCTTTTTAACATAAACTAGACTTTTACCTTGTCATCATCTTCTGCAATATCACTGTTTTTGAGTTTCTCTAATAGTTCGGTAAAACTATGCTCTTTTAAGTAAGCAGAGTATTGCGCACGGTAAGATTGTAAAAAGCTTACTCCCACTACAGAGATGTCATAAATTAACCACTCTCCATTTTTTTTAAGATAAAACTTGTAAACAAGTCTTTTAACATCTGCCTTAGTTTTAATAAGGGCTGTAATCTCAATACGTTTTTTCTTTACACGAACAGAGTCACTAATTTGAATTTCTACATCTGCAAAAATATCAAGTTTACTAAGGTAAGATTTTTGAATTCTTGAGATAAATACCTGAGAAAACTCATGGCGTTCTTCTTTAGAAAGTGATTTCCATATCTTTTTGTTAAGGGCAAGACGTGACATAAGTTTAAAATCAAAAAGGGGTCCAACCTCATCTAAAACCTGAGTTCTACGTGTTTTATCATCTAACTCTTTATTGTTTAAAATAGAGAAAAAAACATCAGATTTTTTAATCATCATCTCTTTTAAAATCTCTTCTTGAGGTTGTTCAGCAAGAAGTATGCTTGAAAAACTTAGGCTTAAAATCATTAAAATCATTAAAAGTTTAAAAAATACTTGCATAACTATTCCTTAATAAGTTGTTTTCTATGTTGTTCATAGGCATCACGTAAAAATGGGTATAAGTCTACCGCATCTTCGGTTAGTTTTTGGTAAGCACCTGGGGTAAGGGAGTACTCATTAAAGTTGTCATATCCAGCAATACCAATTGAAATTAAGCTTTGGTCTTCACCTAAAAGGTTATACCCACGATTTTCTACGTAATAGATAGGATCTATAAAACCATCACCTAAATTACCAGCTAAGTCACGTAAGTTCTTTTGTCCAAAAAATGGAATAACAATAGGAAAACCACTGCCTACACCATAAGAACCGAGGGTCTGACCGAAGTCTTCTACCTGTGGTTCAATACCAAACCATGCCGAAGCAGGATCAAAAAAACCTAAAAGCCCTACGGTGGTGTTAATAAGAAAACGAGCCGTTTCAGTACAGCTGTCTACAAACTCAAGCTGGAGTACATTATTGACTAAACTCACAGGATAATAGAGGTTATTAAAAAAGTTATTAATACCCTCACGTCCCCCTTCAGGTACAACATAGCCGTATCCAGTTGACATGGGTTCAACAACATTAAGCATTAAGGAGTGATTAAGCCCTGTCATCCAGTTGTTGTAAGGATACAGAGGGTCAAAAATCTCGTCCATCTCTTTATCATGTTCAGCAAACTCTTCATCAAATTCGTCTAAGTCCCCAAACTCTTCCTCTTCTTGTATATGAAGAGCATCTTGTTTCTCTTTTTCTTGTAACATTAGATTAATGCGTGCAGCAGGAGTGTCTTTAACCTTAGGAAGTTTTTTAAGATTTTCACTGCTTGAAAAAAGTGTACTTGTTAATAATATTATTATTAAAAAATAAGCCATAACACCGTTGCCCCCAGAATAAAATAAATTTTATATTATCCTTTTTTAGCTTAGTTCAGTATCTATAATTACAAAAATGTTATAATAATCTTATGAAATGGGCAATTTTAGTATTAATTATTCTTATTACAACAGGATGTGATGGTATTGGCTTGGGTGGTTCACACCCTTCTATTTATACGAAAAATGTAAACGAATGTGCTTGTGATGGCGTTATGTATATGATGAAAAATCCAAATCAGTTTGCACAAAAGGTTACTCTTGTTCGTAGCCGTCAAAGTGGGACATCTGCAAAAAAAAGAAAAACATTCACCCTTATAATTCAGCCCCGTACACAAAAGAAAATAGGATGTTCGGAAATAAACTTGTACATCACGGGTCGTTCTGAGTATTGCGATACCCACCAAAGTTTTTATATTAAAAAATCTAGAGATATTAAAAAAAGAAACTAAGTGATGTGTCTGTATCTAGGGCATAATTATTGGGATATTTCTAGCTCACATACACTTCATACTTTATACGCTATGATTAAATCATGAAAATATTATTTTTAGAAGATGACCCCGTTATTAGCGATATAGTTTTTACTTTTTTATCAAAATCGTATTCAGTTAGACACTGTTTTGATTCGAAAGAGGCCTTAGAATATGCAGAAAATGAAAGTTATGATTTGTATATTTTTGATATTAATGTTCCGGGGATCTCAGGTATAGAACTTTTACGTAGTCTGCGTGGATTTAATGATTCTACGCCGGCTATTTTTATTACAGCGTATCAAGAGTTACGTTATTTAAAAGAGGCTTTTGGTGCAGGGGCTAATGATTTTATTCGTAAACCTTTTGAGCTAGAAGAACTTCAGATGCGCATACAAAATCTTAAAGACTTACTCAATATTGATACAATAATAAATATTAATAAAGAGGTTGATTTTGATATGAAACTACATAGAATCATCAAAAATGGTAAAGAACTTGTTATCTCATCTAAGGAGAGTGCGGTTTTACACTATCTTATTAAAAATCAAAAAAAGGTAGTTTCTAGTGATGAACTTCTTCAAAATTTATGGGAATATGAGAATATGCCCTCCGGCGATACCATTCGAACGTATGTAAAAAGTCTTCGCTCTTTAATTGGTAAAGAGCATATTGTAAATATTCGCGGAGAGGGGTATAAGTTTCAATGACCTTTTTGGAAAAAAAGTCTTTTTACTCTTTTTTAGTCTTGTATATTGTCTCCTCTTCTTTATTTATTATTTTGAGCGGGTATTGGTACTATTCTGGACAAAAAAATGCACTCTCTAATGTTCAGTATCATACCTTAGAACACAGTGCTGATGTGATTTCTAGAAATATTATATATGCCCATATGCAAGGCGTAAAATTTGAGCTTCCCCTCTTAGAAGATGAGCTAAGTATTGCCCTTATAGACACTAAAAATAGGCTTAAATATGGTACGTTAATAGATAAAAATGCATCTTCGAAAATAGATTATTATCGATATAAGAATTATAATATATTAGTTTCTGATGCTCCCCAAGAACATCTTAATATTAAGTATGTTGTGGTGCAGTCGAATGTTTTATATTCTCAGTTAGATACGCTTAAAATAAATGTGTTATTGATTATTTTTTTATCTATTTTAGTGATGGTTATTTTAGCCTTTGTTTTATCTAAGCTTTTTATGCGACCTATTAATCAAAAGATAAAGCAGATAGAAGATTTTATAAGCGATACAGCACATGAGTTAAATACCCCTATTACTGCACTGAAAATGTCAGTATCGAGTGCTTTAAATGGTGAACCCTGTGATAAAAAAACACTTAAAAATATTTCTATTAGTACTA
>JAJRQV010000058.1 GCA_024280035.1 Campylobacterales bacterium
GAAGATGAGTCTATTGTTAAAGCTGGTAAAAAAAGAGCAGTTTGGCTAACGTTAAACCTTTTAACCGCAATTTTGGCCTCTATAGTTATTGGGTTTTTTGAAGACTCCTTACAAACCTTAGGGGCATTAGCAGTATTAATGCCTATTGTAGCCTCTATGGGTGGAAATGCAGGTACTCAGAGTCTTACCGTTGTGGTACGTCAGTTAGCCCTTGGAGAGATCTCTGATGGAGATGGTATGCGTATTATTAAAAAAGAGGTTATAATCTCTCTTCTTAATGGGCTTTTTTTCGCAGTTCTTGTGGGTATTGTGGCTTCCGTCTGGTTTGATAAGTGGATGTTGGGTGTGGTTATTGCCTTATCTATGCTTATTAACCTTTTTGCCGCAGGCTTCTTCGGTGCCTTTATACCACTTCTTTTAAAGAGGCTTCAAGTAGATCCAGCAATTGGTTCTACTGTACTTTTAACAACAATTACAGATGTCGTGGGTTTGTTAAGCTTTTTAGGGCTTGCCACGGCGATTTTATTATAAGGATTTAACTACTTGGACTTGTTAATACTCTATTTTTCCCTAGCCATAGGGATCTCATTTTTATGCTCGATTTTAGAATCAGTACTTTTGTCAACAAATATAGCTTATATCTCAGTTTTAGAAAAAGAGAGCCCAAATGTGGGAAAACTTCTACGACATCATAAAACGAGTATCAATAAATCAATTGCTTCTATCTTAATTTTAAATACTATTGCTAATACCTTAGGCGCAGCCGCAGTAGGCGCTCAAGCTGAAGTGATTTTTGGCTCTTCTGCTGTTTTTTACGTTTCTGTTATTTTAACCTTTGGAATTCTTTTCTTGTCAGAGATTATTCCAAAGACTATTGGTGCTTTGTACTGGAAAGAACTTGCTCCTGTAGCCGCATATGTTATTAAGGTTTTTATTTTTATAACTTATCCTATTATTTTAATGACTCTGTTTGTAACCAATAGAATTTCAAAAGATAAAAACTCAATTAATGCACTATCAAAGGCTGAACTTTTAGAGAGCATGTTAATGAGTGAGGATGATGGAATCTTAGGTGAAAAAGAGTCTGACGTTATTGAAAACATGCTCCTTCTTGATGAAAAAAAAGTAGAAGATATTTTAACACCACGTTCGGTAATGTTCTGTTTAGATGAAAACAAAAGTATTAAAGAACTTATTGAACATGAAGACCTTTTTCAGTTCTCAAGAATTCCTGTATATAGTGAGTCTGTTGATAAAATAACAGGTGTAGTCCTTACCAAAAAGATTTTTGAACATGCTTTAAAAGATGATACTATCCAGCTTAAAGAGATCAAAAAAGAGATTTTTAATATTAATGAAAACATTCCTGTTTCCAAAGCACTTGACCTCTTTATTAAGAAGAAAGAACATATGTTCTTAGTAGTTGACTCATACGATCAAACGGAGGGTATCATTACCTTAGAAGACTGTGTTGAGACCATATTAGGTGTAGAAATTATGGATGAGTCTGATAGTGTAGAAGATATGCGTGAACTGGCAAAGCAGCAGATGAAAACAAAACGAAAACGAGAAGAGAACCAGTAGTTAAAGAGAGTGTAAATATAACTGTGTAAACCTCAAAAGTTAAATTTATTTGATAAGATAATCAAGTAAATTAATAAAGAAGGATTTACATGAGGTTAATCAACCACGAAGAACTACTAAAGCAAATTGCATCAGGAGAGTTAACCTCTCTAGATAGAGTTTATCTCTGTTGGCTTTATTAGCGTAGATATAATAAAGTTCTGGAGCGAAAACTTCGTGGGGACAAGGTAGATTTAGAAATATCAAATATAAATAAAATTTTAATTACAGCATTAAAAGTACTTCCAATTAAAGGGTTCAGTGATTTAAATAAAGAAGAATTAGAAAAACTAAAATAAAGTTTTATTAATGGTTAAAAAGGGGAAACCCCTTGGAATAAACCAAAAGGTCTTAGCCGAGATACTAATGGATAGTTTAATGTATGGATCAGAACAAGGATAAATTAGGTATTTATCAGACCACAAGCATATAATTTCATTATATACTTAGGGGGTTGGGACGATAGATTTTGATATGACTAAGGTTCCCAATTTAGTGTAAATGGCAAAAGATAATGCTGAAAAAGATGTAGAAAAATATTTTACAAGATAGCTAAATATTATAGGTTTTTTTGGAGTTTTATTTTTCTCGCGTAAATTGGCATAGCAAATGTGAGTTTATTTAGATACGGATAGCTTCTGTTGTTCTTCCTTATGAAGATGCATATTTTATCCTTATATTTGAATATCTAATAGTATGAAAACTCTGTGTCGTTTTTGTAGACTGGGCTGATAAAACTTTAATCTAAGTAGGAGTATCATTAAGTATAACTACAAAGATAAGGAGTTTTAAAATGAGTCAAAAACATAAAGCAAAAATTGAGAAATTATTTGAGCATCCAATTTCGGGTAATATTGATATTCATCGAACCTTAGGTGCCTTAGAACATTATGGAGCAAAGGTTGATTTAACTAAAAAGCATAAGGCTAAGATACATCTACGTGATGAGGAGTTTGTTTTACCTCTTTCTCATAGTAATGATTTATCAAAAGATTCGGTAACCTTACTTCGTCATTTTCTTGAAAAAGTAGACTTAGTTCCAGCAACACTGTAGGGGATTCTCCTCTACTGTTTAAAAACTACACGATTTTGAGATAAAACGTTTTATAAAAGCGTTACCTGCAAAACCTCCCGTAACAACAAATACTAAGTATAACCACCCTGAAAGTGAAAATTCTGCTATTGGAGTAAACAAAGCTCCTACATTACAGCCGTTTGATAAACGGGTTCCAAAACCCATAATAAAACCACCAAAAGCAAAGATGAAAAAAGCCTTGGGTGTAATTTTTAGACCAGATAAGAATTTTTGAGAAAAGGGTCCGGCTAGAAGTAGGGCTATGACTGTATCTAAGATAATACCAAAGTTTTGTAGACTGGTTCCGTACTCCAGAAGGGGTTGTGTAAAGAAGCCCACTGAACGTGTGGTATACTCAGAGAGACTTTGAGGCTCTAAGCCACCTAGCATTAAAATTTTAGCAAACCAAAGACCAAAAGCAGAGGTAGCAGACCACCCTTTATGACTAATAAGAAGTAAAGATACAAATAAAAGTGCAATAATTACAGAAGAGACCTTCATACTCCATGGATTAATTAGAAGGGTTTTATAACTAAAGAGTTTAAGTTTTTCAGGCATTTGTTGTTTTGGCATCATCGACAGTTTTTTTTCATAGCCTTTAGCCAATAAATAGATAGTATAAGCAAGGAGTGAGGTAACAATAATAGCGCCTAGATAACCATGAAAACCATCAAATAAAAAGAGGTCAGGTAAGAATACTCCGCCTTTTGAACTTGCTCCTGTTGCTGATGTTATCCAAGAACTTTTAATCCAAGAAGCTGTTCCTTGGTAAGAAAATCCTAAAAACACACCAATACCAAAAAAGAAAATAGTTACAGAAGCACGAGAAAAACCTGCGGCTAAGTCAGTTAAAGACCCTGTTGCACAACAGCTTGAGAGTGCCATACCAAATCCAAACATAAGCCCACCGATAATGAGTCCAGTATTAATAGGATAGATATTGAGTTTATAAAGTTCTTCATTTCCATAAAGTACAAAACTGGTAAAGATAGATGTCAGTACAAACATACCTAGAAGGGCTGATGCTAGTTGAGCTGAACCTACACGAGAAAGTCGATTAACACCACCTGCGAAACCCATTGAGGCACGAGCTAAAGCGTAACCAAAACCAAGTCCAATAAGAAAACGAATGAAAAGTTCGGTGCTGCTTAAAAGAAAGAAAGAAGTAATCACTAAAAAAGCTAAGAGAATAAAACCGACTAAGGCTTGTTTGTTAGGCATAATATATCTTTTATAATTAGACTTCTTATCTAAAGAAAGTAGATAAGAAGCCTATGGAATATTCAATTATAGTTTAACTTCATATAGAAGAAGATTAGAGCTAGTCTAAAGGTTAAAAATCAGCCTATTTTTCTTTTAGTATTTTTGAAAAAAACCAAATAGAAGGACAGAAATCAGTAATAGCCCAAGCTAAGGTCATTACAATAATAAAACCTAATAAGGCAGAAGCAATCTGCATATTACCTGTATAAAAAAGAGCCAGAGCTAAACTCATCATGAATGCCATCAAAGTACGTTGTAGTTTTTCACTTAACATAAGATGTCCTTTCGTTTATTAATACCGAATTATAGAACAATATGTGTAAAGGAATCGTTTAGATAACGCACTCTTGCTTTTTAAGGTCATGTAAAACTAGGGTAGAATAAAAATACTTATCATCACTTTTGGTAGTGTACTCATAAGCAAGTTTTGTAGAAAGTCGTTGAATCATTTTAATACCGATATGGGAACTAAAAAGAGCACCTTCTCCTGTAAAGTCAATCTCATTTTTGATTTTAATTACATTAGGTTTAGCATCAACAAGAATGGTTGAATTTGCCTTAGTATGAATGAAAATATTTTCAAAAATAGCCTGAATTACTTTGAGCATAGCCTCTTTGTAAGTATAAATAATAAAACCTTCTTCCCAATGCGAATCTACACCAACATTTTTTTTCATTAAAATAGGGGCAAAAATTTCTTGCATAATTTTACAATTATCTTCCATATTGAGCATTACCTTTTGTTGTTGCATATCCCACTCAATGGACTTTAAAAAGAGTAACTCTTTAAGTTTAGAAGTAATTATGGAGATATCTTCTTTAGACGCATTAATAAAGTCTGTTTTGGAGGCATCTGCTTGAACTTCGTATAAAGAGAGTCTTGCTTTTAAAACACCAATAGGGGACTTTAACTCATGTGCTGCTTCTTTAAAAAGTTCTTGTTTTTGTTGACAAAGGTACTCATTAGTATCAATAAGTTCTAGCATGGCATCTCTTAGGTTTTTTACTTCATAACTTCCATCACAGATGGGAATATCACCTTTTTTATTGGCATGACTGGAGGCAAATTCAATCAAACAGTGCAGGGCATTAAACTTTTTTTCTAAGAAAATATAGGTCAAAGCCATAAAAATAATAAAAATCACTATAAAAGCAAGTATCAGTGCCCAATCAAAAAAACCTTTAAAAAGAAAAAGGTAGGCTAGGGTAAGAACGATGGCAAGTAGAGCATTAAGAGAGATAAAAATAAGGATTTCAATCTTCATGCTATGTTTTCTCAATGGTATATCCTCTTGTTTTTACGGTAGTAATAATTTCTATAGGTAGTTTTTTCCTAATATTTCCAATGGTAACGCGAATAGTCGATGAAGAGACCTCTTCAGGATGTAAATACATAGCATTCATAAGCTCATCACCAGAGATAACCTTATTAAGATTTTTAAGTAGATAAAAAAGAAGTTCTGACTCTTTTTTTGTAAGTTCAATATTTGTGTTTTGGTATTTAATAATACTATTATGTAAATCAAAAGATAACTCACCAAAACTCAAGTTCTTGTCTCCTACTTGTCGACGTACTTGTGCATAAATACGTGCGAGTAATTCTTCATTATCAAAGGGTTTTTCAAGATAATCATCAGCACCAAGATTAAGCCCATCAATCTTGTCACTTACACTTCCATAAGCACTAATAACAATGACTGCGGTTTTAGGGCTTTTTTCTTTTACCATTTTTATAAGACTCAGTCCTACGTCATGATTATTAATATTTCTGTCTAATAAAATAGCATCATATATGGAGTGCTCAATGTATGCCTTAAAGTCATTAACATTATGGGCATAATCCACTAAAAGTTTGTGACTGAGGTAAGTAGCTACTAAGTCACAAAGCTTTTCATCATCTTCTAAAATTAATATTTTCATGTTTTTATAATAGCTAATAAACGTTAGTAAATTGTTAAGTTAAAAATTAGTATATAATTATAAGAAAATATGGAAATTTTATGATAAAAAATATGCCTAAGTTATCTCCTGTTCATACGGATTTAGCAGATTTTACAAAAGAGCAAAGGTATCATCATTGGCGAACATTTAAACGACAGTGGGAACTTTTAGAAGATTGGTCTTATCCCCTACATGGAAGTGAAGATAAGATAATCATTCCAAAAAGCTTTCGTTTTGATGGGGTAACAATGCCAAAATATCTACATTGGTTTTTATCGCCTACTGGTATCTTGTTTGTGCCAAGTCTTATTCATGATTTTGCTTACCGTTATGATTATTTGTGGGTAGAAAAAAGTGATGGTTCTTTAGTGAAGTATGAAGAAAAAGCGGGACGAGAATATTGGGATAATATGTTCAAAGAGATTAGTCTAGAGCTTAATAAGATGTGTGGATTGAATGCATTTTCTAGAGGCATACTCTACTTTTTTGGGGGTATATCCTGGAATAGAAATCGTGCAAAAATAGAACCTGAAATCAAGCCTCATAGGCTTTGATTAGAAGTTAAATTTTTGAACCTTAAGGGTTCTGAATCTTGTGACTTCTTTGTTGTCTTGCAGGTCTAAGGCAAGGGCTCCCTTTTTACTAAGAAGTTGAACACCTAAGGTAAGAATAAGGGTGTCTTCTTTAAGAAGTTTATGTTTATAATTAATCTCTTTTTTTGCATAAACAAGGGTGTCTTTAATCGTTCCATTAGCTGCCCACGGCATAGCTTCTTTTCCATCTTTAGCTAAGATACGTGTAAAAACAAAAGGTTCTAGGTCTATCTCTTGTTTTCCTCTAAGAATCTTAGCTCTTAATTTTCCTTCTCGAAGTGCTTGACCAAAGAGAGCATGATTAGACTTATTAATGACCTTAACCGAGAAACCTGTTTTGTTTTTATTGACTTCAAAGTCAATGTATTTACCCATCTCTTTGTTCATATGGTAAATTCCAGCAATCCCGTGATAAGCATGTGTTTTTGTTTCGTTGATAGTCACCTTAGTTCCAAGAACCTGAGGCATATGACAAGTAACACAGGTGTTTTTATAATTTTTATCAATCATTGCATCAAGCATTGCTGTATCAAATCCATGTTCATTGTTGGTGTGAGAATGACATCCCATACAGACATTACCGTTGTAGTAGTTCTCATTACTGTAGTCAATCTTATGATAAGGTGAAGACTTTGATGTTTTTACTAAACCAAACCATGATGATTGTGTTTCAAACGCTGCTTTCTTTTGCCCTTTTTTAGAAAGTTCTGCTGTAAAAAATTCCTTTTTTTCGCCCGAAGAGATGTTTGTATTTGACATCTCTCCCTCATTTACATCTTTAATTGTATGACAAAAGACACAAGAAATCGGCTCATTAAGCTGTGTGTAGTTCTCTTGAACAATACCGTGTTTAAGTGACTTTAAATCACTAGGAGAGTGACATTTTGCACAGGTGTAACCCTTCTCATCTTTAGGATGTTTGTCCCAAAAAGCCTTATGAATAGAGTTGTTGTAAATATAAGCCTTACGGTGAGAAGAGTCATAATACTCATTATAAATAATGGGGTGACACTTTTGACAAATCTTAGACTCATTAGCGATGGCAAAAAGTGAGATGGTAAATGTTAAAAATAGTAATAATGTTTTTTGCATTATGCAGACCCCTTTAAAAACCGTATTTTACGCTAGAAAAAGAGCAAATAAATTGATGCTTGTCATGATGAAAGAGGGAAGGCTTTGTGCTAATGGTCTGTATTAGGTACTTTTTACTCTAGTTTAACTTTGAAACTAAAGGCTGGGTATCTTCAAGGATGAGAACAGGTTCTATAAATGGGGCAACTTGGGTAAGAAAGTTAAGCATAGACATTAGGGGTGAGGCATAAAAGAACTTTAGTCGATGGTCATACTGCCAGAGTTGATCAGCATAAATGTACATCTTATAGGCTCTGTCGCCTATATTGTCATCATTCGTGTCAAAGCCTTGATATCTGTCCCAGTAGTTGTGATGGATGATATTGGAAAAGGTAGTGTTTTGCTGGGTGTTTTTGACAACATCATCAATATTACCTTCAAAAATATTATTGATAATAGTATTATTTTGAATATCTTTATGAAAGTGCAGTGCCTCTTTATTATAGGTGATAGTATTATTAATAAAAAAACGCTGCATACCTGTTTCTATACTTTTTGAATCAACATAAATAGCTACCCCATTAAAACTAAGGCGATTGTTTTCAAAATGAAAATTATGAACATTTTTAACTAAAAGACCTATTCCTGCACTTCCTTTAGAACTAAGAATAGTATTAAAAGAGACATTTGTGTCCATACCACCCATAAAAACAAGACTAGATGAGTTGTATTTAAAGGTGTTTCTTATAATTTTATTTTTATGTGACATGCCAAACTGTAAAGAGAGTCTATTATTGATAAAGGTATTGTTTTTAATGAGGTTGTTATGTGAGTAGTTAAAACTACTGTCTCTGACGTCTTTAATGATGTTATGAGCAAATATATTCTTATGGCTATGCCAAACCTTTAGGGCATCACCTTTAAGTTGAATATCGGCTTGTATAGAACTTATAAAATTATTTGAGATATTTGAGTCTTGAACCTTATACATATTAATGCCATACAGAGAATTTTTAATGCTACACTTTTTAATAAGAATATAATTAGACTCTTGAATTAATACAGCAGAATCAAGCTGATACATTTTTGTTCCGCTATTAATGATATTTAGGTTCTCTAAGGTGACGTTAGAGCTTTTAATGCTAATAATGTTTCCAGTAAAATTCCCATCAATAAAAACACCCTTCTCTTTACCTATAATGGTAAGGGGTTTATTAATAACAATATTGCCTATATAGTTACCTGCTGAGAGTTTAAGTGTTGCACCTGCATGGGCTTTATTGATAGCATCTTGTAAGGCAGAGGGGTATACAAAAGAGAATGATAAGCCCAGTAAAAATAGTAACCTTATCATTTTTTATGACTTAGTAGAATCTATGAATCTCTTCCATAATATTGGCAAAACTGATATCATCACCTTTTTCGTGCATAAAGTCATTAAGATATTTTTCAGAGGCTTCAACACCCTCAGTTTTTTCAATATTTAGAAGCTCTTTATACAGTTCGGAAATGATAGCAATAATGTGTTTAGAAACAATTTTTCTGTGCGCAGTATAACCGATAATTTTATGAGTGTCGGAGTCTCTTCTTGATTCAAACTCAGTAAATACCCAATAATAACGACCATCTTTGGCAAGGTTTTTTACAATAGCATTAATGTTTTTGCCCTGAGATATAGTTTCCCATAAAAGTTTAAAAACCACCTTAGGCATATCAGGATGACGGATAACATTATGTGACTTTCCAATTAACTCTTCATCGGTATACCCGGCAACCTCTTTAAAGTAATCATTACAGTAGGTGATTTTCCCTTTTTCATCCGTTTCACTCACAATATAACGCTTCGGGTCTAAAATAATCTCTATATCAAGTGGTGTTGGTTTTTGCATTGAATATCCTTTGATGCTATGGTCTTGCTTCTGTTAAAGTTTTCCGTTTAAAAGTTTAATAAGAGCAGATGGAATCTCATGAAAACTCATTACTCTTTTTCCATTATTGTTTTTTGCAAAATTATCTGCTGATTCATACGTAGCAAAAGCAGGAAGGTCATCACCTGCAGGTGAAATTTTATTACTTCCATAAACAAAAAAAGCACCTTTTGCATTAATAGGTTTCATTGTTGCAAAGTCAGTTACAAGAAGCTCTTTAAAATCATCCTCGCTTTTAATCCCTATTTCAGGGCGAATTGCGGGACGGTTGTAAAACTCAATCATAGACTTTGGTGAGCAAAAAAACATAGTTTTACCATTTTGAAGGGTAATCTTTGAAACCCATGCGGGGTATTTATAGACAAGAATATTACGCATAAGCCCCTTTGTTTCTTTAGTGAAATCCATAGAATATTGGTTTTTCATAAACTCTTTAAGTAGGTCTTTTTCTGCCATTAGATTTGTGCTTAAACCCAGTAATAAAAGTGATAATAATAATTTTTTAAACATAAGCGTTGATTCCTTTTTTATATAATTTACTCACCAATAGGTGAGTTTTATGTACGTTTTAAACTAAATCTTTTTTTGCAAATATTCGGTAACCTAAGAAAGCGAAAATAATGCCTAAGACTACCGGATACGCAATTGAAAGTAAAACAAAATTAGCCTGAGAAACAGAATCCAAGATGTAATAGGCTACGGGTCCCATTACTGTTAGTTCAGGGTCAAATAAAGAGATAGCTGCTACTCTAAAAATCTCCATAGGGTTTGCCATAGCAATGGTAATAATGAGCTCTTCAGAAAAACGTTCTTGCATCATTAATGAGATAAGGGCAATATCAATAAAGGCCAAAAGAAAAATCCATACAAAAAAGGCAATACCTAAGGCTACCTCTGAAGACTTAACAAAAGAGGAGATAAAAAAAGCTATACCCAAAAATGCTGATGAGAGAGCAAAAAGAAGACCTGTGTATAAGAAAAATATTGACCAAGGAACCTCTGCACCCTTAATAACACCATAAACTATGGCTAAAATCATTGCAAAGATTACAGGAATATACACAGTAATAAAACGACCAATAAGTTTACCCCAATAGTACTGTTTAAGTGAGATTGGAAAAGAGAGCATATATTCTAAAATATGAGAATCCCTGTCACCTGAGATAGAACGTACCGTAGTGATTAAAATGAAAATAGGCAAAATGACAATGGTGATTTGAATATACATCAATAAAAGACGGCTAAGACCAGAAAAACCCATAACTTGGGACTCTGTGATGCCTGCAATAAAAAACAGAGCAATCATACCCCCAAAAACAAGAGAATAAACAAGGAACCATTTTGAGCGAATTGACTCTTTCAAATCAAGATAAGAGATTAAAAGTAAATTATTCATTTTTAGCCCCACACTTTCCAGCCCCACATTTCATCTCACTACCGCACTTCATTGTTTTTTTTGCATTTTCTGATGCAAGAACATCTTTATACACTTCTATAAAGTCATAAATTCGACCTTCGGGTTTAAGCTTAAAAGCAGCAAATCCAAAGTCCATAGGGGTGGTATAACCTTTTTTCCAGTACACTTCTCTTGAGGGAATAAGTTCTGCAGTTTTCTGGTCAGCTACAAACATTTTAGCCTTGTCTAACCATTTTTCACTACTGTTTTCCATCCAGATGATGGCACAACCAATATCATCAAAGTTATAGGCTTTGTTCTTTTCTGGATTGATAATTTGAACAGCATAATTTCTATCTGAAATTACCATCTTACATTCAGCACACATATCTCTATCATAATGAATTTTATGCGGTCCATCTTGGTTCTGTTTTTCACAACCTAAAAAACTAAAAGATAAAATAAACATTATGCTCAATAAAACAGCAGAATTTCGTATATGTGAACCTTTCTCTTTTGGTTTATAATTATAATTTAACATCTGAAATAATCTCCCCTAAATCCATGTAAATTTCTCTGTTGACCAGATCCTTAACCTCTTCTATACGATGGGTTACAAAAAGAGATATACTTGAGTTACTCTGCTCTTTTAAAATCTTATAAAAGTTTTCTCTTGCACGAGGATCAAGATTTGCAGTGGGTTCATCATAAATATAAATTGAGCTCTCTTTTGCGGCTGAAATGCCAATGAGTAATTTCTGTTTCATCCCACCAGAAAGAGAGAAAAAGGACTTATGTAGGTGCTCTTTAATATCTAAAGACATCTCATTCACATAATGATAAATCATCTCTCTTGAGGTACATGAAGATTTCTGTACAAAGTGTAAGAGTTCATCTACACTGAGTTTAATCGGAGGGGGAAGTTGAGGAACAAAACTAACATGTTTTAAGATTTCCACACGTTCTTTAATAGGGTCTAATCCATTCACTGTAATGGTTCCATTGTTCGCATGATAATAACCTAAAATCATACGAATAAGGGTTGTTTTTCCTGCCCCATTTGCACCCATTAAGGCGATTGAGTCACCACCATTAAAGCGAGTTGTAACATTATTTAAGGAGATGTTTTTCCCAAATTTTTTTGTGATATTTTTTATATCAATCATATAAATCTCTTATAACTTTTAATTTTTATTATTTTATACTAAATCTTTTAATCTAAAGTTGAATGCTAAGGCATCTTCATGACAAACATCAACACAACGTCCACAAAGGGTACAGTCTGCACCTGATATATATTTATGGGTAATACCTTTTTCTTCATTTTCTTTAGCGTGTTTAGCCTTAGTGAGGTCTAATACTTGATTTTCAAAACAGACATCATGACAAACCATACAATGATCACAACTGTCATTCCACTCAATACGTGTTGCTGAAATAGGTCCAATCATACCGTAGGTAGTCCCAATTGGACAGATATAACGACACCATGCTCGACGAGAATAAAAGGTCTCAACAGCTAAAATGGCTAAAACCCAAACGAGAGCAATCGACCAACCGTAAGCAATGAAGCGAGATAAAATACCCACAACATTTATGGTTTCAAATACTAAGTACCCGCTGGTAAAAGAGAGAATAAGAAAAATAGCCCAAAATACATAACGTACATTATGGTTAAACTCTCTAGATTTAATAATTTTTTTGTTTACAAGGGTGTTATGAAACTTCTCAGCAATTTCACTTAAAAGACCATAAGGGCAGACCCATGCACAATATGTTCGCCCACTAACAAGTAGGTAAACAATGAGTATTGTAACGGCTCCAATAATCATATTTATTGATAGATGATAAGATGCAAGATAAACTTCCATCGTTGAAAAAACATCAATCAGATGAAAACCTAAAAAACGTGAACCATTAAGTGTTCCTTCAAGAACTTGAATATCAATGGCAAAAGAGAGAAAAAAAGTAAGGTGGATAGCAATAATAAGTATCCAGCGCTTTGCTCGGTAAGAGAGCCTGTTTTTTCCCTCCTTGTTTTTGACAAAGAAGGTGTCCCATAAGGTAGTGTTTTTAATGGTGGTGCGTGCGTTGTACTTATCCATTTTAAGTCCTCTTAGTGCGCCTGTTTAAAGTTCCCGATTTCATCGGCAAGTGTTTTTAAGGTCTCTTTAGAAAGGTTCATTACAAGCCCTTTCATTACAGGATTTTCAAGTCTTCCTGCTTTATAATCAAGGAGTTTTGTATAAATATATTCAGATGTTTTACCTGAAATATCTGGTCCAATAATACCTTTTCCATTAATACCGTGACATGAGGCACAACGTGTTTTATACTCTTTTGAAACAGCAAAACCTGATGCACTTCATGCCTTATCTTGAAGAGCTTTAAGCTGGGCTTTTTCTTTTGCATCCTTATCTTCTGGAAGAGGTGTCTGTTGTATGGTTTTTACCGCTGTTTGTTCAAAAGTAGACATGTCTTTAGTCACTTTACCTTGTTCCCCACCTTGAAAGACTGTTCCCGTTGAGGCTAGGTATGCCATCAGCCCAAAGGTGAAAAGTGTAATTAGTCCTACTATGATATTTTTCATTATTTATCTCCCGATTCTTGTATCTCTTTATTAAAATTTTCAATCTCTATTGAAAGTTCTTTAATCTCTTTATTATCCATCATTTTGACCATCTGAACCATAAGTGCATTTGTTTTTTCCCCTGATTTAAACTTCATAATTGTTTCATAAATAAAGTCCGCATCCTTGTGTAATAATGAAGGTCCAATCAAACCATTTGCATAATCATTATGACAAGGTGAACATTTTAAGATGAACTTTTTACTCAATTTTTTAACCATTAGGTTAATGCGTATCTCTTCATAAGGTGAACGAACATTCATATTTGCAGAATAAGGGGTACGTACATCATGGGGTTTCTGTTTTCTCTGATTATAAGAGTAATAATATGAACGGTCTTGTATATCATCAGCAGATTGAACCTTCGTCTCATAAGCATTCGCATTATCAGAGATAGAAATATCTGCTGAACTTGCTACTTTTGTACTTACTTCTTCTTGTTTTTGTTCTTTTTTTGTATCCGAACATGCCGAAAAGAGTAGGGCGAGTAAACTAATTAATATAAAATTTCTCATGCAAATTGACCTCCATATTGTTGTTCATAATTGATGCGTGGTTTAATAACAATGGCAGCTTCTTGTGCGGGGCATAACTCTTCACAAGCACCACATCCGATACAAGCATCTTTAACTAAAGGAATATAACCCCCATCTTTATGAGAAACCATCTCAATAGCCGCCCAAGCATTCTCTAAAGGACACATATCTGCACATAAGGTACAGGGTTTGTCTTCATAACTTGCTAGTTTTTCTAACATCTTTACTTCAAGAGGATTAGAGTGTGGATGTTCATTTGTAATCATCTGAATAAAAGACTTGGGTACCGTTTTATTTAAAGCACCTAAACATCTTGATTCAGAAACCAAAACGGCAATACCCATAGAAACATCTGAAGGTTTTTCTACGGTATGATCAAGTGCCCCTGAAGGACAAGCGAGTACACAAGGAAGTGCTTCACAGGCGTAACAACCCCGTTCTCTTGCATCAATATAGGGTGTGCCTACCCCATGACCCATTCCAAAATCAGCCAGTTTAATGGAGTGATAAGGACAGACTTGAAGACATTGACCACATTTAATACATAAGCCTAAAAAGTCTTTTTCATCTATGGCTCCAGGAGGACGAAGTCGATACTCTTCTGCTAAAGCAAAAGGAGATAAAGCAACACCTCCTGCTAGTACCGCACCCAAAAGACCTAAGGATGTATAATTAATAAACTGTCTTCGTTTTTTATTTTTTAAGGATTTTTCCTCCAAAGGAGTCTGGTTATCCAGAGTAGTATTTTTATCTGACATTTTTATCCTCTCTGTGTTAAAATAGGGTCTTTATCTTCAAATAGAAATACTGGCTCAGAAAAAGGAGCCAGTTTTGCTAAGAAATTGAGTAAAGAGATTATAGGTGAACCGTAAAAAAACTTTATATTTTCGTTGTATAACCACAGTTTATCTGCATATTGGTACTCTTTATGAGGTGTATCACCAATATTATCACTGTTTCTATCAAAACCTTCATAACGGTCATAGTAGTTTCTTGAAAAGAAGTTTTTATGTGTTTCTACATCTCTAGAATCATTAACAACATCTTCAATATTACCTTTAAAGTCATTATTAGTAATTTGATTACTTTCACTTTTAGAGTGAAAATGCATTGCTTCGGAGTTGAATAAAATCTTATTTCCATCAATTATGTTTTCTGTTCCTGGATCAAAAGGAGAACGATCAATGTAAAGACCTTGGGCGTTGTAGATGATGGTATTGTCTTTCATTGTGATATTAGAAGCATCTTTCAGACCAATACCCATTCCTGTTGTTCCCAAAGAACTCTTAATAAGATTGTTACTGGCAATCGTGTCTTTAGAGTACATCAAAAAAATACCAACAGAGTTAAACTCATAATGGTTATTTCTTACATAATTTTTACCTGAGTGCATAAAATGCAGGGAATAACGACAGTATTTTGCTGAATTATTAAGAATATGATTGTTATGTGAGTACCACACCACCATATCTCTGACTTAAATAGGGTGTTGTTCTTAATAAGATTATCATTTGAGTACCACAAACGAATACCATCACCCCTTAGACCAATAGGAGCGTCTTGAGAAGTGATGTAATTATCTGTAATCTTAGAATTACTAACACTTTGTAGATCTATTCCAAACAAGGTATCATCAATATGTACCTTAGAAATTTCACAGTTTTTTGCTTCAACAATACTAATGGCACCATCAAGCTGATCATGTCTCTGCCCACTGTGTGTAATACGAAGATTTTTAAGGGTGACATAAGAGCTGGTGATTTTTACAACCGTTCCTTTGCCTGAACCTTTAAGAACAACACCATCTTCTTTACCTTCAATGGTAATCGCCTTATTAATAATCAAATTACCCTCATAAACACCGGGATTAAGACGAATAATAGAACCTTCATCTGCCTTATTTATCGCCTCTTGCAGAGGTGAAGAAAAGAGTGCTGAAGAGATTAAAACTAAAAGGCTAAGGGACTTAAACATAAACGGTCTTAGTGTGCAGGTGCTTCAGCAGTTGTTTCTGCTAGAGCTTTTTTCTTTGCCATAATAGCAAGAAGTGAAAAAAGTGCAATTGCCACTAATACAAAGAAACCTGTTGTTGGGTAAGAGTGGGTAATTAATTGAGCAACCTTACCATCTCCAAAAACAGTTGGCATAAAAGGTTTGATGTTAAAAGCACCCCAGTCATGAAGATTATGCCCAAACCAGTATAACCAGTAAGCATAATCAGCTAAGAATAAGATAGGAAGTGAGACAGGGATTAACATTAAAAGAGAAAAAACTTTTTTATTATAAGCAATGAAATAAACAAAGATAAGACTTAAAAGAAGAAGGGCATAAATACCAATTGCTCTTTCAAACTGTCCACCTACCCACATTGGATCCATCCCAATATAATGATTAATTGTATTCATTTCATGAACTTCACCTGAAAAACCATCAAAATGGAAATAAACAGGAATACCTAAAGGAAAGGCTTCTTTTGGATAATTTGGAGCCTCTAAAGAAACTGACCAAATAGGGGTTGAAGCCGAACCAATTTCTGAGCCACTGTTGACCATCTCTTCAAGATTATTGTGTGCTTCTTCTGGTGTAGTTGTACTCATATAATGACTTTTTGAGTAAAAATTCCACACTTCATCAGCATACGTTGTTTCTGCATTAAAGGTGTCGTTATGAATATCACTTAAAGTACCGTGAAACATAACCATTGGAAAAGTAAAGAAATACGTGAGTAAAACTAAGGCGATACCGGCAAATATTTTTGATTTTAGAAAGCTTGAGTGCATGAAGTCCCTTTTTGTATTTTATGCTTAAAAACCTCTGGATTTATAAACAAAAAACATAACATTAAATAGTTTATCTTATTAATCTTCACCCAGAATTGATATCAATCAATTCTACTTACAATGTATCTTCTTTGTGATTAAAATGTGATTATATTGAGAGGCTTTTTAGAAAAATATTGTATTTGTGTAGATTATATTACTGTGGGTAATTATTAGGGTAAAAAAAGAGGGGGTAAAAAAGAAAGATTCTATGCCAAAAGGCATAGAATAGGCTTCAAAGAAAGTTTCCTAGAATAGATTAGCGTTTTCGTCAATCCATTTGAAGTACTCAACAATGTCTTTGATTTCAGCATCACTCATATGCTGATTAGGCATTCTAAGTTTAAAGTAATCAATCATCGCTTTTACATATGGTTCATTGAATTTTTTCTCTGGATGTTTGATAAATTCAGCAACCCATTTTTCGCCATTCTCATGACGTCCAAGAACACCTGTTAAATCTGGTCCTGAAGATACTTTACCTACAACATGACAACCTGAACATCCACCTTCATCAAAGGCAATATCACCACGTGCAGCAGCAGCCGATTGTTTAGTTGAGATATGTTTAACTAAATTATCTTTTGCTCTAATACCAACATCAGCAGTTTTAACCATGTATTGCCAAATCATACCTTCGAATAAAATTGCTTTTTCCATGTCGCCTGCTTTTTTAGCAGCGTCAGCTTTTTTCTTCTGAGCAGGAATCTGTCCATATTGGTCAAACGCATCAGTTACAAGATTTGCAACATCAGGGTATTTATCAAAACCGTTCGCTTTTAAGAAAGCAACAACAGATTGAATAACCGCGTCAGTAGCAGCATTTACAGCAACAACTTTGTCATACTCAGCTTGAAGCTCAGCCTTAGTCATTGTTTTCATTTTAAGTTTCGTTGCAGACACATATTTCTTATTCGGATCTTTTACCATAAGGTAACCCATCATCTCTAAGTGTAATGCTGAACAGAACTCTGTACAGTAGTAAGGAAATACACCTTCTCTATCGGCAACAAATTTAACAGTAGATGTTTCACCTGGCTCTAAAGAGGCGTGAACATTGTAATTATCAACAGTAAAACCATGTGTCTCATCTTGAGCTCTTTCAAGGTTAGTCATATAGATAGTTACTTCATCTCCTAGGTTAACGGTAATTCTTTCAGGATTGATATGAGAACGTACTAATGTTGCATAAACAGTAACCTGGTTACCTTTTCTCTCAATTCTTTCTTGACCTGCTAAGGTTTTACCCTTATGCGTTTTACCTGTTTTAGTATTTGTACCCATTTTATAACGTACAGCTGTATGTAGCTTAGATGTACGAATAGCAACCGCTTGGTGAGGTTCACCTAAAGGTAAAGGCATATCCACTAACATATCCATTTTCTTGCCAGAAATATCAATCAACTGATGATTTTGTGGATGTAAAGGTCCTACTTGAACAAATCTGTCAATAGTAAGTTTGTTAAGTGCAATAATGTAATCCCCTTGAGGATCAGCAGATTTACCTTCCATACCACATAAGTGACCGATATTGTAATGTACATTGATTTTATCAATGACTTTAAGTGTTTTATAGTTCCATTTAACCACTTGTGAATCAACATAAAGTGAAGTATAAATTTCACCATCTACATTTGAATACTGGTTATGTAATGGCCCAAGACCCAACTCTACTTGACCATGCAGTGCTTTTTTCATATCTAAGATATTAATTCCATATGGATCTTTACCTAGGTAATCTTTTTTCTTAATAAGTGCTTTGATTTTCTCCATAGAATAAACAGAAGCATGCGTATCTAACTTACCACAAACAGTAATGTATTTTCCATCAGGAGATACATCAACACCGTGAGGAGACTTAGGCTCAGGAATTAAGAAAAGTGCATCATTGGCAACAGCAACACTAATAGGAATCACCTTATGCCCATTAACAAGTTTATAGTTTTTCTTGTTTTTTGCAAGTTCAGCTAACTTTTTCCAGTTATAAACATGCATAAAGTCAGTATCGTTACGAGACATACCCGCCTCATTTGGTGGAAGACCTTCTTCAATACCACCGGTGTACATCTCTGTATTAAATGAGTTGGTAAAACCCCAACCATTTGAGTAACCTTTACCAGCATCAGATAAATCTTGCATGTATGGTGGAAGTTCAAGTGTAAAAGACTTGTCTTCTATAATACGACCTTTTTATGGTCAAATTTCCATAAGGTAACACCACCACGGAAAGTCTCTTTATAATCTTCAATTGAGTGGTACTCATTATCAAATGGAGCTGCGTATTGGGCTGCTTCAATAATATATTCAGAGTTTGGAGTAAAAAATGATCCCCCATGCTCAGATTTGAAAACAGGATTTACAACAATCTGTTTTGTTTCAAAGTCATGAAGATCGATAATTGCGATACGTGGATTAGCCTTATCATTAATTGCTAACCATTTACCATCATACTTACCATCTGTTTCAGAAAGACCAGGGTGATGCGTATCTCCCCATGTAATGTCTTTACCACGGATACGACCTTGTGCAAGTACAGCCTTTGACTCTTCATCATACCCATACCCTTGCCAAGGCTCAGGTGTAAATACACCAATGTATTTTAAAAGACGCATAGATGGAACACCATAAACAATTACCTGTCCACTCTGTCCACCCGAACTAAATACTACATATTTGTCATGTACACCACTTGGATTATATGTTTTTGCTGCACGAATAACATCTTTCTCATTAAGACCTCTGTCTTTCATCACTTTTTGAAGTGCTGAACCCCCAGAAGCATAAGAAGTAGTTGCTGCAATTGCACCGGCTACACATAAAGTAGTAAACGTATTAATACTCTTCATTGATTCTCCTTATTTAGTGTTAAAGTTCTCATCTCCCTACGAGTTTTAAAACTTTAAATAATTCTATTTTAGGGCACATCCAAAAACCATGAACTAAGCATTGATTCTCAAAAATACCCTAAAAATATTTATCTCACTTATAACATCGTATTATCAAAAATCTTTAAGCTAACTTAAATACTAGCGAAACAAAGTATTTATTAACACTTTTTTAACAATTGAGTAGTAGTGTTTTTTTTCTGCATAAATCTTTATGAAAGATATTGATATTAATCAAGTGAAATGATTGTTGTTTTGACAAATTTTGACAAATTTTATTGAGATATCTTATAATAAGGATATGAAATATAAAATGACTTATAATAATAAAAATATGTCGGGTTGCTCTGCACGTGGAATTGCACTTAGAGATACAAAAGAGGAACTTGAAGAGCTTAAAGAAGCCCTGAAAAACGTAATTGAGAATGTGGTGATTGAAATAAATAAAGCATATCAAGAAAAAACTAATAAAGATTAGAAAACTCTTTATACGTCAGTTAGGCTTTAAATACTCTTTCACTTAATCTTTAAAATTATTTAAATATATGATAATACTTATCAAATAGTGTTTATATAAAATAAAAGCTTATTTTTCTAAAAGACATATTCCTAATTGAAGTAAATCTTCATCTATTTCATACTTTTTAGCATTGATTTCATTAATATTTTTAAAATTAAACTGAGAATTATTGTAGCAGATTACAGAAGAGTTGTTTCCTTCTAGTAGAGTTTCAATAGCATAGGTGCAAAATTGGTACGCCATTAAGCGTTCTCGTACTGTGGGATTACCTCCGCGTTGAATATGCCCTAAAATAGTAACTCTAGACTCAAAACCAATCTCTTCTTCAAACCAACGCGATATCATATTAGAATTATTAAGCCCCTCGGCAACAATAGCAATAAAATAGTTACGACCCTGTTCAACCTCTTTTAAATAACGTTTTTTGAGGGCATCTAAGGAGTAGGGGATTTCAGGAATAAGGCACATCTAAGCACCTGATGTTAAGGCAGATACTAAAGTAAGATAACCACAGTCTCTTCCCATAACTTCAATAACAAAGGCACGTTTAAATGAAGACGCAGCGTCTCGTATATTATCTGTTGCCATTTTAATAACATTAAGGGCGGTATCTACACCGAGGCAGTACTGTGTTCCATTAATATCGTTGTCAATAGTCGAGGGGATACCACAAAAAGAGATGCC
>JAJRQV010000059.1 GCA_024280035.1 Campylobacterales bacterium
CGGATGAACGCCCAGCAGTGGGCATTCATTTATCTAATTGTATCGCTTCGCTCTTTTTTATGTTAAGCCTTCGGTGGTGCCTTTGGCACAACACCTACGGTTTCGTTCGGATGAACGCCCAGCAGTGGGCATTCATTTATCCGAACTCACATCCCAGGGATTCTTGGCATTTTTCCTAGTTTTGATAGTCGGCAGTATTTTCCCCAACCGCGTTTTAGCCAATGCCCAAAGATTGGCATAGGAATCATAAAGGCTTTTTTATCATCTCTAAAAACAAAACCTGCTCCATCTGCTGTATCCATCACACATAAAATATTAATATGTTCTTGGTACCCTTTTCTATCTTTTAAACCCGCTTCTTTAGCAACAATATTAAAGGCAGTGTTTTTAGCCATAAGTTCTGCAAGGTGACCTTGTTTAGCTTTCCAATCAGGACCATCTAATGCCGCGGTGTCTCCAATGGCATAAATACCTTCCATACCATCAACCTCACAATAGTCATTAATTTTTACAAAACCTGCTTCATTTAAAGGAAGATCCGAACTTTTAATTACCTCATGCCCATCCCCTGCAGGAATAAACATAATAAAGTCACTTTCAAGTTGGGTATCATCTTCAAAAACCACTGCATCTTTTTCAAAGTTTTTAATCTTTTTTCCAAAATGTTTTTCTATATTAGAACGTTTAAACATTTTATCCATCATGGCTAAAGACTTCTCTCCCATACGTGCACCTGGCTTAGGCATTGGTGCAAACATAGTAAGTTCAAAATTATCACGAATACCTTTTTGTTTAAGCATATGGTGTACATTAAACAAAAGCTCAAAACCTGGACCGCCACGAACCGCAGAGTTATCCTTAGGGTTTCCACCAAACCCAAAAGCAATCTTACCACTGCCTTTTTTAACTAAGGCATCTAAGGCATCACGAATAGCAATTGACTGCTCAGGGTCACCACAAATTGAAAGTGTGTTTTCAACACCTTTTGGTTTCATCTTACTCGCACCCATTGCTAAAATTAAGTAATCAAAACCTTCTAAAACTTTTCCACTCTTTAGCTTAACGGATTTTATTTCTGCTTTAATCTCTTCAACCGCATCAATAATTAGGTCAAATCCATGTGCTTGTTGCAACTCTTTCAGATCAACACATACATCTTTAAATTCTGCCTTACCTGTTGGTACCCATATTGAAGTTGGATAAATATAAAAGTAATCCCTATCACTGACTAAAGTAACATCATATTTCTCTTTTCTTAAATAACTTGCCGCATCTACACCTGCAAATCCACCACCTAAAATCAATACTTTTTTATTACTCATCAGAGGCTCCTTTTTTATATTTTTTATAATTATTATTATTTATTAATATAATACTACTTTTACTTGCTCAGGTCAATACATAATCTCAAAAACTTATCACCATAACGTTCATATTTCACTTCACCAACACCATTTATCTCTAACATCGCTTCTTTATCTTGAGGTAAGGCATTTGCCATCTCTTTAAGAGACTTATCTCCAAAAACAATATAAGCAGGTTTAGCCTCCTCTTTTGCAATTTGTGAACGGAGTTGACGTAAGGCTTCAAAGGCTTCTTGATTTAAGTTCAGATCTTCATGATGCGAAACGCGCTCTTTTTTAACCTTTAGATTAAGACGTTCTGCTTTAATTTCTACTATGAGCTCTTTTTTTAGAATTTTCATACCCACTTCATCAATCATAAGATTTCGAAACTCACCCCGTTTTAAAGCACTTAATTCCATAAGTCGTTGCATAACAACATCCCAATATGCCTTAGACTTCTCTTTTCCAATACCATATACAGAGAGTTCATCATGATGATTATCTAAAATCTTTTGAAGTGTACTCCCACGAAGTACATCAATAACATAAGCATGTCCAAACCTCTGCCCTGTTCTATACACACTAGAAAGAAGTTTTTGTGCATCAATACTAATATCACTCTTTTTTACATCTGTATTTGAGCAGTTATCACATTTACTACCGCACACATCTAATTCATCTTCAAAATACTGAGCAATGTATTGATGCCGACACTCTTCAGCACTTGCGTAACGAGCAATCAGTTCAAGTTTATTAAAGGCATTATGCTTATAAGGGCTCTCTTCGAGTTGTTCTATAAACTCTCTTTGCATCATCATATCTGATCCACTATAAAGCAAGAGCACCTCTGAATCTAAACCATCACGCCCTGCTCTACCAATTTCTTGATAATAGTTTTCAATGGTCTTTGGCAGGCTCATATGCACAACAAAACGGATATTACTCTTATCTATCCCCATTCCAAAAGCGATAGTAGCAACCACCACTTGAATTTCATCATGAACAAAGGCTCTAAAAGTCTCTTCTTTAATGGGGTTGGATAAACCTGCATGAAAGGCTTTGGCTTTAATACCTTGTGCCTGTAGATATAACGCCAATGATTCAGTCTGCTTGCGTGAAAAAGCGTAAATGATTCCACTATCATTTTTAAAATTCTTTAAAAAGTCTAAAAGTTGAGATTTTCCATCTTTTATTCTAGATTCTACACTTACATGCAAGTTCTCTCTAAAAATTTTACCTCGAATTTCTACAGGATTATTTAGTCGTAAAGCTGTTGAAATATCTTCTTGTACCTTCGGGGTCGCAGTTGCTGTAAAAGCAGCAATGCCAATATTAGGAAAGTGTTCACGAATTAAATCTAGTTTTCTATAATCATCTCTAAATTCATGCCCCCACTCACTCACACAGTGTGCCTCATCAATAACAAAAAAGTTAAGTCGTAACTGCTTAAGTAGGTTTAAAAACGAGGGTGTTGAAAACCGTTCAGGGGCAACGTACAAAAGTTTAACCTCACCTTGTAAGAGCTCATATCGAATCAGGTCTATCTCTTCATTACTCTGCATAGAAGACATCATATGTGCATTTACACCGTTTGCCTTAAGCGCAAGAACTTGGTCATGCATTAGTGCAATAAGAGGTGATATAACAATTGTAACGCCTCCCATCATTAAAGAAGGAAGTTGGTAACATAAAGACTTACCTCCTCCGGTGGGTAAAATCAGTAAAAGGTCTCTTTGATGAAGAATGGTATCGACGGCTTCTTCTTGAAAGGATCTAAAGTTTTCATGTCCAAATACTGTTTTTAGTATTTCAAATTTTTGTATCAAAGTGCCCTGCTTATGTTGATATTTCTTAATATTATGAATTTATATTTTTACTATGTGTATCATAACAAGTTTATGCTAGAATATAAACATTATGAGACATGCAATAAAATTATTTATATTCATTTCAGTTCTTATTCTCTTTTCAGCTTGTTCTTCTAAGTCTGACTTTATGAAACAAGATGCCCTTCAAGCTGCTAGTAATTATCCCCAAGCTGTAATACATGCTCACAGTTTCATAGATTTTAATGACAGTAGTGCTCGAGACAACTTACTTTGGGAACTCTATTTAGGACAGTCTCAATACTTCGACGATAATATAAGTGCAAGTATAAAAACCTTTGACAAAGCCGAAGCTTTAATGAAGTTTTATAGACAAAATATTCTTTCAGTTGGTGTTGCTAAAGACCTTGGTGCCATACTCAGTAATGATAATACCAAACCCTACATAGGTAATGAGTATGATGGAATTATGTTAAATACCTATAAGGCACTTGCTTATCTAAAGAAAAACGACTTTGCAGGTGCTCGTGTTGAGTTTAATCGTGTTATCGATAGACAGCGTCGTGCCAAAGATTTTTTTACTGAGTCCATGGAAAAGGAGAGAGAAACTCAAAAAGAGGAATTGTCTCTTACTCAGCCCTCGCAAGATAAAGAAAATAGCCAGTTTCAAGAACTCATCAACAAAAACTATCCCGAACTTAATAGTTATCAAATTTATCCAGACTTTATTAATCCCTTATCTAATTATTTAGCAGCGCTGTTTGCCTTAGCTAATGATGAGAAAAATAAGGCAGCGTTTTTATTAAAAGAGACAGCATCTATGCTACCCACAAACCTAACTGTACAAAATGATTATACTCATCTTGACAACATTGTAGATGAAGCTACCGTATGGCTTATTTATGAGGAGGGTTTAGCTCCTGAACTAAATCAGATGCGAATTGATTTTCCAGCATGGATTTTTACTTCTGAGCTTAATTATATTTCTATAGCCCTTCCCCGTTTACAAGAAAGATCGGGTGCATTCAAATACCTTGAAATTCGTAATAATGATATAAATATTTCTAAAACAGAACTCTTTTCCAGTATGGAAGGTGTTATGAAAACAGAGTTTAAGGTAAAGTATCCCAGTGTCATGAAACGAGCAGCTCTGTCTACCATTACAAAGGCACTAATGCAAAACACAGCTAAAAATGCCAATAATGGCTGGGTAGATTTAGCAACCACCCTTTATACTATCTTATCCACCCAAGCAGATACCCGTATCTGGACATCTCTGCCAAAAAACTTTCATGTAGCACACTTTAAAAAAAGAGACCTTAACAGTGTAGATATCTATCTTCCCAACGGTTTTAAAATTTATACAGTTGAACTACTTGATGTGAAACATTCACTCATTTATGTTAAAATCCCTACATTAGCTCATAAGGCTCATGTATCCATCTTACCATTAGGAGATTTACAATGAAAAAACGTTTATTAGGTCTAGGACTGGCATTATTAGTTTTAGGGTGTGCTCCCCAACCCAATGTAAAGTTCGTTGAGAACTCAATATCAAGTGATATCAGTGTAGAAGGTGTACGTGAGCGTACCAAGGGTCAACTTAAAGAGATTGAAGTCTATGGAGAGAATGAGTCAGGAGACTACATGAGCTTTCGTTATCGTGTAGTATGGAAAGATAAAGATGGTTTTGAAATTAAGTCCATGTCATCAAACTGGCAAAACTTCTCTGTTTTTAAGAAAACACCCTACCAATTTAGTGTGATCGCTCCAAGTATAGATGCAGTTGAGTACATGGTTTATATTAATGAACCTCTTGATAACTAAAAAGACATCTCTAAAAGGGTGATTTGGAATCATCTTTTTTAAAACAAAATTAACAAAAAAAGGAATCTCTTATGAAAAAAATAATCTCTAGTAGTATTATTATAGCAACACTTTTAATAACAGGTTGTGCAGATAAAACAGAACGTATAGATCTTAATCATGATACCGCAGGACAGGTTATGGGTCTTGATTATCGTGACTTTAATGAGGCCGCTGGAAAAATGGTTCAATCCATGTTAGCCTCAGGTGCCTTAGATAAAAAAGATGGTGATCGTTTTGTTATTGCCATTTCAGATATTAAAAATGACACTATGCAACACATTGATACCGACCAACTTGTTAAAAAAATTCGTGTTGATCTTTTGCGTTCTAAACGCGCAGTTATTACCACCGCTGTTGGTTCAGATGCAAATGTAGATAAAATGAATAAAGAGGTACGTAAACTTAATGATGATGCGGACTTTAATCAACGTACTACACAGAAAAAAGGTCAACTCATTGCACCAGACCTAAGTCTTTCTGGAAAAATCATTCAAAAGAACATTAGTATGGATGATGGTAAACAACAGGTTGAATACTATTTTCAAATGAGCCTTACAGAACTCTCTAGTGGTTTAGCATGGTGGGAAGATGAAACTATCATTGGTAAACGCGGGAGTGGTAAATCTGTTGCCTGGTAGAACCTTAATAAGTAAGAAGGTTTTTCTTACTTATTTATTTTTGGTGTATAGGTAAAGTCTTGTGCGCCTGTTGTTGCTTCTAACATAGCACCACTATTGCCCATGGTAAAAACAAGGACTTCAGAATCAATATTTATATCTCCTGATATCCCTGCGCTTCCTCCAATAATAGAGCTTTGTGTACCCGAAAGAAGACCTGCATTCGTAAATGCTTTAAAAGCATCTTCTGTCTTAAAAAATATCATCTCTCTGTAGGTCTGTCCACCTATTTGAAAACCAATGGTATATTGGCTCATTGTAATGTCACCTATCCATAAACCTCTTCTAAAAACACGTCCTTCTCCATGTGCTCCGCCTAAGATAAGACCGCCCTTTCCTATACTTGGAAAAACGATATAAATAGCAGAGTTATAGACTAAATATTCTAGTTTTTTATCTTCTGCCATAAAGCTACGAATAGTCGTCGTATATACTTGATTCTCAGCCACTTCAATCTGCTGTTGTGAATTCTGTCTTGCTTCAAGTGAATGCACTAAACTCAGCAGAGTTAAAAGGCTAAATAATAATGTTTTAAACATAAACAAATCCTATTTTTTTATTATTATAGCTAAGTTAGGTATACTTTCAAAAAAAAGAGAAAATATGCCCTTATATACAATACCCTGTGTTCTATTTGCTGGGGGTAAAAGTTCACGAATGAATGAAGATAAAGCCCTTCTTCCTTTTGGTGGAAAAGAGACTCTAGCTCAGTACCAATATGAACGTTTAGAAGAGATCTTTTTTAAGGTCTATATATCTGCTAAAGATGCCAGTAAGTTTGAGGGTTATGATGCGATGATAATAGAAGATGATATCTGCAAAGAGGTGTATGCACCCACCGCAGGTTTTGCAAATATATTCAGGCAACTTAAGGCAGAAAACTCAATTTTTGTAATGAGTGTAGATACCCCCTTTGTTGATAAAAGTATTATCGACAAATTTCTAACGGTAAAAAATGCTGACTCTTATGATGCTATCATAGTTAGAACAAAGAATGGTATTCATCCCTTATGTGGAATCTATTCACGTTCATTAGAAAAAGTCCTTTTTGATATGTTACTTGATGGTGAACATAAACTCAAAAAACTCTTAGAAAAGTCAAATGTTTTTTATATTGATATCCAAGACGAAGAGGCATTAATGAATGTTAATACCCCTGAGGATTATAAAAAAGCCCTCTTAAAACAAGAACAATAAGGTATAAATCCCTTGTTAAATAAACTTTAAAGGCTTACA
>JAJRQV010000060.1 GCA_024280035.1 Campylobacterales bacterium
ATTGGTTCGGTTCAAGGTCAACTTGACTCAACAATCCGTAATATTTCTGTAACTCAGGTAAATGTTCAAGCAGCAGAGTCTCAAATTAGAGATGTTGATTTTGCAGCAGAGTCAGCAAACTTTTCTAAACAAAATATTTTAGCTCAGTCGGGTACTTATGCTTTATCTCAAGCTAATGCAGTTCAGCAAAATGTATTGAGTCTTCTACAGTAGTAGAAGACGTTTAAGTAGTATTTAGACACTACGGTATATATATTTCCTTGAAAATGTATTGAGTCTTTTACAATAGTAAAAGTCTTTTAAAAGCTAAGGGTACTTTGTCCCCCCTTAGTATTTTTACCTGTTTTTTACTTCTTTGAGTATATTTAAATAAACATCAATAATTTCAAGTAGTCTTACCACCAACATCTTGTCTAACTTTTTAATATGCCTTTTTGCATTGCTTAGCCCTTTTGTATTAAAGAGATCAGTCATATTCCCTGCAATACTTTCTACATAAAATTTAAAAATTTGAGCTAGTTCAACTTGTCCTTCTGTCCTACGACCTATAAGTTCCTCCAGTAAGGATGAAAAGGCTGTTTTGTAGATGTCATAGTTAGGAAAATTTCGTTTAGAGTGAGATATAATGGCATCTTTAATACAAAGTGCATCTTTGATTCTCGCTTCTATTGCTTCTAAGTCACGTTGAGTTAAATGATTTGAAGCATGGGAGTCTAAATAGTTCTGAATGCTAGAGAAGAGAGCAGTCTTATCTATTTTTTCAAGAGTGCTTGTATTTACTTTTTCAGCTTTTAAGGCGGGAATATTATTAAAAAAGGCACCATTTGATAAGTGATAGACATTTTGATAGGGCTGTTTTAAAGTTTTAGTATATACGTTAACAAAATGTATTGACATATAAAAAAGTGCTGTTGTGGGTACAACCTCTTGAAAGTTCCCTCTGATTTTTAGTGTTGTTTTTCTTAAAGAAGCAACCTCTTCAGCAGTGTCAATATTAGACATATCCGTATCAACAGGCGCATAATGGTCTGCACTATGAGTATTGCCGGTTTCAGGATCAAGTGCAAGGTCTAGACCAAGAAGGTAAATCTCATGCGTACCAAAAAGTAAAGTGAGTGCGTATCCAATCTCTCCAATACTATGTCCTTGAAGTGCTCCAAAGCCTTGTTTATAATTGGTAAGGTCTTGAATCAAATAAATTGATTGTTTATCGAAGAGACTTAATAACTCTTCTGGAGCAGATGCTGCAAAGATGAAATGAGCATTTTTTAAAAAATCAAGAGAGGAGAGTTGATTTCTCATCTTTTCTACTGCCCAACCATATTCATCTATGTGCATTACCATATCAGGAGCAATTGAGCCCTTTTCTAAAACTTTTAAAGCAGCAAAAACAGTAACAACAATAAATTTGTCATGATTTTCTTTTACCCATTGTATATTTTTACTTAAAGAAGGCCCTGGAGTTAAGAAGAGAAGAGGTTTTTTAGAAAAAATAGTATTATTTTGAGGGGTCGATATATTTAAAAAATTATAGTTTTCTTTCATATTATTAAGACTAATAAGTGTCTTACTGAGAAAACGTTCGTAGGTATAAGTTCGAAATGGCTGTGCGACTATTGAAGATTGAATCTCTTTGATTTTACTTTCATAGGCATTGCTAAAAGGAAAAAATTTAATGTAATTATTTCGTACAAATGCTGTAGAAATAAAACTATTAATATTAGAACTAAAGGCAGAACCACTTTCAGCAATGGCAAAATAGAGAGTACTATTAATTGCTAATCTTGCATAATCCGTTACAAAAAGAGATAATTTAAAAAGTTCAATATCATCTTCAACAATAAAATAGAAGGCTGCATTCACTTTTTTATCTATTTCAGTTAGGTGTAGACCTAATCCAACACCCAAAAATATATATTTAGATATCTCTTTCATAAGATCATGTTTACTGGTGTTGTTGTTGGTATAATGAATGATTTCTGCTGTACCTTTATAAAAACTATCTTGAATTCTCTTCTGATTAATAAGTTCAATTGCAGAATCATTGAATTCAAAATTATATAAGGTTTCAAAAACTTGTTCATCTTTTCTAAAGTTCACTTGTTTAGCAACATACTGAGCCAAAGCAAGGCTGTTCTCGCCATAAAGATAGTTTTGTGTTGACTTTTCCTTGACATCAAAATAATAATTGATATGTTCGAGATCATATTTTTCTAGAAATTGCCCTGTTTCAATGGCTGCATCAAGTGTTTGCATTTTTTTATGAAGCTCAGGGTGAAAATGTAAAAGAAAGTTCATATTATTTTGATAAGTTTGAACTGCTTGTTGCTCTATAGAACTCATAAAAGTACCTTTTGTTTAATTTATATTATTCTATCTACATTATTTATAAGTTTGTATAAATAGGCTTGTTTAAATGGAATTAAATTTGCTAAGCTTAGTAAAAAGGCTATATCAATGAAAAATATCATTACTGAAGAAAAAAGTATAGTATCATGTAATGATTTTGAATTAGAAGAGAAGAGACCCAATAAGTTATTATATAGAATCTCTTATCCGGCCTCGGAGAAAATTCAGGGAATAGTCTTTGTTACACTTGGTTTTGGAGCAGAACCTTCTTATGTGCATAATCTTTGTACCTTTATTGCAGAAGAGTTTTCTGTTCTTGCTGTTGATGTCTCTTATCACTGCTTCTTCTCGCGACCGCATAATGGTGCAACTCTTGAATTTGATGATCTTGACCTACATATTTTGCAAGATTTTATAGATAAGTATAAGATGGATTTTTCGGGTCTTGCCGAGGTGACTACAGATTCTGTAATGAAAAAGTTAAATGATGAAGTAGGAAGATTAAAGAGCTTAGGTGTCTTCTCAAAAGAGTATAAACTTCAGCAGTCCATTACCCTTATTCCCAAACATAATGAATATCAGAATTTTGGAATGATGCAGGCCGTAGATCATATAAATGTCTTGCATGATATAGAAAAAATGTCTTTAGACTTTATAGACGATTGTCCTGTAGCGATCATTGGGAGTAGTCATGGTGGGTATATTGCCCATTTAATAGCTAAGCTTGCGCCCAATAAAATTGACTATGTTATAGAGAACTCGTGCTATGTAAAACCACTGCTCAGTTATGTTGTTGGCAAAGAGACAAATATCCTGTCCCCAGAATTTATATATCCTTTTGAACATGTTCAGTTTAACTGCTTTGTTCAAACCTTATGGACAACAAACTCACAATCTCCAAACTTTTTCTCTCCTGGACATTATAAAATAAGAGACCTTAGTGATTCAGAGCACCTTCAAACCTTGGCTGAAAAATCTGATAAAAAGACAAAATATATCTCATACCATTCTGCTTATGATGGGCTTGTTCCTATAAATGAAAAGATAAGTTTCTACGAAGAGTTGGAATCTCTCGGATTTGAAGCAAAACTAAATATTATCAAAGAGAAGTCGCAAGTTGATGGAAAATTTATAAAGAGTTTATCACATGCCATGGATATGTCATTAAAGGAACTGGCAAAAAGAGAATTGCCCTCAGTTTTTTCAGAAGATAGAACTTCAAAAGAGAAAAAAGATGATGAGGTAGTCTATATATGTGATAAGCTTAGATATAAATTTAAGTATACAAAAGGTGATTTAGAAATAGATTTTAAGAAGTTATCTTAGTTGAAACTTCACTTATACAGCGTCTGTATGAGTATCTATTAAAACGGCTTTTGTGGATACTTAGTTATTTGTCCCATTATTCGCTTGCTGAATAATAGAGTCAAATGATGCAAACTCTGCATTTAGTCTACTGATCATTGCATCATAGGCAATAAACTGTTGTGTAAGTATTGCATATCGTGAATCAAGTCTTTCAATGGCAGTAGCATGCTCTTCATTTAGGTTTTTAGTTGTGCTCTCAAGCCCTTGCTCAAAATTATCAAAAAGCCCATTGAATTTTGTATAGCTATAGAGTTTGTCATCAAGTGTTTCAAAAAGACCTGTGACAGTAGTTCCTGTTGTAGGATTAGTTCCACCTGTAAAGAAAAGTTCTGCTGCGGCAGGGTCACTTTCAAACTTTGTATCAAATTCTGATTGATTAAAACTCATTACACCATTTCGGTCTAGGTCAATTCCATAATTAACAAGAGAGTTATTGTTACCGTCTGCAGAGATAATAATAGTATTGATCTCACGTATAATCCCTTTCATAAAAGAATCTCCATTGAAGACACCAACGGTACCAGCTTCTCGATCAGAAACAGTAACATCGCTAAGGTTTGTCTGCAGTGCATTATAGCTGTCAACAAGAAGTTGCATCTCTGTTGAAATAGAAAATGTATCTTGTTCTATATCTACATTTGCCGTTTCACCTTCAGTTTTAAGGGTTAATGTAACACCATTAATAAGATCATCTACCTCATTACTAGATCGGGTGATAGTAATACCATTATATATAAATTCCGAATCCTTAGCATCTTGAACACTTATTATTCCGGTTGGAGATGCTTGGTCAAGGGCATCTACCAGACCGTTTACAGCATCATCAGGTGTATCTGTAAGTGAGATAGTTCGATCAGCACCGGTTTCTTTAGAGGTAAGTATAAGGCTATAAGTATCTGCCCCTGTCTGTAGGATAGTAGCTGTAACATCATTGCCTGCTTCATCATTTATGCTCTGTGCTAGCTCTTCTAGGGTTGTTGTTGCAGTATATGTAATATCGTAACTGCTTGCACCGATATCAAGAGTTAGTGTACCGCTACCTGTAGCAACCGTATCTGTTCTTGAAGAAAATGTACCAGATTGTTGAATATTTTGTTTAGCCAAGGCTGTGGTTTCGAGAGTAAATGACTCAACATTCGAACCTGTCTCAGCTGTTACTTCCAGATTGCCGCTTGTGACGTCTACTGTACGTCTTTGATAGAGGGTGTCATCACCAAGAGCTGAAACACTACTTTTAAAGGTTGTTAATAAAGAGTCAATAAGTTTAAAAGCATCTTCTTTCTGATTTTGAAGTGTTACTTTGTTCTCAAGAGGTGTGATAATACGAGCCTCATCCGCTTCACGTAACTGGTCAAGGACATCTGATGTTAAAATACCAGAGCCTATACCAAGGGAATTAATTGCAGCAGCCATAGCAAATCCTTTTGTCTATAATTGTTTAGAGTTTCTCTTACTATTTCATAATATCGGCAATCTGCCTAATATCTTTAAAGTATAGTCTATAAAGCAAAAATAATGCCTAAATATACGCTACTATAACAATAATATGAATTACTTTTTAAAAGATATTAAATAAATACTCAAGTAGGACGATATGTCTAATACGAAATGCGAAGACGGAGATAAAAATGAATAGTAATTTAGCTTATAATACTTATGCACAAAATGATATTGGTGTTGAATCACCAGTAAAATTAATTGAAATGTTATATGAGGGTATTCTTCGGTTTAATATGCAAGCAAAACGTGCAATTAGAGATGAAAATATCGAAAAAAGAATATATTGGGTGAACCGCTCTATTGCAATTTTATCAGAACTAATTAGTAGTTTAGATATGTCTCAGGGACAAATCTCTAAGTATTTACAAGGTCTATACAATCATCAAGTACAGACACTCTCACGTGCAGGTATCGACAATGATATCTCTAAAATTGATGAGGTTAACAAGGTAGTAAAAGGTCTGCTTGAAGCATGGAGAGAAAGTAATGCAGTGGCTAAATAAGCTTAAGATTGCAATTATCGAAAAAAAAACAGAAGAGATAGAGAGTCTTCTTAAAGAGACTCCACAATTAGAGAGTGTAGAAGATATGAAAGAAGCTCAGTATCTTTTTAAAGAGGCAATGACTCTGTTTACTACCCTAAAAGACGAGACACAGGCATCAATGAAACAGATTCAAAAGAATCTCTCTTTTTTACGTTCTACACAGACTAAACCCATCCCCTCTTTAGATATTAAATTATAAATTTTTCTTGAGTAAAAACCATGTAATGTCATCTTGATGGAAATTATTGTCCCTATGATAGATGAATCCATAATCGATTAGTTCTAAATCTTTATATCTGTCCATCATCTCACCGGCAAAATCTCTCTTAAACAGTTTTCCTTCATGACCTCTGTAGTTGATCTCAACAGGAGTAGGATTATAATATTCTGAAATTAATATATATTTATTACTAGAATCATAGAGTTTTTTGTAAACTAGATCAAGATATTCCGGATTGATGTGGATTAAAACTACCTTCGTAAAGACAAGATCTTTTTTATCCTTAGTCTCAAAGTCAAAGAAAGATTGCTGGTAGATATGATCTATAAAATCTAATTTTTTTAACTCTTTACAGGCATTCTTATTTATCTCTAGGGCATGGTATGCAGCATCTGGAAGTAGTTGTCTTAATGCAATTAGATTTAAACCGATATTTGCACCAAACTCCATAACGCTTCTAACATTAGATGTTCTTTCTAATATCTTAGAAAAAAAATGAGTATTATTCTTGACTCTATCATAAGTGTTTCTCTTAATATAGGCATCTCCCCACTCTTGTGAACTCCAAAATTTTTCCTGCTCTGTTTTATATTCCATCTCTTTCTCCTGCTTTTAGTTTAGTACTTTTTTTTGTGATACATGACGGTTTATCTGATAAATATAGGGATGTGATTCTAGGGTATTGATTAACTCATCATAGCTAAAGTCCACTCGGTTATCAAATTTCTTATATATCTCTTTTATTGCTAGATAGTCATCTTCTTCATCCAGAGTTAGTCTATATTTGGAATAGTCTTTATTACTCTCATAACTACCAATTTTATACTTCTCCTTTTGCCTCATGTACATGTATGGGGTTACATGCTCTTTTTCATAATTCAGGTTCGCATTCTTATAAGACTCTTCCAATATATTAAAGTTGAAGACTTCCACATCAAGGCCCACAGGAAAAGTCTTATTGATTCTATTGGATACGTAATCATAATTTCCATCTAAATACATAGAGACTGTTTTTTGTAATATCTCCGAGTCTATGAGTGGACAATCTGATGTTAATCTGACAATAGTATCATGATCTGTAGCTCCATATTCAAGGGCACTTTCATAATACCGACTTAGAACATTATCTCTTGAACCTCTGTAATACTTGAGACCAATTTTTTTACAAAGTTCTACTATAGGCCCTTCGCTGCCGTCATCTGTAGTAGCAATAATAATATTGTCTTTCCATCTTTCTAAGCGAGAAAGCATTACTTCTAATACTGTTTTCCCACACAAGGGGAGCAGGACTTTTTTTGGTAAGCGGGTAGAAGTCATTCTTGCTTGAATGATTATAAGTAATTTTTGACTATTTTCCATTTTTTTTGTCTGTGCTCAAAAGTGAATAGAAGAGGGAGTCATGCCATTTTCCTTTATACCAGTAGGTTTCTCTAAATGTGCCATCCAAGTTGAAATCTAAGGTCTTAAAAAAATCTTTTTTGGCATTGTCTATAGAGTAGATTTCAGCCCATAATCGATGTAAATTTAATACATCAAATCCATAATCACGCATTAACTGAGCTGCTTCAATGGCAAATATATCATCAATATATAAGTCTTTGTAACCGATATAAATTGAGAAATCTGCACTTTGGTTAACCCAATCAATATAACACAGTCCACACGCACCCATCAGTTCACCTGTATCAATTTTTATGATAGCAAACATTTTGTGTATTGAACTTTTAGCCATAACATTTTCAAACCAGTGCTCTTGCTTATATGAATTTATTTCGTCTGTTTCGCGAAAGAATTTTCTCATGCTTTGTTTGTTTCTCCACTGCATAAGCAGTGGCAGATCATCTCTCTCAAGAGCTCTTAAGCCAATATTTTCACCCTGTATCATTTGAAGTCCCCCCATCTAATATCTTTACCGGCATCAAGGTCCTTAATGACTTTTTTTCCAATAAGATTGTTTAATTGATTAGGCTCTATGGAGTCCATAGGTGCTGGTCGTAAGGACTCGAGCATCTCAGCACTTATAATCTCACCGCTTTTGAGCGCCTTAGTGGTTCTTAAGCACCTTCTTTGCAAGACATATGTCTCTTTCTCATTTTCTTCTACTTTTTTAATGGCCGTTCCCAAAGCATACTCAAGTTCTCTTGTTCTCTCAACCATCTCTTTCCAAGTACTTGGGTTCATTGAAAATTTGTGATCAGGACCTTCAAGTGAATTATTATCGGTAAAATGTTTTTCTATAACCCTTGCACCTAAAGCTACAGCACCTAAAACAGTACTGTGTCCCAGAGTGTGATCAGACAGACCTAAAATAGCATCAGGAAAGAGAAGAGAGTATGTTTTAAGTACATTCAACTGTATATACTTAAAGTTTTCACTTTTGGCAGTATAGTTTGTGTTGCACTGCATGAGTATGATCTCTTGATTGAGGTTGGACACAATTCCCATTATCTCAACAACGTCTTTAATGTCAGAAGCCCCTGTTGCAATTAACATAGGCTTATTAAAGCTTGCCATCTTGGTAACAATCTTATGATAAGTAATATCACCGGATCCAACCTTATAGGCTGGGACATAGTTGTTTATATAATCTATATCATTAATATCATAGGGTGAGGTGAAAAAATCTATATCCGCTTTTTTACATGTTTCGTAGAGCTCCTCTGTCCACCTAAGAGGAACTTCGGCATCCTGGTATACATCATATACAGACTTTTTCCACCCTTTTTGATGACTGTTTTTAGAAGCCATGCTTTTAAAGCCGTAATCACTAACAATACTTTTTGCCTTAAAGTGCTGAAACTTTGCTGCATCAGCACCCGCTTCTTTAACCTTATAAATTAGGTCTTTTGCCCGTTCTAGATCCCCATCATGATTTGCTGCAATGTCTGCAATAAAATATGTCGGGGAGTTATGGCTGATTGTAGACTTTCCAATTTTAATCTCTTTTTTCACTGTTCAGGCTCTCCTTGTACTCATTTAAAAGTGTGCTGATTGTCTTATCAATGGATGGCATATGAAGATTCAAAGCTTTTTCTATTTTACTCACATCTAAACCTAAGTTTGACGCTCTTTTTAAATTGTCTTCTCTTTGAAAATCATCAAATGAACTTTTAGTAATAAGATTATTCGATAATTTGAATTTTTTTGCTACTTGCATACCAAAACTGTATTTATCAACTACCTCTGATGAGGCAATGTTGTAGATACCAAAAAGTCTGTTGTCGTAACATTTTAACAGTAAAACTCCTAATTCTTTTACACTGATTACAGAGGTGTAAAAGTCATAAAATAGATTAATCTCTATCTCTTTTTCTAAGGCATTATGGAGCCATTCAAAAAAAGAGAATGTTTTACTTTTTCTAAATCCAATAATATTTGTTCTTACAACTAATGAATCTTTATATAAGTGTAAGACCTTCTCTTCAGCCTCTCGCTTTGTTGTAGAATAATAATTTAACAAAATAATAGGGTCTGTCTCAGTATGTTTCTCTTTATTGTCTTTATAATAGTGGTCTGTTGAGATATGAATATAATAGCTATGCTGTTTTTTTGCAATTATGGCAAGGGTCTCAGCTATTTTTACATTGGTTTTGTGGCAGTACTCTTTTCTGTTTTCACATTCGCTAAGATTCACTAAGGCGATAGCATTTATGATGATATCGGGTTTCCAAGATACAAAGGCGGTATTGAGTTCGAACTCAAGGTTCTCAAAATTGGTTATCTGATTATAGGTAGGATCAATATTGCCTGCGACACTTCTTGAAAATGCTTTGACATCAAGTTTTTTACTTTTATAAAGTGCTACAAGGTTTGACCCAAGTAGACCTGTTCCTCCTATAATAGCAATATTCATATGGGACCCTTGCTCGTGACTTTATTAGGCTCAAGCATCTGTTCTGTAAGTATGATCTCAGAGATCATTTTTCTTCTAATTCAGTTGATTTTATTTTCTCTAATAACTCTTGTGCACTAAGCCATATAGTATTGTCTCTGGAGTTATAGTCAAAGTTTATAGGAACAGGTTTCCCAAGTTCACCCAAGCCATTTTGACGAAAGTCAACTCTGTGTGTAAACTGAATACTAGGGCGAATAACAAAATGGTCGTCAAATTCTAGAGTTAGGTGTGAATCACCCTCAGCACACATCTGTTCATGCATCTTTTCACCGGGACGAAGACCGACGATATTTTGTTTTATTGTCGGAGCAAGGGCAGTTGCCATATCTGTCATGGTCATAGATGGAATTTTTGGAATGAAGATCTCTCCACCTTGCATTCGCTCAAAGTTTTTAAGAACAAAATTAACACCTTCTTGAAGAGTGATCCAAAAACGTGTCATATCCGGTGCTGTGATTGGAAGTTCAGTGGCATCCTCAGAGAGAAGTTTCTTAAAGTATGGGATAACGGAACCTCGAGAACAGAGTACATTTCCATATCTCACTACAGAAAACTGGATGTCTTTCTCACCCCTGATATTATTTGCAGCAACAAAGAGTTTATCAGATGCGAGTTTTGTCGCCCCATATAAGTTAATAGGACTAGATGCCTTGTCGGTGGAGAGGGCAATGGCTTTTTTTACCCCTGTTCTTAAGGCGGCATCAATAACATTTTGTGCCCCATTAATATTAGTTTTAATACACTCCATAGGATTGTATTCTGCAATAGGAACATGTTTGAGTGCTGCTGTATGAACGACGTGAGTTACCCCATTCATCGCTTTTTCTAGGCGAGGAAGGTCACGTACATCACCGATAAAATAGCGCATACACGGATCATTGTACTTTTGAGCCATCTCATACTGTTTTAATTCATCTCGTGAATAGATAATGATTTTATTTGGTTTATATTTTTTTAAGATAGTTCGAACTAACTGTTTTCCAAAGCTTCCCGTTCCACCAGTAATAAGAATATTAGCACCATTAAGCATAAGCAAGTTCCTTTGTAGTCATCTTTATACTAAGCAAAAGATATGCCTACTTTTTCTTAATTCCAAAATACTGAGGGCGAATGGTAACTTCAGTGATACTAACACCCTCTCTCATCTTTAATATGTCTTCTACACTTTGCGCAATATCTTCAGGTTTTAAGTGCATACTTTCTTCTTCTTTTGGCTCAAAATGTAAGTCATCAAAGAAAGCTGTTTGGGTCATATCTGGATGAATGGAGATAATGTTTACGCCTGCTTTTCTCACCTCTTCAAAAAGGGCAGACCCAAAATGGTGAAGACCTGCTTTAGACGCGGAATAAGCTGCTGAAAACTTGGATGCTTTTAAGGCTTCTATTGAGCTGATATTTATGATTTTTCCTTGCTTCTTTTTTAAACTTCGTAAGAGAAGAGAAGAGATGACAATAGGTGCAGTTAAATTGGTGTCTATTATCTGTTTTAAGGCAGTAATATTAAGCTCTTCATGCGGTTCAAACTTGCCAATGCCCGCAGAGTTTATTAAAAGACTAATATCATTATCTTTTAAAATGGATTTGATACTTTTTTCTAGGTTTGAGCTTTGTGTAATATCACAGACTATGGGAAAAAAATTATCTGATTCTTCTTGTATGGTACGGGCAATCCCATAAACCTTATATCCCATCTCTACGAGTTTATTAGAAATGGCTTGACCTATGCCTGAACTACTTCCTGTAACAATGGCTACAAGCATTTTAAACCTCTTTTCATAAGTTCTATATGGGATTTTATCTTAAATAAATTATCTTGAGTGAGTTTTATGATAAATGCCTTTTCATGTTTAATGGGATTAAAATTATCAGATACTATTTTTAAAAAACTTATCTTATTTAAAGGAAAATATTTACTTACAATCTTATAAATTCCAATAGCCTCCATCTCCGCAATATCGCTTGAAGTAGGTCGGTCCAAAGGAAGGACTGAGCTAAAGCATGAGACGGCTTTAATCTCTGTGTTTTGAATACACAAACGATGGGATTCTTCTTCATCTAGTAATTGTTGGACTTGAACTAAACTTCCAATGGGGAACTCTTTTTGTCCGCCACAAGTACCCAAGTTAATAAAAGTATCATTGGTCTTATGAGGAAAATTAAGAAGAAGGTACTCCACCGACTCTTCAGCTTTTTTTTGTCCCATACCAGAGATAATGACAAAAATATTCTCATCATAAAAGGTCTTAAAAGGGTGACCTTGTCGTTTTTGTAATTGATAACTATCAAGGAGTGCTCTTGCCTCAGTTTCAAAAGCACATAAAATATAAGTCATCTTAAATAAGAACTGTGTTCAATTCTGTAGCGTTTAAGAAGTCTGGTATTGGCTTCGAACGCTTTTTGTTTATTAAGGATAATAAGACTTCCCCCTTCTAAGGTAATTTTTACATCTTTATTTTTACTATTTTGTATAAAATGAACTAAGTCTTGAAAGGTGTTAATATCAATTCCATTAATCTTTTCTACAATAGCATGTGAAAGTTCATACCCTGAATTTTCTCTATCAGCTAAGATACTTTGTAAAAATACTAACTCTTTTTTTGCATTTTTTGGGTAATTGGAGTTTTTAATAATATCCACAAAATGAATAGGTGCCTTTTGTACCCATGAACGCCCCCACTCATTTAAATAGTTTTTTGTTAAAGGCATAAAAACCATACCTCCAAAGATATAATATTTAGGACGTTTTTCATGCTCAAATGGGATAAGTGTCACCATTGGTTTTAAGGGGATGGAGATTTTCATCTCTTTTGCATTACGAAGAATAGTGGCTTCAAAACTTTCTCCAATATGATGCAGTCTAATAAGATAATTAGCGGCAACACGTCCATTTTCTTGCATCGTTATTGTTGCATCATCTGCTACTTCAACACCATCAATTTTTAGGAGTACGTCATCTTTTTGAAGGTAACCATCACAAGAACTTCCTTCAATGACTTGAGTGATAACGACACCTGTTCTGTCTTTCATATGATAATACTGTTTAAGCCCTTTGTTCTCCATACTTTGAATGTATAAGCCATCATCAGGGAAACCTTCATATTTTCCATCTTTAATATCTGCCAAAAAGTGTTGAATAATAGGGGTGGGAACAAGATAACCAATATTATCTGCGCTGGACAAAGATTGCATAGCAATACCTACGATATCTCCTTGTTGGTTAAACACAGGCCCTCCACTATTTCCAGGGTTAATAGCAGCATCAATTTGAAGCGTTAATAAATCAAAATCACTGTGAACATAAAATGTCTGTTCAATTCTAGAGATAATCCCTTGCGTAATTGAAATCTCATTTCCTCCTTGAGGATAACCATAAACGGCAACACCATCTTGTCGATGAGGCATTTTTCCAAAATGAAGTGCTTTTGTATCTTGAAAAAAAGTAGGGTCTTCGACTTCTAAAAGAGCAAGGTCTGCTTCATGCGAAATCCATTTCACATGAGAGATGTATTTTTTAGGATTTGAAGACTTTTTAATTTCAAGGAAAACACCATTGTTTACAACATGGGCTGCTGTTAAAATAAGATTATCTTGAATAATGACACCTGAACCTGTTGAGAACTTTTGACTTCGCATCTGCCAAGGTTGGTAATAATTTGGTTTAATTGAAACAGTAAAAATCTTCACAACAGAGGCACTAATACTGGAAATCTTTTTTTCTGAATGAAAAGGAGAGGCAAATAGTAAAAAAGGGAGTAATAAAAGAAAATATCTCATTTGAATCCTTATATAGAAGTAATTGTAGCTAATAATAGTTTTTTTTAAGTTAATCTTTCTTGTGTTTGGATATGATTAAAGAGATATATATTATTAAAAATAGCAATGGAGATAAGTATGGGACTTATAGAACTACCATCATATGCTAATCTTGACAAAGAAGATATGGCAGCAAAGATTGGATTAAACGTTAAGCATATTCCAATTTTAATACAGAGTTTTTTAGATGAAGGTAAAACAATTATAAGTCAGTTAGAAAGGGCTATAGAAGAAGAGAACTATGAAGAGATTTCGCTAAATGCTCATTTGATTAAAGGCTCTGCTGGAAACTTAAAATTTGATGCAATTTATGAACTGGCGAAAAAGATGGAGTTATCTGCGAAAAATTCAAAGATAGAGTTTCCATATAAAGAAGCTTGTTTAAGTATAAAAAAGCACTTGATACTATAAGTTAAAAAATCCAAAATATTTTTTTATCTATAACTTTGACTGTATTTCTAAAGAAACTTTCAACTTTGTTGAACCGCTTTCGCTAGTTTTAAGCTAGTTTTATTTTAGGCTTGGTTACAATTCGAATCTCTTTAAGCATTGAATGTACTCTTCGTACCTTGAATGCTTTCCTTTAGACCTGTGCAATAGCTTTTCTTGATAATGTGTCAGGACGGGAACGTAGCAGCACACCAAGGTTAGTTATGTGCCGCAGGTATCTGGAGGGGAGTCTTTACCTTTAATCATAAGCTCTGTCTCATAGACTTTACTAATACCCCTCATTATTGTTACTAAATTTCTCATCTATTACACAAACATTCCACAACTAGTGCGTTACTATACGATTAAGACTTGAAGTTACCAACTGTTAGTTATTTTGGTTACAATAAGTAGAAGTTATTAATTAGTAATTCTTATATTTAGGATTGCAATTAGTACATAAAAAAATTTAAGGATATACAATGTCAAATACAAAATTAGCAGCTCTACTTTTAGGTGCAGCATTAATGTTAGGTGCAGGTGCAACATCTGCTTTTGCTGGTGAAGGTAAATGTGGTGCAGGAAAATGTGGTGGTAAAACGGAAAAATGTGGTAGTAGAGGTAACAAAGACGCAGGCAAAGCTGGAAAATGTGGTGACAAAATGAAAGATAAAGCCAGCAAATGTGGTGATAAAAAAGAAAAAGCAGCTAAATGTGGTGCTGGTAAGTGTGGCGGTAAAAAGTAGTTTTTGCCTTATCGGGCTTTGCCCCGATAATAAAGTTTTTCATAAACTTCGATTTACGAAGTTTTTTAAAAAGTTTATAAGGAGGATATTATGAATATCAAAGATTTATATTCACAAGGTACGGACCTTTTATCAAAGGCTCAAGACCTTCCTTTATTACTGTTAAGAGTGATTTTGGCATATACATTTTTTGGTCCTGCAATGTTAAAATTCTCAGATATTACTGCTACGGCTCATTTTTTTGAGTATATTGGCATTCCTTTACCTACCTTAAATGCTTATATGGCAGCAAGCACGGAGATGCTAGGCGCTATTTTATTAACCTTAGGTTTGATGACGCGTTTTATATCCATGCCTCTGCTTGTAATTATGTTTGTAGCTATTGGAACAGTTCATGGTATAAATGGTTTTCATGCCATTGTTCCTGACTTAGCGTGGGAGGATGCTTATGTTAATGGAGAACTTGTTAAAGGGACACTTGTTGTACTTCAAAATGGGTATGAGTTTATACTGTATTATATAGCAATGCTTTTGATACTGGTTACAAAAGGTGCTGGTCGTTTTAGCTTAGATTTTCTAATTTTTCATAAGTCCTAAGTCTTCATTTTTTAAAAGGAGATAAGAAACTCACTCTTATTTCCTTTTGAATTAACATAAATATTACCGTTAAACTGCTGCATAATAATACTTTTAGAAATAAAGAGACCTAAGCCTTTTCCATTTCGTTCTTGTTTTGTTGTAAAATACGGTTCAAAAACATTATTAATGGTATCTTTGTTTATACCCCCTGCATTATCTTCAATAACAATATTTGTTTTATGTTTTTGAATAAAGGTTCGAATAACAATCTTTGGATCATCAATACTGTTCTTTTCAAAGGCCTCTTTTGAGTTACTGACTATATTGCTGAGCACCTGAACTAAAAGATTTTGTACATAAGAGACACTGGGGAGTTCTCCCAGTTCAAGTACGAGTTTAATCTTATGTTGCTTAAGGGTTTCACTCATTAAACGTTCAAGTTCATACACTGCCTTATTGGGAGAGTTGATTGTAGGAGGGGAGTCTGCTTTGAAAAACTCTCTAAAGGTACTAATCATACCTGAAAGCGTATTGGTGTGGTCTGCTATTTTTTTTAAAGAATCATCAAGTTCATGTTCGTTTAAAATATTTAACTCTCTTTGTGTTAAAAGTGTTCCTATAATAGCGCTGATAATGCCAAGGGGTTGTCTCCATTGATGTGCAAGCATACCGATAATCTCTTCCATCGCGTCAAAACGAGAGTGTTGCATAAGAAGATTATCTTTCTCTTGTGAAACTAAAATTGTTTTTAAACGAGCAAGAAGTTCAATTTGATTAATGGGTTTTCGAATAAAATCTATTGCTCCAAATTCAAAACTTTTTTTGAGCAGACTGTCATCATCTGTTGCGGTTACCATAACAATAGGAATATTACGAAATTTTTTATTTGATTTAATGGCTTGAGTGGCTTCTAAACCATCAATTTCTGGCATTAATATGTCCATTAAAATCATGTCAATAGAAGTTTTATCTAAAATTTCATAAGCTTCTATAGCACTTGATGCTCTGTGTATATTTTCATAACCATCTTCTTCAATCAGGGCTTGCATAAGCATAATGTTAGTAGCATTATCATCTACAATTAAGAGATGTTTATCATTAATATGAAGATTAAGCTCCAAAATATTTTATCCACCCTTTAATAATGTCATTAATACTAACTATATCATGGTTAAGTAAGTATAAAATATTTTAATTAACGTTGCTTCCACATGGTACATTCACCTGCATTAGTAGGAGGGTTCTCTTTGAGGTAAGTTAAATCTTCTTTTGTCTGTTCTAAAACACGTTTTTGTTGCAGTAGAGGAAGCATGATTTCATTTTTACTGGTCATGTCCATAGTTAAATTCATAACACACTCTTCAACTTCTTTATCTAAGGCATCAAGTGCCATCTGTATATAATCTAATGATTTCATAAGTTTCCTATTTAAAAAAGGGTGGGTTCTAAGGCTTTGATTTTAAAACTTTTTCTGTGAACCTTAGAATAACCGTAGGTCTTAATAGCTTGTACATGTACCTTAGTCCCGTACCCCTTATGTTTCTCAAATCCATATTGTGGGAATTCTTCTGCGAATTGTATCATTTCTCTGTCATGAGTAACTTTAGCTAAAACAGATGCTGCTGAAACTTCAGGAATTTTAGCATCTGCTTTGACCATAGTTCTTAGACCAGAAACTCCAAAAGTAGAATTTCCATCAAAAAGAAAATCTTCGATATTAAGGTGATCTAAGATACTCTTTAATCCCTCATTAATACATTTAGATATCCCCATTTCATCCACTTGGGCAGCAGAGAATTCTACAATATGATAAAAAGAGTTCTTTATAATAATAGGAAAAAGTTTTTCTCTTTTTTTTTCACTAAGAAGCTTAGAATCATTTAAGCCTTTTATAGGTTTTTTTAGAATTACTCCGGCAATAACAAGACTTCCTGCGATTGGTCCACGACCCGCTTCATCAATCCCACACAAGCTCATAAATCTTCCTTATTGAAGTGTTATAATTTGTATATCTGTTGATAAGCAATAAAAAAGCCAATGGTCTTTTTAATATTATATTTTTTATCTTCATCCATGTTATTTTCATCCAACCATGAAAAAATTTCTTCAAATGACCATTTAAGTTTTGTACCTGAATAATTTTTATCCCAAGCTTGAAGAGAAGGCATGATATCTTCATCTTTAATAGAAAGTTTAATGATACGAAGCATATGATAGATAATTAATACCTCTTTATTGTTGTGAAATTTTTTCGTAAATTCTTCTATCTCTTGAGTACTTAGAGAGCTGGGTTTAATAAGAGAGATTTCATAATAATTAAGAAAGGTGGCTGCTGTATCAGGATTAAGGTGATATGCTTTTTGAAATACATCTACTGCTTTTTTATAAGTTTTGGCCTTCCAATATAAAAGACCCAATTGTGTATAAATAGAAGTACTCTTATTATCCTTATAAAGTGATTTTTCAAAATGTTGTATCGCCTTATCTGTTTGACCTAATTTGGATTCAATACCTGCAAGTGTTTGTAGTCTTTTAGGACTCTGATGAAGTTTTAAAGCCATATTCGCATAAACAAGAGCCTCTTGATATTGTGCCTCTTTCATGTAATAAGAAGTTATTGTATTTAAAATTAAAGAAGATGTAGAATCAAGTTTAACTGCTTTTTTCATCTCTTTAAAAGCTTTTTCTTTTAAACCTGATTCATAATCAATACGACCTAAAAGAAGAAAAGCATGTGCATTGTTAGGGTCTAGGAATAAAATCTTATCAATATCTTTTCTAGCAGATGGGTACTTTTTTAATTGTATTGTTTTTTGAGCATTTTGTATATAGTCTTGTATAGTTAAGGTAGAAAACTCTGTTTCCAGATGCTGAACAGGTATCTTTTTAGATTCTATCTCTTTCCAAAAGCCAAGGATGCCACAATAGCTTTTAATGCTAAGGAGCTTTGTACTGGAATCTTTGTAGGCTACCTTTGCCTTGAGTGAACATAAACTGCTGTTTTTTTCAAACTGTTTTTTAAGGGCATTAGTACCTAAACTCTCAAGTGAAGGAGTATAGGACTTATGAAATAAAAAGAGTGAAAGTATTAAAAGTAAAGTTGTAAAGATAATCTTTTTTCTGCTGGTGTGTTCTATTTTCACCTCTTGTATGGAAGACATTCTTGGGAAAGAAAAACCCACCTTGTTTTTTAATACCTTTTCTAAGGTTTGAACGGCTTCATTTAATGGTGTATCTAAGAATGTGAATTCAATAAGATGGATTGTTTGAGTTGTTTTCATCTGTACTTTAAGCCAAAAATACAGTTTTTTCTCATCTGTATTATACTGATGTTCAAGAGAGATCTCTTTAATCTCATGAAATTGATGTCTATGCATTATCTCATCTGTGGGAGAGTCTCTAAAAAGCAGTTCCGTTTTTGTAATAATGAGCTTAGGTTTTTTATTAAGAGTGAAAATATACATTAGTCTGATTTAACCAAATTAATAATAGGTCCTTTGCTTAAGTAGGCGTTATCCGCGTGAGAAAGTTTGTTGTATTTCATCATATTATGCAAGCCATCAATATAGGCTTGACCTCGTTCTGAATACTTATCCAGAGTTTTTGCAAGTTCCCATCCTGTTATTTTTTTATTATCTTGTCTTAGTGTATAACGCATATTTCGTAATTTTTCATAAGCATGTCCAATATTGATATTAAACATATACCCTTTTACCGAATCTAAAGGAGTATCATAACGCGCTAAACCATAATTTCCTAGCTCTTTTCTTTGTTGAGCGGGAACCATACCTTTTCCACTATAGTCCCAAAGTCCAAAAAGAGCATTTCCTTCACTTGCAAAACGTGAGGTTCCCCAACCACTCTCCTCAGCTCCTTGTGCTAATGCCAATGAAAGAGGAATAATATCGATACGTTTTTTAAGTTCTAGTAGTTTTTTTGCAGAGAGTGTTGTTTCCTCTTTTGAAAGGACACGATACTTTTTTGCTAATTTTAATACTTCTTTTGAATTAG
>JAJRQV010000061.1 GCA_024280035.1 Campylobacterales bacterium
TATCGGTGGTGGTCTTAATTCTTTTCTTAGCCTTTCATAATGATAATTCACTTAAAATGAGTGCCATTAAGTTAGCAACAAAAACTTTTTTACTGTTTTTACTGATTTTTATTCCTTACTCTATGGGGAAAAATAAAGAAGTTTTAAAACCTTATCCTGTTTTAAAAACCTTTGAACATTCTGCTTATGAACCTTATATGAAGAGTTTAAATTGGTTATTAGTAGTTGAAGCAATTAATTATAATACTTTTTATGCCTTGGTGATGAAAACAGGCTTTTTCGAAAGTGTAGATGATGAGTATAAGGCGAAACAATTGATGCACTCTGTTGCAAGAGAGTTAACGGGTCTAAACAAAAGTGCAAAAGAGAAGTATTTAGAACATTAAAAATGTTCTACTCTAGATAGAGTTACGCTATAATTTCGTAAATATTTTAGATGGATTATTATGAACTTTATTGAAACACGTGGAAATGATGGGTCTCGACCTTATAATGTTAGTTTTTCTCAAGCAATTTTAAGCCCAATTGCTTCGTATGGAGGACTCTATGTTCCTCTTACTCTTCCTGATTTAGGAGAGGTTTTTTTAGAAAAACATAGTGAGTCAAGCTATAAAACCATGGCAATGGATATGTTACTTGCTTTTGGTATAGATATTGATAAAGATGTTCTTTATGAAGCTCTTGATTTGTATGATGATTTTGATAATTCTACTAATCCGGTACCAGTTGTAAAGGTTCAAGAAAATCTTTTTGTGTCTGAACTTTATCATGGTCCAACACGTGCGTTTAAAGATATGGCACTGCAACCTTTTGGTGTCGTTTTATCTTCTATTGCGCAAAAGAAAAAAGAGAAGTATCTTATTTTAGCAGCAACCAGTGGTGACACGGGTCCAGCAGCCTTAGAAACCTTTAAAAATCGTGCGAATGTACAAGTGGCTTGTCTCTACCCTGATGGGGGAACCTCTGATGTTCAGCGTCTTCAGATGGTAACAGAAGATGCTTCTAATTTAAAAGTTATTGGTATTCATGGTGATTTTGATGATGCACAAAATGCACTTAAAACACTTTTAGATTCAGACACATTTAAGGCAAAACTTAAAGAAGATCATATCTCTTTGTCAGCAGCAAACTCCGTAAACTTTGGACGTATTATCTTTCAAATTATTTATCATATTCATTCTTACTTAGAACTTGTTCGTATGGGTGAAGTAAAGATAGGTGAAAAAGTTTATTTAAATGTTCCAAGTGGAAACTTTGGAAATGCTCTTGGTGGTTATTATGCAATGAAAATGGGTCTTCCTGTTGAAAAAATTATTATTGCTTCAAATGAAAACAATGTTTTAACAAAACTGATTAATGAAGGGAAGTATGACTTAAGAGACTCTTCGGTTGTATCCACTACCTCCCCCGCAATGGATATCTTAAAATCATCAAATGTTGAGCGTATCTTATTTGATATGTTTGGTGCAGCACGTACAAAAGAGCTGATGATAGAACTTCAAGATAATAATAATTATACCCTCAGTAAAGATGAATTATATACACTTCAAACTGTGTTTTTAGCGGATTTTTGTAATGGAGATGAAGGGAAAAAATACATCAAAGAGGCATTTTTAAAGGGGTATTTAATGGACCCACATACGGCAACATGTTTTAAAGCTAATGATACCTGTGCAAAAGAGGGTGTAAAATCAATTGTGTATTCAACAGCAGAGTGGACAAAATTCTCACCTACAATTGCTAATGCCTTAACGGGAGAGGCTGATGCTGAAGATATTACGGCATTAAAGTCTATTGCTAAAGAAGCAAATGTAGAGATTCCTGATATGATTAATGCCCTATTTTCTAAAGAAGTTATTTATGACACTATTATTAATAAAGAAGATATTGAAAAAGAGATTCTTTCATTTGTATAAGTAGAGTGTTAACTCTACTTACTTCCATTTCTGTGCATAGGATGTTGGTAGTCATTCTTTTCACAGGCACTCATGCTTATACCTACTGCAATTAAAATGAGCGTTAATACGGCTGTTCTCATATGTTTTCCTTTTTATTATTATTGGTTTTTAAAGTGTTTTTTGAAGTTCATCTTTTAAAGATGCCTTGGGTGTTAAAGAAGTATAACAACTTTGGATGCCACAGAGCAAGGTCTCGTTCTCTTGGGTGAGTGAACGTATCATATATGGGTAAGTAAGTTCCATAAACTCCTTGTGTCTCTGTTTTAAGGAAATTTTATTTCCTTTTAATACTCTGTCTTCTTTGACATAACGCAAGGCTTGGCTAAAAAGGTAAGGATAACGAATAGGTTTTTTAACAAGTTTCATAGAGTAGTACTCAAAAGACTTAAAGGCAATATGACGGTATTTTAAATCTACTAAAACACCTAAAGAGAGTAGGGCGTCAAGCATAACGCCAACACTACCTGCATAAGAGTTGTCTGAAATATCAGCCTCAGTAATAAACTCTCCCTTAGAGAAGAACCATTTCCCTTCTTCATATAACTCCTTAGTGGCTTTATCACATAAGTCTTGAGCAAGATGAAGGTATTTCTCATTAAGTGTACTTTGATAGGCTTGAAGAAGAGCCGTACTTAAATAAGCATAATCTTCTAAAAAAGCATTCACCTTTGCCTTACTATCCATCATAGCCGTATGGTAAAGTTTTCCATTGCAATAGAGTTTATTTAAAAGGGCTTCTAATGAATCTTGTGCTTGTTTTAAGTAGCTCTCATCATATAAAGAGAGTAAGAAAAGTGTTTTAATCATCATGGCATTCCACGCTACAATAATTTTTTCATCAACAAAAGGGTACTCACGTTTATCTCTTAGTTCTTGTAGGTATTCAAGCGCCTTTTCATACCCTTTGGGTTTACTCTTATCTACTCTAACAATACTATTCCCCTCAAAGTTTCCTGTAGGCGTGATATGCAAGTAAGTGCACATATCTTCTGCATCAACTTGAGAAAACCCTTTTTTAATTAGACCCTTGACGGTTTCTTTATAATTATAAACAAAATATTTTCCTTCAATACCATCTGAATCGGCATCACTTGCACTAAAAAAGAGATTTTTGCTACTCATCTTTTTTAAGATAAACTCAACCGTGTCTTTAGCAATACTCAAATAGGTCTCATTTTTACTAAGGTGGTAAGCATGAATATAAAGTTCAGCTAATAAAGCATTATCATAGGTCATTTTTTCAAAATGGGGAATTAACCAAGTTCCTTCTGTAGAATAACGACAAAAACCACTTTCTACTAAGTCATAAAACCCTCCCCTTATCATATTATCAAGGGTGTGCATACACATATGTAAAGCATTATCATCTGCATATAAACTTGAGGTATCTAAAAGTGCCTTAAGCATAGACACCTGAGGAAACTTAAGGTCATTTGAAAAACCACCAAAACTTTTCTCAAAATTAAAATCAGCTTGTTTAAGAAAGGTTGTGGCTATCTTTTCAGTAATGTTAGTGGCTTCATGAGGTCTTTTTTCAGGCTGTAAAAGTGTTTGAATTTCTTGGGCATTTGAAAAGAGTGTTGCATCATTTTCTTTTACTTTTTGTGTGATGATATCAATAAGTTCACCAAAGCCTAGGGTGTTGTTTTGGGTAAGAGGCGGAATATACGTTCCTGCAAAAAAAACCTTATTATCGGGTGTAGCAAAAATAGAAGTGGGCCAACCTCCTGCACGTCTATTAAGTAAGAGGTGTACTTCTTGATAAAATTTGTCAATATCGGGTCTCTCTTCCCTATCGACTTTTATACAGATAAAGTTTTTATTCAGTTTTTCTGCAAAAGTCTTATCTTCAAATACCTCATGTTCCATAACATGACACCAATGACAGGAGCTATATCCTATGGAAATAAAGATAGCTTTATTCTCTTTTTTAGCTTTTAAAAATGCTTCATCACACCAAGGTACCCAGTGTACAGGGTTGTTTTTATGTTGTTGTAAGTAGGGAGAACTTTCTTTATGAAGTTGATTTTGCATAATACCTCTTTAGGGAGTAATATATACATTGTACTAAAAAGCGTGTAAAATTGAGCCTAAAAAGACTCGTTAATCTGTGCCAGTCTTTTCTCATCAGTATCTTGTAAAATTAAAATAATAGTATCAATATCATTACTAATAGAAGCATCATAAATAAATGGATTTTTAATCCCTGTTTCAAAAGTGCTTTTTTGCCACTTAGTAAGTACATATAAAAAACTTTTAAATAAGATACAGAGCTTATCATAAGCATGCTCAAAACTTTTATATTGCTGTAAAGAGATGTCTGAAAGGGTGTCTGTTTTATCGGCTAAGTGCTTAAAGAGGGGGTAATTCTTTAAGACTTTTGCATAATTAAAAAGGTTTTCACTAAGAAAAATAATGTTTTCATGAATATCTCCTTTTTGTAAAATCAGATGTTCAATACTGACTTGTAAATGGGCATTTGTTTTGACTAAGGTATGAAAGTCATTTTTCGAAATGTAGGTATTATAAAGGTATAAATTAGTCTTAGTATTTTTGAATTTTTCTTGGGAGTAAGGTTGGGGTGATTTTTCACTAACAGTATTTATCGTCCCTTTGGGTACAAAAACAGTAGCCTTTATCTGCTTTTGTTGAGAACCTTGTTGCTCTATTTTTGTGTCAAGTACCTTAAGAATGATTTCTAGCTCTTTATTATTATGTTGCAGTTGAAAATTTGTTTTTTCTATCTCTTGTTTATATCTTGCAACAAGTTTTGTATTTACAATGTTTTCACAAGTGCTAAATAAGGAGGTAATGAGTTTGTGCATACTTAAAGGTTTAAGAATAAATTTATCAATTCCTATATTAATAAGTTCAAGAAGGTAATTTGAGTCATCATGAGCAGAGGTGATAATAATAGTAATCTTTTTATTATGTTCTCTGATATGACGACATAAGTTAACCCCATTCATTGAAGGCATGTTAATATCAGTAATGATAAGGCCATACTCTCCTGCTAAAAACATTTTTAAGCCAAGTGTACCATTAGCGGCACTGTCGACTTTATTAAAAAGGTGCCTAAAAAGTTTTTCAGTTTCTGTACGCAAAGCATCATCATCTTCTATATACAGTAAATTAAGTTCATAGGTTAGCTCTTTAAGTGCTTTGATATCCATAATTATGGCCTTTAATTAGAAACCAGTATAAAATAATATTTCTTAATAAATATAGTTAAAATAAAACTAAACAAATAGTATGATTCTAGAGTAAAAATGTTTTCTTACTTTTTACACAATAACAACACATACTTTAGTATATAATGCTTATATAAATTAATTTAGATAAAATTTCTCTTTGAAAAGGAACTCAATGAAATATTTACTTTCGTTTTTTACTCTACTTTTTATACTTCTTACACCACTTTCGGCACAAAACAAATTCTTAAGCTTACAAGAAGCCTTTATTATTAAGGCTGTTACTCTTGATAATAGTGTACATGTTGAGTTTGATTTAGCTGATAAGATATATGTTTATAAGAATCAAGTTAGCGTCGAAATTACAAAAAATCCAGATGTTCAAATTGGTGCTTTTATACTTCCTGATGGTGTAGACCATGATGGAGAAGTTGCTTATTTAAATGGACAAACTATGTCTATTCCTCTTACTAAAAGTTCAGATGTAAGTGGAATAATAGACTTTGAACTTCTTGTAAGTTACCAGGGCTGTTCAGAATTGGGTTTATGTTATGAACCCAGTACATCAAAGTTTAATCTTTCTGTTGATTTAGATAAATTAAAAGCAGAAAAGAGTAAAACGAGTACAGGAATTTTAGATGAAATTACTGAAGAAGAAAAAATAATTATAGACAAAGATACGGATCCTATTACCAGCTTATTAGCGGGGGGGAATATTTTTTATATTATTATGGGTTTCTTTGTATTTGGACTTTTACTTTCACTTACTCCTTGTGTTTTTCCAATGGTGCCTATTTTATCAAGTGTGATTGTTTCACACGGTTCGGACATGACAACTAAAAAAGCCTTTATCTTATCTATGGTATATGTTCAAGCGATGGCAGTTACTTATACCATTGCAGGTGTCATTGCAGGATTAACAGGTGCGGGTGTACAAGCTGCCTTTCAGACACCTTGGGTGATTGCCGTCTTTTCAGGTGTATTTGTTATTTTAGCCCTTTCAATGTTTGGTCTGTTTGAAATTCAGATGCCACAGTCTTTACAGTCTTATTTAAATAAAAAGACAGAAGGCAGTGGTAAAGGTTATGTTTCTATTGCAATTATGGGGCTTTTATCTGCTCTTATTGTGGGTCCATGTGTTGCTGCTCCTCTTGCGGCTGCACTTGGTTTTATCTCTCAAACAGGAGATGCTTTCTTAGGCGGAGCAGCCTTGTATGCCTTATCAATGGGTATGGGTGTACCTCTTTTAATTGTTGGAACAGGTGCTGGTAAGTTTATGCCTAGACCAGGTTCATGGATGGACGCTGTAAAATCTGTATTTGGTGTAATGATGTTAGCAGTAGCTATCTGGATGTTAAGCCGTATAGTAGATAACAGTGTTAGTATGCTTCTTTGGTCTGCTTTAGTGATGTTTACAGCCGTCTCTTTAGGTGCATTTGATAATAAAGAAGACTCTTTATGTTCACCTTGTCATGCGGCTAAAAAAAGCTTAGGATTAATGGCATTTATGTTTGCTGTCGTTTTATTTCTGGGTGCTATTACTGGTTCATCAAGTCTGCTTAATCCTTTAGAAAAGTTTACCTCTACTCGAACAGCAGTCTCAACAAGTGTAGAAACTAAAGAAAATAAGTTTACAAAAATACACTCAATTGCACAATTAGATGCTATTTTGGCACAGTCTAAAGGGAAAAAAGTGATGTTAGACTTTTATGCAGACTGGTGTACCTCGTGTAAAGAGTTAGAACACCTTACCTTTTCAGATGCTGGTGTAAAAGAGGCATGGAAAGATTATGTTTTAATTCAAGCCGATGTTACAGAAAATACAGATGATGAAAAAGCCTTAAGTAAAAAATTCGGTCTTTTCGGACCTCCTGCACTTATCTTTTATGATGAAGAGGGAAATGAACTAATTCAAAAAAGAGTGATTGGTTTTGTTGAACCTACTGAGTTAATAAAAAAGTTTTAATAAGTTCTATATCTGTTTGGGTTAGGGAAGAGTGCTCCTTAGATTTTAGCTAAAACCTAATTTTAGCTTCCCCCATCTCCCCAAGACTCATACTCAATATCATATTTAGGGGCATTTAAAGCTTCTTTAAATTCGGACAGATAGGTGCTTAAGTAAGAAATTTCTATATCACTAAGATGCTCAGCAAAGGGAATCATAATCTGTGCAGTTTGGTTCATTACCCCTTTTTTTCCTCGATAAAACTTGAGTTTTTTTACTAAAAGATATTTCTGCCTATTCATTAAAATTGGATAGGTATTTAAGCCCTCTCCATGCATTCCATGACAGCCATTACATCCCTTAGAAGAGTAAAGAATCTCACCTTCTTTATAGGCATCAACCTTTTTGGCATAACTAAAACTGGAGATTAGTAGTAAAAGTAGTAGAATTTTGGGCATTTAAAAGACTTTTTTGTTAGAATTATAGCAATATAAATAAGGAATATAAATGATTATTAAAAATGCTGTTTTATGTGATGGTAATGGAGAACGTACAGGTGATGTCGAAATCACAGATGGAATCATCACAAAAATAGCGCAAAACCTTGATGGAGACAGACTTATTGATGCTAAAGGCGCATATCTTCTTCCGGGAATTATTGATCTTAATGTTTCTCTTGCTGATGGGCAACTTAATGCCTCAAAACTGCAAAAACTCTCTAATGAAGCGATAAAAGGTGGGGTAACTACAGTCGTTTTAAACCCTGACTCTGAACCTGCCATTAATAATGAGATTGTTTTAGAGTTTGTACTTGAACGTAATTTAGAAGGGGCTGAAATCAAATCAGCAGTCTGTGCAACGATTGAAGATAAGACCTTAAGTAATATTGCCATTCTTCTTAAAAAAGGCGCTGTTGCTCCAAGTTTAGATAGTTTTGTAGATGCTAATCTTATTCGTAGAATTTTTGAGTATATGAAAATGTATGAGGGAACAGTTTTTTGTAGTGCAAATGATAGGGCTTTAAATGGAAATGGTGTTATGTTTGAAGGTTCGGTATCAGCAAGCCTTGGTCTGCCTGGAATTTCAGTCTTGGGGGAGATTATTCATGTAACAAAAATGATTGAAATTGCAAGATATTTTAATGTTCAAGTTCTTTTTAAAGGTCTCTTTACACGACGCGCAATAGAGATGATTACTTCTGCAAAAAAAGAGGGTTTAAAAGTGTTTTCTGAAATTCCTATTCACCACCTCTGTTTAGATGATAATGCCTGTGATAATTTTAATACGAAGGCAAAAATATTCCCACCCCTTTCAGATGAAAAAGGAAAATTATCCCTGCAAGAGTCACTAAAAAATGGTGAAATCGATATCTTAAGCTCTCTTCATTCACCCCACTCAAAGGTGAACAAAGAAGTCGCTTTTTATGATGCAGCGTATGGGACAGAAGCGATACAAGAGCTTCTGCCTTTGTACTATACTAAACTTGTTAAAACAGGTTTCATAAGCCTGAGTGAGTTAAGTAAAATGGTTTCGCTACGACCTGCTCAGATAATTAAGAAAAATGCAGGTTTAATTGAAGTAGGACAGTCTGCTGATTTAATTCTTTTTGATACACACTCTAGTACAAGTGTTGAAAATGATCAGAGTCTTTATACGGGCGAAGTCTTAAGTGGAAAAATAGTTTCTGTATTTGTTCATGGGTTTGTTAAATAGTAGTTAATATTAAGAATATTATTTTTTAGTTTAATAAGGCTATTATAGTTAACTGATACAAGCTATATTTATTGGGTGTTGTCGTATTGATAAACAACACCATTTTCATATTTTTCTACTAAAATTTCAAAACAACCTGCAATCTCTTTCATAGTCTCAATATTGGGTTCAATATAGATTTTATTTTTACTCTTTGTCATCGTTATTATTTTGGCATCTTTAAGTTCTTTTAAATGCCTTGATATGGTAGGTAGGGCAAAATCAAAATGTTCTGCTATGCTTGTTACACAGGTGGCTTGAGCAATAATATCATCTTTGGGTTGTGTGTTATCAATTGAGCAGGCATATCCACCTGTAAATATATTTTTAAATATTTTAAATCTTGTTTCATTACCCAGAGCCTTAAATATCTTTATTTTGTCATCCATATTTAACATCATTAACCTTTTTAATTAATGTAATTATATCTAAAGAAAAGCTATTTAGCAATTTAGGCAATTAACTTTGGTTTAAGCTATATAAATATAAACTTTCTAATCAATTTAGCAATTTAGCTAAATACAAGGAAGATAGATGAAAAATATTTTATTAGTAATTGCATTACTGTTTATAACAACATTAATGGCTGAACCTATGGGTAAAATGGACTTAATTAAACAAGCACAAAAAAAGTGGGTGAAATTACGCCAAAAAAACTTAAAAGTTTACTTGATGAGGATGAAGATGTGATTGTTCTTGATGTTAGAGAAAGTGAACAAAGGGCAGAAGGCAGCATTCCATCAAATGAGATGAATCAAGAACAGTTTATCTCTATAACTCGTGGTAATTTAGAATGGAAAGTTAATAAACTTCTTCAAGATAAAGAGGTGATTATTGTTACGTACTGTCGTAATGGAGGTCGTGGAGCACTTGCGGCACAGGTACTCAAAAAAATGGGATATACATATGCAACAACACTAAAAGGTGGTTTAAAGGGTTGGGCAAAAGCAGGTTATGCAATAAAAACTGGTCTAGGTAATGTTACTTTAAATCAAGAAAAATAAAATGACAACAATCCTTTTAAACCATCAACCTTATGATGGGACGGATGTTACTTGGAATGCACTTCGTTTAGCAAAGACTCTGCATAAAAATGGTGAAAAAATAAATATATTTTTAATGAATGACGCCGTTGATTTAGCCCGTGATAAAACAGCTAAGCCTGATAATTACGATTATGATTTAGTTGATATACTTAAAAAAATGTATCAAAATGGTATTTAACTTCAAGTATGTGGTACTTGTAATACTCGATGTGGAATTTTTAAAAATGAACCATATTTTGATACTAGTATTTCTTCAACGATGCAAGTGCTTAGCAATTGGATTATTAATAGTGAAAAAGTCATAAGTTTTTAGAAAGAGTAAAAATGGCAAATAAAAACATAATCACAATATTTAGTGCAACAATTGCAACATCTTTATGTTGTGTAACACCCGTTTTAGCAGTACTCGCAGGTTCAAGTTCTCTTGCTTCATCATTTGCATGGTTGGCACCTTATCATAACTATTTAGTTTTTTTCACTGTACTTGTACTAATTTTTGCTTGGTATGACAAGTTAAACCCAAGTAAAGACATTGAGTGTGACTGTGATGAAGTTGGATTTTTGTCAAGTAAAGTATATTTAGCGATTGTAACAGTATTTACAGCTATTATGCTTAGTTTTCCTTTGTGGGGAAATAAGTTTTTTACTGCTGCACCCACTTTTCAAAGTTGTTCTACTGAGGCTTGTAGTTCAGCTACACCAGACCCTGAAAATAATCAAGAAGAAGGTATTGTTCAATCCTTGCTTGTACTAAAATATATGCAAAAAGAATTAACTAATCCTACTGCATATAAACAAATAGCTTGTAGTGGAACAGGCTATAAGGTCCTAGATACCTTAATGGTAAAACATCAAGCTCAAGTTGAACAAATGCCACCACCTGTTCTTTTGAAGATGTTAGAAAACGATGAGGATGTTACCCTTCTAGACATAAGAGAACCCAGTCATAATGACGGGTATAGAATTGATTAAATGGATACTTATGCAATCACTTATGGCAAACTATATTTTAGTGTATTTAAGCAATTACAAGATAAAAATGCGGTTATCGTCGTTTATGGAAAATTTGGTCTTGTTAGTCTTTTTGTAGCTTCAACACTTAAAGCGCTTGGTTATAAACATGTATACAGTTTAAAGGGTGGATTTGATGCGTGGAAACTCGCTGGTTATCCTTTTGAAAAAATAGAAGAATAAGGTAGAAAATGGCTGATAACAGACAAATAATAGAACTTTACACGGAGTTAGCACAGAATCCTAAAAAAGATTTTGGCTGGGATAAAGGTTTAGAAAATGCAAAAGCACATGGGTATAAACAAGTGTGGATAGATAAAATTCCATCTAAAGTTTGGGACTATTGTGCTGCGGTTGGAAACCCCTTTAAGGATGCAGACATCAAAGAAGGTGATGTAGTTTTAGACTTAGGTTGTGGGGCAGGGGTTGATGTATTAGTTGCTTCACAATTAGTTGGAGAAAATGGCAAGGTTAGTGGTATTGATATAACGCCAAAATGGTTGAAGTGGCGACACAACATGCACAAGAGCTTAATGCTAAAAATGTACAAATATTCCACAGTAGTTTTGATGATATTGACTTAGAAGATGAAAGTGTAGATGTTGTACTCTCTAATGGTGCTATTAATCTAACCTCCTGTAAAGAGTCTGTGTTTTCTGAGATATATAGAGTCTTAAAACCAAATGGAAAACTATCTTTTGCAGATATGATAGATATTTCTATTGATGAGGATTCATGTAGCTTGGTAGAAAAACTATCATGCTGTGATGCTCAAGAAGACTGGGCAAATTGTGTGGCGGGGACGATGAGAGAAAATGAATTAATAGAAGGTATTAAAGCAGCAGGATTTTATGATGTGAAATGTACGGGTCATACCCATTATAGCACCTCTGATACAACACAGGGTGCTACCTTTAAGGCAATTAAAACACCCTCAGATGTTTTAAGAAAAAAACATTGGGAGAGTATTTTTAAAAGATCTGATCATACTAAGGTACTATGGCATCAAAGTTCACCAAAAAAATCATATGAGCTAATAGAAAATCATCATCAAGATAAGGCAAATATTATAGATGTGGGTTGTGGTGCTTCACTTCTTGTAGATAACCTTCTTGAAAACGAGGATAACACGATAACACTTCTTGATACCTCTAAAAGTTCTCTTGAAATTGTAAAAAATAGAATTAGTAACGATAAGGTTAAGTTTATATGTGGTGATATTTTAAATTTCACGACAGAAAAAAAATTTGATATTTGGCATGATAGAGCTGTTTTTCATTTTTTACTTTCTAAAAAAGAGAGAGAACAATATTTTAAAGTATTAGATAATGTACTTGAGTCTACAGGTATTGCTATCATTAGTACATTTAAAGAGGGTGGTCCAACCCAATGTGCAGGATTAGATATTGTGCAATATAATAATCAAAAAATATTAGAAGAACTTCCATCTCAGCTAAGTCTTATTGAGAGTGAAGAATATACTCATGTTACACCTCAGGGTAATAATCAAGAGTATATTTATTTTGTAATTAAAAAAACAAGCTTTTTATGAATTGCTTAGATAAGAGTAAAGCTTAAAGTGCCTTACTCATAATACGATTTAGACGTGAAATAAATCCAGCTGTATCTTCAATCTCCATACCTTCAAAAATACGAGCCTGATCTAAAAGAACATGTGCCGCATCATTGATTAAGTTCTGGTCAGCAGAATCTTTTAGTTTCGCAAGAATCTCATGCTTAGGATTGATTTGTAAAATAGGTTTTACTGGTGGAACATCACCTGCATTACCCATTTGAGCCATCATCTGTGCCATCATGTATGAGGGGTCTTCTTTATCAATTCTAAGGCATACAGGAGAGTCTGTTAAGTCCGAAGTGACTTCAACTTCTTTAACGCTTTCCCCCAGAGTTTCTTTGAACTCTTTGAGAAGTGTTTCAAACTCTTTTGAAGTCTCTTCTTCTGCTTTTTTCTCTTCTTCGCTCTCTTCAAACTTAGCATCAGCAGCATTAACAAACTTGTACTCTTTGTATTCTGTTACCATTGGGAAAACGATAGTGTCAATCTCTTCATTTAAGATAAGAACATCAATGTCTTTAGATTTGAAACGCTCTAATACAGGAGAATTTTTAAGCATAGACAGAGCCATTTTACCACTGAGGTAGTAAATCTCTTTTTTCTCTTCGTCTACATTTTTAATAAACTCTTCGATTGAAGTTGTTTCTTCTGATTTAAGGGTATTAAACTTCATAAGTTCAAGAAGTTTGTCTATATTACCTATATCTGCGTAGATACCTTCTTTTAGACAATTTCCAAACTCAGCATAGAATTTAGAATATTTATCTGCATCTTTTTTCATCATTTTAGCTAATTCAGAAAGTACTTTTTTAACAGATGAGTTTTTAATTTTTGCCATTACTGGATTTGACTGTAAAATCTCTCTAGATACATTTAAAGGAAGATCTGCTGAATCAATTACGCCACGTAAGAAACGTAGGTAAGTTGGCATTAACTCTTTATCATCATCGGTAATGAAAACACGGTTGATGTAAAGTTTCATACCCGGTTGGTAATCAACTCTGTACAGATCCATAGGTGCTTTTTCTGGGATGTAAAACAGTGTTGTGTAGTTTACTGTACCTTCGGCTTTATTGTGCATCCATGTAAGAGGCTCGCCTGAGTCATGAGCGATTGATTTATAAAAGTCTTTATACTCATCATCTTTTATTTCAGATTTTGAGATAGTCCATAAAGCACTTGCCTTATTGATTTGCTCATTTTTAATCTCAGTACTTGCTGCTTGCGTCTCTTTTCCATCATCATCCGTTTGTGCTGCAATATAATGTTCTTTATCCATAAAAATTGGGAAAGGAATGTGATTAGAATACTTTTTAATAATAGCTTCTAAGCGGTGCTCTTCTAAGAACTCGCCCTCATCTTCTTTAAGGTGCATAATAATAGTTGTACCATGACTATCACGACTTGCTTCAACTAAGTCATACTCACCTGTACCTTCTGAAGTCCATTTATAAGCCTTGTCTGTACCTGCTTTTTTTGAGATAACTTCTACCTTATCAGCAACCATAAATGAAGCATAAAAACCAACACCAAACTGTCCGATTAGTTGAGAATCTTTTTTTTCATCACCTGAAAGGTTTTCTAAAAAGGCTTTTGTTCCTGATTTTGCGATTGTACCAAGATGCTCAATAAGGTCAGCCTCATCCATACCAATACCAGAATCGGCAATAATAAGTTGTTTTTCTTCTTTATTGAAGGTGATGTCAATACGTGGTTGAAAGTTTACCTCTTTATACTCAGGGTTAGTTAGCACTAACATATTAAGTTTATCAAGTGCATCTGATGAGTTCGATACAAGCTCTCTTAAAAAGATCTCCTTATTAGAATATAGTGAATGAATCATTAGTTGTAAAATTTGATTAACTTCGGTCTGAAACTGATGTTTTGCCATAATAGCGTCCTTTTGAATTAATTTTTCTGGATTATAGCAAAAAAAACAACTATAATGCAAGCCTTGTCAATACAGATGAGTCATAATGACTAAAGTTAGTTTAGTAGATGATGTTAGAGAGATAAAGACCATTAGGTGGAGCGGGTTTTGTATTATACTTTTTATAGTTGTTGAGCTGTTCTTTAAGTTGTTCGATACTTAGTTGATAAGACGAGACTTTAAGTAAAAAAGCGACCATAAGCCGAATTTGTGAACGTAAAAAACCATTAGCCTCAAAATAGAGAATGGTTTTACCCTTATAGTTATATACCTGTGTTTTATAGATATGACGTGTATGTGAAGCTGTTGTTGAACCACTCTTCATAAAAAAAGAGAAATCATGTTCGCCTTCAAAAAGTTTTATAGCTTCTTGAAGTAAGCTAAGATCTAGTTCATGTTTAACAAAGGTAATAAAAGCACTTTCAAAAGGATTGGATTCTTGAGAACTTAAGATATAACGATAAGCTCTTCGTTTAGCACTATAACGTGCATGAAAATCTTTATTGACTACACTGAGTTGACGAAGTTGTATGGAATCTGGAAGTTGAAATTGTAGATGTTCTTTAAGTTTTACAAGATCTTCCCAAAAGAGGGGTATTTCACAATGCATCACTTGTTTAAAGGCATGTACCCCAGCATCTGTTCTGCCACTTGCATGAAGTTTTGTTTTAATACCTAAGCGTTCAAATGAGTTATATAATTGCCCCATAATCGTATTTGAAGTGTGACTTTGTACTTGTGAACCTTCAAAGTTAGAGCCGTTATAAGAGATTAGAAGTTTGATTTTCAATAGCGTACTACAATTTTTTTATGATAAATATAATAACTTATGGAGACAAAAACAGCTCCCACTACAGCAATGGTGTACAGCCCTAAAATCTTACTTAAGGTAAAGGTACTGGCATAATAAAGGATAACCGTACTAAAGATATATACATAAGTAAAGCCTTTTTGATGCCGTGCATTAATAACACCAATACTAAGTATAAGAAAAACACTGGTCAGAGGAAAAAATGCAATCAGGAACTGATTACTGAGTTTACGAAGTTTAGAAGTTAAATCTTTTTGATAATAACGATATTTTAGGCTACCTTCTTCATACATATCTCGGAGTTTTAGATCACTAAACCAATAAGCAAAGGTACTTTTATACTCTTCTTTATCCATATTTGTACTGTCATTAATATGCATGGTTCTAAATTTCATTTGAGACAGGGACTCTTCTGAATAAGTAAAACCCTTCCCTTTTTTTAACTCAAGTTTTAAGGTGTCTGCCTGAGAAACAACATCTGCCTTTTCAGCTACAAGCAGAGTCTCTTCGGTGTCTTTTTGATTAAATAGTATAATATTACCATAAGACCCATCTTTTTTTGATTCACCTACAAAAATCATCCAGTCACCAAATTTATGCCCATATTCAGAAGCTTCAATATTAAACTTTGCTTCGGAGCGTTTTTTATTCATAAAGTTACGTTGTAAGTTTTTTGTATGAGGGGTGACAACAAAAAAGAGAACAAAAAGTAGAAGACTTTGCAAGATGGCAAGTTTAGTAAAAAAGAGAATTAGACTTGAAGGTTTAATACCCAAAGAGAAGATAACCAACATCTCATAATCATTTGAAAGCTTAGCAATGGTCATTACAGCAGAGATAAAAAAGGTAACGGGTAAGGTGTAAAACATAAGTTCAGGCATTAAAAAAAGATAGAGTTTTACCATCTCCCAAAGTGTCAGTTGTATAAAGGCGGTATAGGCTGCTATTTTTACAAGCATAATAACAGAAGCAATGACAAACAGTGGTAAGAAAATTGAAAAATATATCTGCGAAAAGTTGGTCAGCAGATAGTTTTTGAGTTTATCCATACAGGCTGTTCCAGTAGTCGATAAAGGCAAAATCAAAGATATAAACAATGAACAGGGCTAAGGCTAAAAAAGGTACAAAAGGAACAGTTTTCGACTCATCTGTTTCATCTCTTTGATACATCATCACAGGAAGGGCTAAAATAGCAGAGGTGAAAATTGCCATCAGCAGAAGTTTAATACCTAACATCGCACCCATAGTTCCAGCAACCATGAGGTCACCCTCTCCAAGGGCTTCTTTTTTAATAAGGTAAGAGAGATAAAAACGAAGCAGGGCAAACCCACCCACCGCTAAGAGGGCATTTTGAAAGTTAATGCTAAAACCTTGAAAACTTGTTGCGGCTACAATGGCTGTAGTAAGTGCCAATAGGTTTAAGCTATCAGGAACCATTTTAATGTAGAAGTCAATTACAGAAAGCGCGAGTAAAAAACTAAATGAGAAGGCAATCATTAATGCTATATATGAAAGCCCAAGTTTAAAAAACACTGCTCCCCAAATAAGAGCGTTGAAAAGTTCAACAATAGGGTATTTAACGGAGATCTTTTCTTTACAAAAAGCACATTTTCCTCTTAGAAAAAGCCATGAAAAAAGAGGAATGTTATGGTACGCCTTTAAGGGTGTTTTACATTTAGGACAGTGTGAAGCCGGAAAGGCAACATTTTCATCTTTAGGGATACGTGCAATTAACACATTTAAAAAAGAGCCAAAAATTAGACCAAAAAGTATAGCTGTTGCTGTTATCATTTAATACCACCGAATCGTCGTTCTATATTTTTATAAGATGTAATAATACTATCTAACTCGTCACAAGTAAAGTCTGGCCATAAAGTATCACTAAAAAAGAGCTCAGCATAGGCAGATTGCCACAACATGTAGTTTGAAAGTCTATGATCTCCACCTGTTCGAATAAAAAGATCAACATCATGTTTACAATCGAGCGCATTGTTTAATAACTCTTCTGTAATCATTTCAGAGTCTCTAAGTGAATTAACTGCACGTAAGATTTCATTTTTTGAACCGTAGTTTAAGGCAAGGTGTTGAACAAGATTACTACACTCTTTAGTCTCTTCTTCTAAGATTCTAATCTGCTTTTGAAGTGCCTTTGAAAAACGTATTGCATCCCCAATCATCTCAAAACGTACACCCAGTTTTAAATAGGTAGGTAGCTCGTTTTTTAAATACTTTTCTAAAAGTTTCATTAAAAACTCAACCTCTAGTTTAGGGCGTTTCCAATTTTCAGTACTAAAGGCATACAGAGTCAGCCTTTCAATTTCAGAATCTTTAGAACAGTGAGTCGTAATTTGTCTAACAACTTCTGAACCGGCTTCATGCCCAACAAAACGTTTTTACCCTGTTGTTCTGCCCAACGGCCATTTCCATCCATAATAATTGCAATGTGTTTAGCTGTGTTCATTTTTTCCCTAAATACTTATGTCTAAAACCTGTTCATTCAAGGCAAAGAGAGGTTTGATTTCAGCTTTGAGTTGAATAGTTAGGGTTTTATTAAAAGAAAATTCTTCTTGAAACTTTTGTAAAACTTCTAAAGTCTCTTCAAATAAAACATTAACAATAATACGTATTTCATCATCAATTAGTCTAATAGTTCCATCTAAAGGACCTAAATGTTTAAGATGCGCATAAAATTGTACTTCATCTTGGCTTTGTTTCTCTTGTTTTTTCTTCTTTTTGTATTGTAAAAGCCCAAATCCATTATGATACTTAAAGGGTAAAGAGATGATGCCTTGACTTAAACCTAAAAGAAGTTGGGTGTAAAAGCTAAACTCTTCTTTATTTGTGCTGTTAGACAGATGTGAGAGTAATTGTGAGTGAAGCTGTGTAATAGCCTCTTTTGAAGGTCTTTTTAAATGTGCAAGTAACTCATCTAAGGAATAAACGGTTTGTGCTACTTTTATGGGAATCTTATGAAAATGCTGTAAATTAATAATATTATTTTTAAGCTCATGCCTTACACTAGCTAAATACTGTTCACCTACCACTAAGGGTTTAGGCGTAGAAACTTCAAAATTTTTATTTTTAATTTGAAGAAGAAATGTTTCTGGTGAGAGTTTTTTAAGGACTAATACTTCTAAAGGAAGTAGGGAACCGAGTTTAGAACTGCCAAGACTAGAAAGTAAACTCTGAAGCTGAGGCAGTGCAGAAATTATCATAAACTCTCACATAACTTTATAAGTGAGAATGAAAGTGAGAGTTTGTCTTGTTTAGGTAGACTGGTTCGTTTTGAAGGGGTGATGAACTCAATAGCATTATCATCGGTTCCAAAACTTTCACTTCCGTCTAAGTGGTTATAACACACAGCATTAAGTTCTTTTTTGTCTAACATTAATTTGGCATTGTCTAAGCCTGTATCTGCATCCATTTCTGCTTTAAAACCGATAGTACAGATATCATCAGCACTAATAGAAGATAAGATATCACTGTTTTGTTTTAACTCAAGTGACCATTTCTCACCAATATCAGATTTCTTAATCTTACCGTGCTGAGGAAAAGAAGGAATATAGTCACTAATTGCGGCTGCCATAAAAACAAAGGGTTTTTTCTGAATAAGTTCAGGGTTGGCATCAGACATTAAAGAGGGTTTGCTCATTTTTCCTTTTTTAGCCACACGAATAGAATCAACTAAGTATTCTGCCATTTCAGATGAGCTTTGAACATCAATTTGGTGCATTGTGACAGGAAGGCGTAAGGGAAAACGTGAAGAGATGAAATTAACATCAGCACCTTTAAAAAACAGAGCTAAGGCTAAAGAAGAACCCATTTTTCCACTTGAAAAATTAGAAAGATAACGAACATCATCAATTTTTTCAATTGTGCCACCCCCTGTTACAATCACACGTCTGTCTGTCCAAAAATCTTCTTTTAAAAGAATTTGAGCAGTTTGGAAAAAGATATCTTAAATATCAATAAGCCCTCCATCACCTTCTGTATTACAAGCCAGTAATTTGGTCTGTGTTTTCATAATAGTGTAGTTTGAAAGGGCTAACATTTTCATTGCCCCTTGTAAAATAGGATTGTTAATCATGTTTGTATTGGCTGCAGGGCAAAGAAGTTTCTCTTTTGGGTAGGCTAAGGCTGTTTGTAAGAGTAAGTTGTCAGCAATAGCATTGGAGAGTTTAGCAATGGTATTGGAAGAAGCAGGTGCAATCACAAAGATATCTGCCCATAAACCTATTTTAATATGATTAAGGTCATCTTCCCAAGACTCAGATTCTGCATGAAGAACCTTGTTCATAGAGATAGTTTCAAAAGTAAGAGGCGTGATAAACTTTTTAGCGGACTCACTCATTACTACACGTACTTGGGCGCCACTTTTAATAAACAAACGAATAAGCTCTAAAGATTTATAGATAGAGATAGATGCGCTCACACCTAAGAGAATTTTTTTACCATTAAGTAAGTTAGGAAACATAATATTCATCTTTTTCTGATATTTTACACTAATTTCGTCATAATTGCAGTAATGATAAGAATTAAAACGCAATATAGGGAAGCACTTAATGCTAGATGATAATTATGATGTTATTGTAATAGGCTCCGGAGCAGCAGGTATGATAGCGGCTATTAGCTCTGCACGTCGAGGAAAAAGAGTTCTTTTATTAGAAAAATTATCCAAATTAGGGGCAAAGCTTAAGGCTACGGGTGGGGGAAGATGTAATCTTACTAATACTTTAGAAAACATTGAATTTATGAAATCTTTTGGTAGAGAAGGGCGTTTTATGACGGAAGCCTTAAGTGCCTTTGATAATAAAAAATTGCGTATTTTTTTTGAAGAGATAGGGGTGCAATCTCACTCTCCTGATGGCTTTCGTGTTTTTCCTAAAACACATAATGCGGGTACGATTTTAGATGCCTTAGAAAAAGAGATGTTGCACTTAGATGTAAAAATTATATGTAATCAAAAAGTAGAAGAGGTACAGTTTCAAAAAGACAGAATAAAAGGTGTGAAAAGCACAGACACTACCTATACTTCTTCGTCTGTTGTTATTGCTACAGGAGGGTTGGGTTATCCTGTTTTAGGTGCTGAAGGTGATGGTTATAAGATGGCTCAAGAACTCGGGCATAAGGTAACTGAACTCTTTCCTGCGATGATGCCTTTAAAAGTGAAAGAGTCGTGGGTGCAAAACTGTCGGGCTGATACTATTTCTAAGGTGGAACTTAGAGTTGATCTTAAAAAAGCAAAAAAGTTAAGGGCTAAGGGTGACCTTATTTTTACTAAAACAGGTATTCGCGGACCTGTAGTTTTAGACTTTGCTAGAGAAGTTACA
>JAJRQV010000062.1 GCA_024280035.1 Campylobacterales bacterium
TCAATAAAACCATGCTCATTTACTTTTGAGTAAGTAGCAAGAGTATTAATAAGACCAATATTTTGCCCCTCTGGAGTCTCAATTGGACAGATACGACCGTAGTGAGTTGGGTGAACATCACGCACTTCAAAACCTGCACGTTCTTTAACAAGACCACCCTCACCTAAAGCCGATAAACGACGTTTGTGAGTAACCTCAGAAAGTGGATTCGTTTGATCCATAAACTGAGACAGTTGACCACCAGAAAAGAATTCCATGATAGTTGATGTAATCATCTTAGAGTTAATTAAATCATGAGGCATAATCTCTGCAAGAGGACCTGACATAGTAGATAACTTGTCACGAATCGCTTTTTGCATTTTAATAAGACCATTATGCAATTCATTACCAAGAAGCTCACCAATGGCACGAATACGTCTATTACCTAGGTGATCTCTATCATCAATATGACCTTGACCATTTTTAACTTTGATAACATATTTAACGGTGTTAATAATATCTTCATGGGTAAGAACAGTCACATAAGTAGGAACATCAAGACCTAGTTTATGATTCATTTTCATACGACCAACTTCAGTTAAGTCATAACGTTCTGGATCAAAGAAAAGTTGGTTTACAAATGCTTTTGCAGCATCTACAGTTACAGGCTCACCTGGGCGCATAACCTTGTAGATACGAACAGCAGAAAGGTCGTTTTCATCTTCAATTTCTTCAGTTTGTTTAAGAAGTTTAAGTGAATCAGCATCAGCATTAAATGCATTAATAACAGAGCTATCAACACCATCAGCTAAGTCATTAGCAATTACAAATTCACTGATTCCAGCTTCTGACATTTTCTTAAGACGTGTTTCATCTAAAAGTGTCATCGTATCAAAAAGAACCTCACCTGTTTCAGGGGCAATAATAGGCTCAGCTAAGTGACGTTCCATTAAAGTCTCAACAGGGTATTGAACATGAGTAAGACCATCATCTACAAGTTTTTGACCTTTTTTAGTAGAAAGACGTTTACCTGCAGCAATAATTACCTTATCATCAACATCTACTAAATCATGTTCTAAACGACCTGCAAAATCTGTAGGAGAGAAAGGAAGAACATATTTATTATCTTCAACTGCAATTTTTTGTAATGGATAAAAAAGTTTTAAGATATCTGGTTTAGAGTAGCCAAGAGCACGGAACATAATTGTTAGGTACTTTACGACGTTTGTTAATACGCATATACAGAATCTCTTTAGGATCATATTCAAAGTATAACCATGAACCACGATCTGGAATAATCTGAGCAGTGTGAATCAGTTTTGCAGCCTCTGTATTAGACTCTTCTTCTTTGAAAATAACACCCGGTGAACGGTGAAGTTGATTAACAACAACACGCTCAACACCATTAATAATAAAAGACGTTCTTTCTGTCATTAAAGGAATATCACTAATAAAAATCATCTGTTCTTTAATATCTTGAACACCAGTTTTTTCACGTGTATTTTCATCTCTGTTCCAAAGAACAAGGCGTGTTTTCATACGAAGTGAAACTGAATATGTCAGTCCACGTTCCATACATTCACGTACCGTATATTTAGGGTGACCAACTTCAGCACCAAGGTACTCCAAAGTAACACGATTCTGTACATCATGAACAGGGAAAACAGATTGAAAAACCTGCTCAATACCGCTTTCTGTACGGTCTTTTGCGTCAATCATCAAGAACTTATCATAAGAGCTTTGTTGAAGTTGAAGTAAGTTTGGTATTTCAATTTGCTGAGCTGTCTTAGCAAAATCAACACGTAAACGATTACCAGAATGTAAGCTGTTTAGCATATATATAACCTCATTTAGTTTATTTTGTATAAATGTCCGTAGCCGGGTACGGGGGCATTAAAATGAAAAACATTTTCAAACGTCTTGAAAATGCCTCTGTATATTCATCCACTTGGATATAACTAAAGTCACTTAAGAGCGTGTAGTCCACAGATTAAATTGATTTTAAATCTGCGTAATCCGCTTAATCTGTGGACAAAAAGGCTCTTGTCGAATATCAATAATATATTTATCTCTAAAAGATAAAATGTTAATAATAGTAATTGTGTGAAAATAGTTATATCCAAGATTGGATGAATAGAATCAGGCGTCCCTGAAATAGACCACAGGTAAAAAATATTAGTGGTTCTTACCCAAAAAGGGCCACTTACCATAAAGGTAAATGACCCAAGGGTCGAGAGCCGCAAGCCCTCAATTTAAAAGTTAAAGTGTTAAGTGATTACTACTTAACTTCTACTGTAGCACCAGCAGCTTCAAGTTCAGCTTTTGCAGCTTCAGCGTCTTCTTTAGAGATACCTTCTTTAACAGTAGATGGTAATTCTTCAGCAGCAGTTTTTGCTTCTTTAAGACCAAGACCAGTTAATCCACGAATTGCTTTAATAACAGCAATTTTCTTAGCACCAGCATCTGTAACGATAACGTCAAACTCAGTTTTTTCTTCAGCAGCTTCGCCACCAGCAACAGCGCCACCAGCAACAGCAACAGGTTGTGCAGATACACCAAATTTTTCTTCAAATTCTTTAACTAATTCAGAAAGTTCTAAAACAGAAAGCCCTGAGATAAATTCTAATACGTCTTCTTTTGTAACAGCCATAATCGTTTGTCTCCATTATGTAAAATAGGAATAATTTCCTATATTTCTCAGAATGTTTCTGAGGGTTAAAAGCGTGGTTCAACTACGCCTGAGTTCTCCACTAAGGAGAACCAAGTGTTAACGTAATGAAATGGGCTTTTGCTCATTTTATATTCAAAAAGTAATTAGTGCTTATGCACTTTCTTCTTTTTGTCTTTTAAGCGCATCTAGGCCAATTGTGAAATTCGCAACTGGAGCCATCCATGTAGCTGCAAGCATACCAAGTAACTCTTCGCGACCTGGAAGTTTAGCAAACGCTTCAATTTTTGCAATGTCAGCAGCTTCACCATCAAGGTAACCCGCTTTAATTACAAATTTGTCAGATTTTTTGGCGAAATCTGCTGCAATTTTAGATGCAGAGATAACGTCATCAGACCATAAAAAGATATTTGTGTCTTTAATTTCAACACCACTCATACCTGCATTATTAAGTGCAATAGTAGCTAATGAGTTTTTTACAACTTGAACAGAAGTATCTTTTGCTCTAGCAGCATTACGAAGTTCTTCAAGTTCTACAACTGTAAGGCCTTTGTAATCACAGATTACAACGGCAGTAGTATTTTCAAAAGATACACGAAGTTGTTCAATAACTTCAGCTTTTTTTGTTTTTGTCATGTGTATTCTCCTTTCCAGACATCAAACTTCGGTTGAGCGGCATATGCCAATTAAGCTTTTTCAAGCCTCTAACTGTCTTTAGTCCATGTAATAAATGATCCTTTTATCAAGTCTCAAATCGGAAATCTGGATAGATTGCCTACAAGAAATGTGATTAAGGAGTGGCATTATATCGAAAATTGTTTTAGAGTTTGCTTTAATTTATAAGTTAAATGAAGCTTGTTTTAGAAAGAGAGTTCACAGATTTAGCAGATTTAATATCTGTTAAATCCGCTTATTCTGTAGAAGGTTTTACTTAACGTCAGCTACTTCAGAAAGATCAAACTTAATAGCGGGTGACATAGTTAAAGAAAGTGCAGCAGATTTGATGTACTTACCTTTAACAGATGCTGGTTTTTGCTTGTTAATAGAAACAAGGAAAGTACGTAAATTTTCTTCAATTGCAGAAGCAGAGAAAGAAACTTTACCAATACCAGCGTGGATATTACCTTTTTTATCAACACGGTAGTTTACTTGACCACCTTGAAGCTTTTTAACTGCTGTAGCAACATCAGGAGTTACTGTACCAGTTTTAGGATTAGGCATCATACCTTTTGGCCCTAAAATACGACCAATTTTACCTACAAGACCCATACAATCAGGAGCAGCAACAACAACATCAAAGTTGAAGTTACCCTCTTTAATTTGGTCTACAAGATCATCAGTACCAACAATATCAGCTCCAGCTGCCTTAGCTTCATCAGCCTTAGCACCCTTAGCGAATACAGCAACACGAACAGTTTTACCTGTACCGTTTGGAAGTACGATTGCACCACGGATCATTTGATCAGCGTGACGTGGATCTACATTTAAGTTCATTGCAATTTCAACTGTTTCTTCGAATTTTGCAGATTTTAGCTCACTCATGAATGCAGCAGCTTCAGCTACGCCGAATTCTTTGCTTGCATCAATTTTATCGGTAAGTTGTTTATATCTTTTACTTGCCATTTTGATTCTCCAGTATTATATCTGCCACATCTATTTTTAAATCACTGTGGTCGATGATTTTGAAAGTATGTCTTGCTTACTAACTTAGTCAGAAATTTCGATACCCATTGAACGTGCTGAACCAGCAATAATTTTTGCTGCTTGCTCTTCATCATTAGTGTTAAGATCTTCGATCTTAGCTTTAACAACTTCCATTAGTTGAGCTTTAGTAATTTTACCAACTTTGTTTTTAAGTGGGTTATCAGTACCTTTTTTAATGTTTGCAGCTTTCATAAGAAGTGCAGACGCTGGTGGTTGTTTAGTGATAAAAGTAAAACTTCTATCTGCATAAACTGTAATAACAACAGGAATTTTAAATCCCATTTTATCTTTAGTTTTTTCGTTGAATGCTTTAGTGAATTCCATGATGTTAACACCACGTTGTCCTAAAGCTGGTCCAACTGGTGGAGCAGGGTTTGCTTTACCAGCATCAATTTGAAGCTTGATATAGTCCATGACTTGTTTTGCCATTATATGTCCTTTGTATTTATTATACAACTCAAAAAAATCAAGTTATACATTAGGTTTTAAAGCAGAGTTTGCACTCGACTGGTCGCTTTAACTACGCTAATATCAAGTTTCAAATAAAACCTGAAATTAAGGTAGATAAATAATTTAGATAATTTTTTCTACCTGTGCAAATGAGATATCCACTGGCGTTGCACGTCCAAAGATAGATACATTAAGTTTTAAAGTTCCATGTTCCATATCATACTCATCTACTACACCTGTAAAATTTGAGAATGGACCATCAATAATACGAACAACTTCACCCGTATCAAATGCCACTTTTGGTTTCGGAGCTGCACGATTTTCAACACGGTCAAGAATATTTTTAATATCATGATCACTAAGAGGTGTAGGGTGATTAGACTCACCGATAAAACCATTTACTCTAGAAAGAGACTGAATCATATGTTGAACTTCAGTTCCTAAGTCAATAAGAATGAAACAGTAACCTGAATAAAGAGAACGTTCAGTGATCTTTTTCTTACCGTCTTTCATCTCCATTACATCTTCAGTTGGAACAACAACTTCTTTTATTATATCTTGAAGTCTGTGTTCTTCGATTAGGTTTTCTATAGCAACTTTTACACTTCTTTCAGAACCAGAGTAAGTCTGTAGTGAATACCATTTGTGTGCCATGAAAGTCCTTATAAAATTGCTGCTAAACTTGAAGACATAACAAAGTCTACAAGAGCAAGAAATAGAGATACAGCTGTTACAACAACAAATACTGCGATAAAGGCTTGTTTAACCTGTGGTTTAGTTGGAAAGATAACTTTACTCAACTCTAAACGTGAATTTTTTACATAAGAGCTAATTTTACTCATTAATCTTTCCTTGGTTTAAATCATTTGCGATAAATAAATCTCTAAAGATACATTTATTGAAAATTTTAGTGGCAGGCGATGGGGGACTCGAACCCACAACACCCGGATTTGGAATCCGGTGCTCTACCATTGGAGCTAATCGCCTATATAAGTTTTTGCTTAGCAAAAACGGTGATGAGTAGATGAGTTCGGCTTCGCCTTATGTGTGAATGCGAAAATCACATTTACACTTTTACTCATTTACACATCTACAAAAAGTGAAACTTTTTATTACAGTTTCATCTCTTTATGTATCGTATGCTCTCTACACCATTTACAGTATTTACGTACTGAAAATTTTTCTGTATGAGTCTTTTTGTTTTTAGTTGTGTGATAGTTACGTCTTGTACATTTCTCACAACCTAAGTGAATATTTTCTCTCATGCGTATTACCTATATATTTAGATTTTTCGCTAAAGCCTAAGCTCTAGCTCCGCAGTATTGTTTAGTTAAAATTATTTAGTAATTTTAGCAACAACACCAGCGCCAACTGTACGTCCACCTTCACGGATAGCGAAACGAGTTCCCTCTTCCATTGCGATTGGTGCGATTAGTTCAGCAGTAATTTTAACGTTATCACCTGGCATAACCATTTCAGTACCTTCTGGTAATGTGATTGCACCTGTAACATCAGTTGTACGAACGTAGAACTGTGGACGGTAGTTAGAGAAGAAAGGAGTATGACGTCCACCCTCATCTTTACTAAGTACATAAATCTCAGCTTCGAAAGTTGTATGTGGAGTGATTGAACCTGGCTTACATAGAACTTGTCCACGCTCAACAGCTTCTTTATCGATACCACGAACAAGAATACCACAGTTGTCTCCAGCTTCACCCTGATCCATTTATTTACGGAACATTTCAACACCTGTAACAGTAGTTGATTGAGTGTCTTTGATACCAACGATTTCAACTGGTTCACCAACTTTAATAACACCACGTTCGATACGACCTGTAACAACAGTTCCACGACCAGAGATTGAGAAAACATCTTCAACTGGCATTAAGAAATCTTTATCAGTTTCACGAACTGGTTCAGGAATATACTCATCAACAGTTTTCATAAGTTGAACAATTTTAGCTGACCACTCACCAAGAGTACCAGTTTTAGCTTCTTCAAGTGCCTTAACAGCAGAACCCGTTGTGATTGGAGTATCATCACCTGGGAATTCGTACATATCTAGTAATTCACGGATTTCCATCTCTACTAGTTCTAAAAGTTCTTCATCATCAACAAGATCTTCTTTGTTCATGAAAACAACGATGTAAGGTACTCCTACTTGTTTAGAAAGAAGAATGTGCTCACGTGTTTGTGGCATTGGGCCATCCGCTGCAGAAACAACAAGAATAGCACCGTCCATTTGTGCAGCACCAGTAATCATGTTTTTAACGTAATCCGCGTGACCTGGACAGTCAACATGAGCGTAGTGACGGATGTCAGTTTCGTACTCAACGTGTGAAGTAGCAATCGTGATACCACGTTCTCTCTCTTCAGGTGCATTATCGATTTGATCGTAATCCATAAGTTCTGCACCATTGCTTACTGCAAGTACTGCTGTAATTGCTGCTGTTAATGTAGTTTTACCATGATCTACGTGACCAATTGTTCCAATATTAACGTGTGGTTTGTTTCGTTCAAACTTTTCTTTTGCCATAAGTTTCTCCAGCTTTTTATTTTAGTAAACGGAATTATACCTGAAATAAGCTCAAATAGAGCTTATTTAAAAATATAAACCATTTCTAGTTTTTAGACACTCCTGTAAAGGTTCAATACCTAAGGCTATAAAGCCTTACAGAAGTGCCACTTAGATTATTTTCATAATCCGAATGAATGGAGCTCGCACCGGGAATTGAACCCGGGACCTCTTCCTTACCAAGGAAGTGCTCTACCTCTGAGCCATGCGAGCGCGAATGCGCGAGTATTACTACTCTAATTTAAATCTTTTATTGCCAGCATGATTAATCAGAATTAGACAAGATTGCTTAACCCTGACTAATCATGCTGGTTTTTTAATTAACTTTTATGAAGTCAAAAACTTAAATTAAAATAGTTATAAATTTAGAATATTATGGTTGTTTATTAGTGAAAGCTATCTGTAAAGATATCGTGTCTTATAAGTGCATAGAAGCAAACGATTATCCAGCTCCCAGAAAAAACATATCTAACAAATATTAAATGGAGCGGGTGAAGGGACTCGAACCCTCGACCCTCAGCTTGGAAGGCTGACGCTCTAGCCAACTGAGCTACGCCCGCATCTCATTTTAATGGTGGTGAGAAGAGGAGTCGAACCTCTGAACCCGTAGGGAGCGGATTTACAATCCGCCGTCGTTGGCCACTTGACTATCTCACCAATAATTTGTTTATATACTCTGGTCGAACACTGACGTAATTGTCAATTTTTCTCATCTAGAATGGTGCTGGCACGAGGATTTGAACCCCGGGCCTGCTGATTACAAATCAGCTGCTCTAGCCAACTGAGCTATGCCAGCATCTAAATTCGAGTTGCAATTATAGGCATTTTCTTTTAGTATGTCAAGGGTTTTGCAAGAGAATTATGAAAGTTTAAAATTTTGATCATTTTTTAGAAATATATTGTGTCACCATCATCAAGAATGATTGCATTTTTTAGAGAGGGAGTAGAATAAATCTCTTTTTTTATCTCTTCTATAAAAGTAGGTTTAAGATGATTAAAATAAAGTTTAAGTTCTCTTTTTACATCTTTTATCTCTTCTTCTGCCAAACATGGTGTTAGATGTAAACTCTCTAAGGCAAGTTCACTCATGCTACTAGGAAAGGAGCATTCTAAGACTAAGCCAGATATTTCAGGACGACTATTAAGAATTTCACATAAGGCAGGATTACTGTAGGTGTCTGCAGTAATCAGTACTGCTGAACTATTTTTATGAACAATATAACCACAAGAAGGTACAGAATGTACCGTTAATATCGCTTCTATAAATGTTTTTTCATCAAGTTTATACTTACGCCCTATTTCTATATTTTCATATACAACACTCATCTGATCTGTATTGGAAAGAGGTATTTTTGAAAAGTCTGGCCAGAGAACATCATTTAAAAAATGTTTTTTAATCGACTCCAATGTAGCGGGTAAACCCATCAGTTTCAAAGGTTTTTTACGCAAGGTAAAATAGGAGTCTAAGATATACGCAATATCAACAATATGGTCTAAATGCGAATGTGTTAACCAGATTGTGTCTATATGCGCAGCTTCTTCGCCCAAAGAGCGTAATAGATTCCCCGCATCTATCGCATGCGAATCATTAATAAGAAAAGAAGAGGTCTCATGATGAGAGCCTTTTGTTCCGTAAGCACCTAAGATGGTAATCTTTTCCATAAAACTTTCCTAACCTTTGTTTTTCACCTCGCAGTATGACCTAACTCTCATCTTTTGAGATATCCTTTTCGTAATAATTTATTATTCTATCACAATCTGCTACAATTTCGAAAAAAGAGTCTTTTGTACCTATTTTTGAAAGAAGTCTATTATGTATATATTATTTTCACCCAGTGAAGGAAAAAAACCTGGGGGTACAGGCAAACCCTTAAACTCAGAACAACTTCTTTTTTCTCAATTCTATAATAAACGCCTTCCTCTTTTACAAGCATACAACAGACTTATTAATGAAGGCTCAATAGAAAAAGTACAAGAGCTTACTGGTATTAAAAAAGAGAAAGAGCTACAACAGTATCAGCAAAATCTTTTTTCAACACCTACTATGCCTGCATTAGAACGCTATGATGGCGTTGCTTATGACTATCTAGAGATTTCTACGTTAAATAAGAATGAAAAAAATTATCTTTTCAAACAGACTATTATCTTTTCAAATCTTTTTGGTCCACTCTCAGGGGGTGATTATATCCCCTCATATAAATTTAAACAGGGAGCAAAACTGGATGGACTTAAAACCGAAACTATCTATAAAAATGAGTTCTCTTCTTCACTCTCTGCTCTTTTAAAAGATGAACTTATTTTAGACTTGCGTGCTGGGTTTTACGAAAAGTTTTATAGCCTAGAGCAAGAATTTATTACTATGAAGTTTTTAAAAGGAGGAAAGAGTGTCAGCCATTGGGCTAAAGCCTATCGAGGAAAAGTTTTAAGAACCCTTTCTAAACTCCAAATAGAAACTAAAGAAGAGTTAATGAAGGTAGAGTTTGAAGGATTACAATTTATTGAATCCATTCCTTATAAGAAAAAAGGCATTATGCTTGTGTATGAGGTGAAATAAGCATATAGAACCCTTTACTAAAGAGCTCTTTCTCACACTGCAATAACACAAGCTTCTTATACACTTGAGCAAAACAATGAGGAGCTTATTATGACTCTTTCAACACTTAATCAAGTGACTACTTATCTAATAAAGACACCAAAAAACGTATTTCTAAAACAAGTTCTGTGAAAGAAGTTCAAGACAGAAATCACTCTTTAAACAGAGAATTATTAGCTGCCATTGCCAAAGCAGACTTAGGTAAAAGTCAAAATCCTAACTCTACATACCTTATAGATATAAGTGAGCAAACAGCTCAAAACATTACTTCTATTACTGCTTATAATTTACAACAACAGATATCAATTTATATGAACGTAAGTGATTCTACTAATAATGAAGCCGATAAAGATACAAAATAGAAGACTATCTTCTACGTTTGATATAACAAAAAGTATGAGAAAAGGTCCGCTCAAGAGAGCGGATTATTATTAAACCTCAGCGAGTTCAAGATCTTTAATTGAGTCATGCCCATGAGAAATAACTCTATCATGTAAACGACGTAAGGCCTTAGTTGCTCTTTCAATCGCTAAGTCTATAGCTGTATCTAAATCTTTATCCCCTTGGTTAATTACCACTGGGTTTGCATGTGCAATATGCATGTCAAATTCTACATTGACACCATTTTTAATTTCAGAAACAATCACATTTACAGTTGTAATATCTAATTGATATTTTATAAAACTTTCTAAAGCTACTTCAATATGATTACGAGTATGCTCATTTAATGTGATATGTCTTCCGGTAATATTTACGTTCATAATGAACTCCTTGATTGCGAAAGAAACATTTTGCCGAAGTAAAAATGATTCTCTTATTTTGGATCTGTTTTAGTGTAACTCTACTAAGCTTACAAAAGTCTTATTTTGTGTATAATTTTACAAAAATAATGGATTTTATTATGGACAAAACCTTAACTGATTTAAATGAATTAAACAATATTCTTAAGAATGAACTTGCTGTAGTTTTATATTTCTCCTCTCCCTCATGCAACGTCTGTCATGTACTTAGACCTAAACTCATGGAAGCCTTAGAAGCAGAGTATCCTCAAATAAAAAGATACCATGCTGATATCTCGTTAACACCCGAAATTGCCGCAGAATTTCAGGTCTTTTCTGCACCTACAATCATTATCTTTTTAGAAGGACGTGAGTTTATTCGTAAAGGAAGAGCAATGAGTGTGGATGGTCTTCTTCAAGATATAAAAAGACCTTATGAGCTAATGACATCCTAAGGTTATGAATAATAAGCCAAAAGTGCAGCCGTAACAGCAACATTAAGAGACTCTACTCCATTTTGCATAGGAATAGATAAGGTTTTATTCGCAAGTTGCTGTAGCTCTTTACAAACACCTTCAGACTCATTTCCTAAAATAAAAACCGTTTTCTCTTTAAGTTTCATATCAAAAAGATTTTCATCTGCATACGAAGAGAGGGCATAAATATCTGCGCCATCTTTTTTAAAATTAGGAAGTATCTCCTCTAAGCTATCACAATATAAGATTTTTGTCTTAAATAGAGTTCCTGCACTCGCTTTAATAACAAGAGGTGAAATCTTTGCTGAGCCTTTTTTGGGTAAAATTATTCCATCTATAAATCCTGCTGCTACAGAACGGATAATCATTCCTAGGTTTTGAGGATTATGAATAGAGTCTAGTGCAATATATCGATATGTTTTTGATATGTTTTTCAAAAAGTCTTCTGCACTTTGATAAGAAGAGGCTTCAATATCTGCCGCAACGCCTTGGTCTTGTTTAGCATTCTTTGAGATTCGAGAGAGGGCTTGTTTAGAGTGGTAAAGAAGTTCAATACCCTTGCGTTCACAAAGTTTTTCAATTTGAGAAACTGCACCATCTTTTTTATTTGAGTCCGCTAAATGTACCTTGGTAACATTAATATCTTTCTCATGTAAAACTTCTAAAACAACATTTCTACCATAAACCGTAATTTGACGGTCAAAATTTTTCTTTTTTTCATTATAGGCTTGGGAATTATTCATATAACATTATAACCATACTAGACTTTGGGTAGTGTTTTAGAAAGTACAAAGTACCCAACAATACCTGAGAAGAACGAGCCTAATAAGATTCCCATTCGGTAATCCACTAAATCATAACAGCTACCCTCATGACACTCAAATGCTAATGAACCTATAAAAAGACTCATCGTAAAACCAATACCACTTAAGATTGCCAAACCATACACCGCTCCCCAAGAGACACCCTTAGGTAAAGAGCCTAAACCTAATTTTTGGGCAAAAAAGGTAAAAGACAAGACTCCTATCTGTTTTCCTAAAAAAAGCCCTAAACCTATTCCAATGGTCATATTATCAGTAAAATCTTTTGCACTTACTGTAGAAAAACCTATACCCGCATTGGCAAAAGCAAACAAAGGGAGAATAAAAAAGTTAACAGGGGCATGTAAGGAGTGCTCGAGTTGATGAAAACTTTTTTGATTATCTTTAATAGGAATCATAAGCCCCAAAATCACCCCCGCTAAGGTGGCATGTACACCCGACTTAAGTACTGCGGTCCATAAAATAATACCGATTAAAATATATGCCGTGTTATTCACCACAGAACTTTTATTCATTATAAAAAGCACCACAATAAGAGCAAATGCTACGCCCAAAGACAGAAGGGACATATTAGAGGTATAAAAGATAGCAATCACAATTATCGCCCCTAAATCGTCTATTATAGCTAGGGTAAGAAGAAAGACCTTTAACTGCATAGGCACACGTTTACCTAAGAGAGATAAGATACCTAAGGCAAAGGCAATATCTGTTGCCATAGAGATTGCCCACCCCTGCATAGCTCCCTCATTTCCCCAATTAAAATAAACATAAACAAGAGCAGGTACTAGCATACCCCCAGCAGCAGCAAAAGCAGGAAGTACTAGTTTAGACTTATCACTTAACGAACCTTCAACCACTTCACGTTTAATCTCAAGACCCACCATAAAAAAGAATAAAGCCATCAGCCCATCATTTATCCACAATAAAAGTGGTTTTGCAATATTAAACTGCCCAAACATTATAACAACAGGAGTTTCCATTATCCTCGCGTAAGCATCCGCAAGATGTGAGTTTGCCATAAACATGGCAGAAAGAGTTGCTAGAATTAACAAGATTCCAACTGCTGAATCCATTTTAAAAAAATTAAGTAAAGAGTGTTTAAGCAATTGTTTCATGTTTAATTATAACATCTTTGGGAGTTTAATACTAAATTGTGCTCCCCCAAAACTATTTTCAACAAGAAATTTTCCATTCATACTTTTTTCAATAATCATTTTAGACATATAAAGACCAATTCCCGAACCTTCTTTAAATCCTTTGGTCGTAAAGTACGGATCAAAAACCTTTTCAATAGCATTTTCAGAAATTCCCCCTGCATTGTCTAAAAACTCTAAAACCACACTTGTTTTATCTTCAAATATTGAGATACTAATCTCTTTTTTCTTTATCTCATTTACAATAAAAGCATCTTTTGCATTTGAAAATAGGTTTAAAATTACTTGGGCAAACTCATTAGGGTACCCCTTCACCAAAGAATTACTCTTATTATTTATACTAAGGTTAATATTATGTTCTAGAATTATAGACGCACTCATTTCAAGGACTTTTTCAACACTTGTACTTAATAAAAATTCTTCTGATTCTTTTTTAGGATTAAAAAAGTTCCTAAAATCATCAACCGTAGATGACATATATTCAATTAATGCCCCACTTTGTTCATTAAACTTCTCAACATCTTCTTTTGTCACGCCATTTTCAAGTTGATATTTAAAATAATGATTTTGAATAACTAAAGAGAGCTTATGCAGAGGTTGTTTCCATTGATGAGCAATATTTTCAAGCATTTCTCCCATGCCTGCTAAACGAGACTGCTGAATTAAAAGTTCATCTTTTTTACGAATCTCTGAGACTTTTTCATGCACTTCTGACTGAAGATGTGCATTTAAACGGGATAAGGTTTTTATATTATTTTGACGTAAGATATTAATACGTTCGGCTAAAGCTAAAGAGAAAAAGGCAACTTCAACTAAAGAACCGATAGGCTGAAAATATCTAATATATTCATATCCTCCAATGATATCAAGCTTATTCATGGCAAAGAGTACCGATGCTCCTAAAAAAACTGTCCAACCAGCAACATAAAAACGAGCATAGCGATATTTATGTTCTAAGGCTTTAATACCTGCATATAAAAGCATTATTGGAATAACAAATACTAATAAAATGAGAACTTTAATAACCACGGTATAAGGAAGAAAAAAGCTTGTAAGCGTTACTAATGCCGAAAAATACTGGGCTAGAATTAAGACCTTATTGAGTGTTTTTGCATACTCTTGTAAGTGTAAAAAACCACGGGTAAATAAGATAGCATTAAAAAAAGTCAATCCAATAAAAATAAGAGTAGCTTTATCTGCAAGCCACTGAATATCTGACCAAATATATTGATGCCCAAGCCCATCAATACTCAGTCTCCACAATACAAAGGTAGATATAAAAAAGAGATAATGTAAATAATTCTTGTCATTCCACACTATAAAAAGAAAAAGGTTATAAAAAATGATAAGTATTAACACCCCATAAAAAAATCCATAAAAAAGAGTTTGAGACTGTTTAACTACGGCAATTTTTTCTGAGGAGTAGATAGTAATAGGCACTTGCATAGAGCTTTGTGTCTGCACCCGCACATAAATAACAGAAGGATAAGAGGCATCAAGTATACAACTATACGTTCGCCATTTTACCTCTCTGGTATTAAAAGCCATTGCATCACCCGTGTGCGTAAGAAGCTCAATACCATTACCTGTTTTTTGATAAATAGTAATATCATCTAAAAGCGTATAGTCAATATCAATCCACCACTGTTTTACACCTATCTTTTTCTTTGCATAATATTCTAAAGGAATTTTAAACCAATATGTTGATGGCGTAAAACCAAAGGAGAGTTCATCTTGGCTTAAAGCGGTAAATTCTCCTGCCTTATATACAATTTCACTAATACGAAACTCTGAATTTTTATCTTCTAAATATAAAACACCTTTCCCAATCTGATAACTCTCTTGAGTATCATTAAGTTGGACTAGATAAGCTGCTTTAAGATTTAAAAAAAGAAGCAATAAAAATAAAAGTTGTCTCAAAAATTCCCCAATTTTCAAGACCTTTAAGTATACACACCTCACTCATCCATAAGAAGATTTGAAATGTATCTATACTTAAAAGTCTTAATATATAACAATAATTAATTAAATCTAAATTCTACTTGTATACTGATTAAAACTATCTATTTTGGTAAAAAAAAAGAATATCGTGTATATTTCTAAGCAATGAGAATAATAAAAAAGAGTTAGGCTAATATCTGCCCGAAGGCAGAAAAAGAAGATTTATGAAAGTTTGTTTGCGATAGCGTCAGCAGTGAAACCGAATTTTTCAAAAAGTTGACCGGCTGGTGCGGATGCTCCAAAAGTGTCCATATTTACAATTTCATCTGCAAAACGGTACCACTCAAGCCCACGAGCTGCTTCGATTGCAACGACTTTGTCTGTTTTAATAATAGAATCTAAATATGCTTTGTCTTGCTCAATTAAAAGGTCAAAACAAGGAACAGAAACAACATTTACATACACCCCTTTTTCTTCCAGTTTAGCTCTTGTATTCATAGCTAATTCAACCTCAGAACCTGATGCCATTAAGGTAATGCTAGCATTAGCAGACTCTTGTAAAAGGTAACCACCTTTTGAAGCATCACCACTGACTGCACTTGGAAGAAGGACTAAGTTTTGACGCGAACATACAAATGCCGAAGGAGATTTTTTCATCTCTAATGCCACTTGCCATGCTACTACGTTTTCGTTTCCATCTGCTGGTCTCCATACATAAAAGTTTGGAAGTGCACGAAATTGAGAAAGATGTTCAATAGGTTGGTGAGTGGGACCATCTTCACCCACACCAATACTATCATGTGTCCAAACAAAAAACTGTTGAATACCGGTTAAAGCTGCAATACGTGCTGCTGGTTTAAGATAATCGGAGAAAACAAAGAAGGTTGCAGAAAATGGAAGGATAGGACCATAAAGTGCCATTGCATTACAAATAGAAGACATTGCATGTTCACGAATACCAAAATAAATATTTTTACCCTTTGGATAAACTCCCATATCTTTCATCTCTGTTTTATTTGAAGGGCTTAAGTCAGCTGAACCACCAATAAAACCAGGGATGGCTTTGGCTACAGCATTAAGCACTTTTCCATTCGTTCCACGTGTTGCTTCTGCCTTATCAAATATAGGCCACTGAATTCTTGAGAAGTCAGGGTTTAACAGTGCTTCTAAGGCTTCATTTTGCTCCATTAATGGAAGTTCTTTAAGACGGTGATTCCATTCACGTTCAGCTAAATCACCCTCTTCGATAGCTGCACGAAAACGAGTCATAACATCAACATCAACAAAGAATTTTTTATCAGGATCAAAACCCGCTGCTATTTTAGCCTTAGCAATAACTTCATCTCCAAGAGGCGCACCATGTGCATGATGAGAACCTTCAAGTTCACCTGCGCCTTTGGCAATAAGTGTCTTAGCAATAATTAAAGAGGGTTTAGCAGAAGATTTAGCTCGTGTTAACGCCGTGTCTATCTCATCATAATTGTGCCAATCAATCTCTTGAACATCCCAACCTTGTGCTTCAAAACGCATAGAAATATTTTCAGAAATAGAAAGGTCTGTTGAGCCTTCAATCGTAATATTGTTTGAATCATAAATCAAGACTAGATTGTCTAATTTATTATGCCCTGCAATTGAACAAGCTTCATATGAAATCCCCTCTTCTAAGTCACCATCACCACATAAACAATATACAGTATGGTCAATAACCTTAGCCGTTTCAGAATTTGTTTGTGCCCCAACAAACTTAGATGCCATAGAGAAACCAACAGCATTCGCAACACCCTGCCCTAAAGGACCTGTAGTGATTTCAATTCCTGCGGTATGACCAAACTCAGGGTGACCTGGAGTTTTAGAATCAAGTTGACGGAAATTTTTAAGATCTTCTAGCTCTAATCCATATCCCCAAAGATAATAAAGAGAGTAGATAAGACCCGTTGCATGACCACCTGAGAAAACAAGGCGGTCACGGTTTAACCATGAAGGATTACGAGGATTATGACTTAAGTGTTCGCTTAACACCACTGCAATATCTGCTAAACCCATTGGTGCACCCGGGTGACCTGAATTGGCTGCTTGAACCATATCTGCTGCTAAAAATCTAATGCTATCTGCCATCTTTTGACGCATATTCTTGTCCTTAATTTTATTTCATAAAATGAAGGTAACCCCTCATTATTTAATTACGATATCTGAGCAAAACTAACGAAAGTCTTTTCACTGATGTGAAAAGTTTCTTTAAAAAAGCCAAAATATCTACGCTAACACTTAGTTTATTTCGACAAAAAGCCCAAAATCACTTGTGATTTATTTATAAAACTTATCCATTTGTAAATAAATACATCAAAACCCACCTCAATGGATTTCAATTTACTTATGTCGAGATAAATACTTTAAAAGTATAGGCGAAAGTTCATTATACAGTGGTTTATCAAAGGAGTTAAGTTGAACTTTTAATTCTTCTGCTAACTTATCTGCCTCTTGAACCGTACCTTCTAAACCTAAAAGATTTACAAAAGAGTTTTTATCACCATCATTTTGAGTTGTTTTTCCTGCTTCTTCTGAGCTCTGAGTAAGATCTAAAATATCATCTTGTACTTGAAACAGAAGTCCCAGTTTAATTCCAAAGTCATAAAGTTCTTTTGCTAATTCTTGTTGACCTGAAATAATAGCACCCATCTCTAAAGATGCTGCAATTAGTTTTGCTGTTTTGTTAATGTGTAAAATTCTAATCTGCTCAATAGAAAGAGGTTTATTTTCAAAATGACAATCAATAGCTTGACCCAGAACCATTCCACTAAGCCCACCATTTTTTGCTAATGAACGAATAAGCTTAACTCTTATTTCATCTGAAAACGCAGATTCACTAAGCACTTCAAAAGCATGTGTATTAAGAGCATCTCCTACTAGAATTGCCGTCACTTCATCATACTTAATATGTAAGGTCTCATGCCCACGACGAAGGTCAGCATCATCCATTGCAGGTAAATCATCATGAATAAGTGAGTAGGTGTGCAAAAGTTCAATTGCATACGCCGCCGCATAAGCATAATCTAAAAGTAAAGAGTTATGTGCTCTTACCACAGCTAAGAGAAGTACAGGACGAAAACGTTTTCCCCCTGCTAATAACATCTCTGAAATAGCAGTCTCATAATGCGGATGAAAACTTTCTGCCTTAGGAAGGTTAGAATTTAAATATGCTTCAAAACCCGTCATGGTTTCTTTCGTTAAACCTTTTACGGTTTCGTCAGTAAACTTTTGCAATAGAACCTACTCGTATGGTAATTTATTTTATGGATGAAATTATACAGATTAAATACTGTTATTTGGCTTTTTAAAATGAATAAAAAAGTCGAAACCCTCTCTTTTAAAAAGTAAGAAAACCAACTCTTCTTCAGATGCTTTTTCTTGAGACAAAACTTTACGAATATCTTCTAAGCTGTTGACCTCTTTTTTCATTACAGAAAGAAGCTTATCTCCCTTTTTAATCTCATATTTTGGTGCATCTTTTTTTACAATTAAATTTTCATCTAAGGAAAGCCCAAATAGACCAAAAAAACTTTCAGGAATTTCACCACCACTATTTCTATCAATAGTATTTATCTTAATTTTAATTTTTTTAGCATTTCGTAAAACTATAAAATGATGTACAGAACCTGGTTTAGAAAAAAGTATCTCTCGGCTAACTTGCCCTGCACTTTGTGCCTTTTTCTTATCCATAAACAGTATCACATCATTAAGCATAAATGGAGAATCTTGGAAAAAAGGGTTAATCTCAACTACACGGACACCCTTTTCATTAGCTAATCTAATTCCCATATCAGAATACTCAACTTTTTCTGACTCTATAAAATGACGAAGATACTCTTTTTCAATAATACCCTCAGGCGTAGAAAGCCCTAAGATTCCACAACATGTTCCTGTAATAAGAGCATTTGATGGAATCTTTTTAGAAAACTGAGCTAAGTCATTCAGACCTATTTGTTCATGTATTATCTTACCCTCAACTGTTGAGCTTGGAGTAACTGCGGCTATCTTCCTTGGTGTATGTGTATAAAATTTAAAGATATGTTTAAAAGGTTTAGGAGCTTGAATAAGGTTGAGCCCTAAAAAAGGATCACGTTTAATAATTTTATAATCAGGTGTATCTGCCGAATAAATAAGGGCGAAACTTCTATTAATAGCAAAACCTTGGCTCTTTTCAAAAGGAGCGGAGCTCACTTCATACTTAAGCTGACAGGCTCTAAAATCAATAGGTGAAGAGAAAAGACTTAAACAAAGAGTAAATAAAAAAAGTAATGGACGTAATGCCATTATTTTTGTCCGAAGAGATCGCCCATACCACCAAGTGCACCCATTGCTGAGTTTTTCTTGTCGGCTTCGACCATTTTATTAACATCATTCATACATGAAATCAGTAAGATTTGTAAGGAAGACTTATCTTCTAAAAGAGAGTCATCAATAGTCACATCAATTACTTCGCCCTTACCACTCATGGTAATTGACATCATTCCCCCACCCGCTTTAGCAGTGTAGGATTTAGATGCCATTTCAGCATCCATCTTTTTTGCCTGAGCTTGAACTTGTTCGAGCATTTTACCCATATCACCAAGATTCATGTTCTCAAACATTTTTAGTCCTAAATTTCGTCTAAAATTTCATCAATGTTGTTATCATCATTAAGAAGAACAACCTTCGGCTTATAGTTTTCTAACTCATCCATATGATAAGTTGCATAAGCTACAATAATTACCTTATCACCTTTATGTACCTTACGTGCTGCAGCACCATTAAGACAGATATCACGTTTACCGCGTTCACCTAAGATAATATAAGTAGAAAAACGTTCGCCATTATTGATATTTAAAATTTCAACTTTTTGACCCACTCTCATATTTGAGGCTTCAAGAAGTTCTTCATCAATAGTAATTGAACCGACATAATTCAAATTGGCGTCGGTTACCGTAGCACGGTGAATTTTACTATAGAGCATTTCCATTGTCATAACCTGTCCTTAACGAGCCATTTGAGCTTGCATATCAGCAGGAGAGATAGGTGCATCCCATAACTCTGCATCAATTACATACTCTTCAACGATATTTCCACCGATGATATGTTCTTCAATAATACGTGTAATTTTATCTTTATTAAGACCTGTGTACATAACGTGTCCTGGTTCTACTAACATAACAGGACCTGCATTACAACGGTTAAGACAACCAGTTTGAATAGGCTGAACAGTACCAATAATACCTTTTTGCATTAAAGTTTGTGCTAAATGTTGAAAAAGGTCCTGAGTGTCTGGTGTAACACATGATGGTTTTGGCATACCTGGAGGTGCAGATTGCTGACACTTAAAGATATAAAATGAAGGTTGAGGAATTCCCATAACTTCTCCTAGTTTTAAATAATTGCGAAATTATACCCAATCAAAATTAAAGTCCATATATGATAAATTTTATTAAAGATTCTATAAGCCTACCTCTAATATTGAATAAGTAGATTATTCAAAAAATTCAAATATTTTATAACACTTTTATTCTACTCAAAAAAACTTTGTTCTTTAAAGGATTAAATAATAAAATATTATACCTTTTCCTATCACGCAATCATCACAGAAAAGAGTAATCTCACATAAAACTAATAAACTAAGTTACTTATTAATCAAACTTGACTAAACTATTGCCAATTAATAAAAAAGAGGGAAAACCATGCAAACTCGTAAACTACTTATTACGGCTCTACTCTTAGCTTCGAGCACACTTCTTAGTGCATCGTCTGAAGAGGCAAAGGCACTCACTACAAAAAAATGTTCAGAATGTCATATGATTGACAGCATGACAGATACACATGGAGCCAATGGGCATATTAAAGCACCGCCAATGTGGGGTGTTATGCGTAAGATTCGTGAAAACTTTAAAACAAAAGATGAAGTGATTGCTTTTTTAATTGACTACACTTTAAATCCAGCTTCTGAAAAGATGCTTTTTCCTAAGGCAACAGAAGAGTATTTCGGTCTTATGCCTTCTCAAAAAGGGAAACTTACAGAAGAAGAGTTAGCCATTATTGCACAATACCTGTACCAGTAAATATACTTTTTACAATAGTTTAAATATAATCATTTTATGCAAATAAAATGGATTCTATGCGTACTACTCTTACTAAGCTCTGTTTATGCAGACAATAATAGTACTCTTTTAAATGCATTTTATAGAGGTTCTGTTCAAGGGAACCTTACTCTTTTTACTTATAACATTGATAATCAAAATGAAGAAAATGCTTATACCACTGCATTAGGTGGTTTTTTACAATACCGTACTGATGATTCTCTTCCCCTCTTTGCATCAGCACGTTTTTATCACTCCTCCGCTATTGGTCCATACAAAAACAAAGAACAGACAAAACTCTTTAAAAATGATGGCTCAAGCTTAAACGCCTTTGCAGAATCTTATCTTGCCTATAGATATAAAAAAAGAGTGCTTAAAACGGGTAATTTCATGCTTCAAACACCTATGATGAATGATGATACAACCCGTATTGTCCCTTGGTCATATCAGGGTGTTTCCTTTACCTCTGAGGCAATTAATGACACAAAGGTTCAGGTTAACTACATAACAAAAATCCGTAGTCATACCTCAGATAAGTACGAAAAAAGAAGTGCAAGTGGTGATTTTGATAAGGGTATTACTATGTTAGGGCTTACTTATGAAGGCATGGATGAGATAGCAGTTGAAGTTTATTATTATCATGCACCTGAACTCTATAGTACCTTTATAAGCAAAATTGATTATAAACATGTAACAAAAGAAGATTACCTTTTCTGTTTAGGTATTCAATATTTTAACAGCGGTCAAGGAGGCAAATATAATGATACTGAAGGGAAAAATGGAGGCGATGATATTAATCTTCTTGCTCTTAAAGCAGGTATTGATGGACCTTTTTATAATCTCACTCTAAACTATTCACAAAATTTTGGTTTAAGTGGAATTGTACAAGCTTATGGAGGTCTTGCAAAGGTTTATACGACCTCAATGGTAGCTAACGGAAGAGGAAACTATAAACCTGAAACATGGATGCTAAAATCACGAATAGATCTTGATATTTTTGATTTACATGAAAGTGAATTTGCCATTTGGTTAACAAATACAAGAGTAAAGGATAGTAGAGGTGCTGATTTTGATGCTTTTTACGCACATTATCATGAGTACTTTACCCATAACGCCTCACTTAATATCCGATTTGAAAACATTAATTATAAAAATAAAAATGATGTCAGTTATCTTCGTATCATTGCCGCTTATAACTTTTAAGTTTTCTGCTATAAACAAGAGATTATTCTCTTATCGTGCAGCATTTATAGCAAGTTGACCTAACTTTTGCATAAATGCAAAAACATCTTCTTTACTGTCAGTAACCTTTTGAAGTTCTACTAAAAAGTACTCTTTAGTTCTATCATCTGCCATATCAAAAGCGAACAGCACCCACTCAGTACTAATGTTTACCTCTTCTCCTGCTTGATTAACAGAAAAAATTTTATACAGGTTAATCTCAGACTGTGCTAAAAGAGAAAAAGCTTTTTTATAAAAGTCAGAAGTCTCAAAACGGATTAGTTTTTCTAAATCTTTTTTTCCAATACTAACATCACTCTCTTGCATTCCAATCTTACCAATAATAAGTGCCATACCAATAATAAGTTGCTCCCCAATAAAAAAAGCTTTTTTATTTTCACTAAGGGCATTGGTATCCGTATGAATAATATGATTATTAATAGTTGTTAATTCATCAATCAAAATAGAGTTAAAAAAGGTATATGTTGTATTTGCCTTCATCTCAATATCAAGTTCTTCTACCGTTTGTGTTTCAGGGTCAATCGCATATACTTTCATAAATATCCTAAATTTTTTTTCTAAAGAAACCTTTCATCTTTAATGAAACCGCTTCATCTAATTTTGAAATTTTAACATTTTTTTATTATAAGAGAGAAGGTATCCACAGATTTAGCAGATGAAACAGGTTTTAAATCCACTTAATCCGTTTCATCTGTGGACTAAGCATTCTTAAAGAAGTTTTTTCATCAGTTCGATATGGTACGACTCTTGAAAGTTAATAAAGTCAAAAAACTTAGAAAGTTTTTCATCCGTAATTGACTCACTCAACTCTTTACACAACTCTTTCGCTGCTTCTTCTTCAGCAATTCCATCTTCAACAAATTTTTCTAAATCTTTAATTACATAAGTCATCTCATGCAGTTCTCTTGGAAGGTTTAACAGACCTAATTTAGCCATCATATTTCCAAAAGATTTCAGATGAAAATGTGACTCATCTATTAAGTCTTGGTAAACATTAAACTGTGTAAGATTGTCTGTTCTTGCTTGCATATACGCATAAATCAAAATCACCTCATACTCTTTATACACCTCAGCTAGTAAAAACTGCGTAAGAGCGTCTACTTGGTCTTGAGCTAAATCATCCCACTCACGTTTCAGATTAAAGGCGGTCACTTCAAGATTATTTTGATGGTTATGTAAAACCTCATCTAAATATTCAATCAGATACTTATCATCCGAACGTAATCTATCTGCAAGAACACTTTGCCCATACAAGTCTTGAATTTTTTCAATCTCTTTTTTAAGATTCATGATAATGGCAAAAACTCTATCTTGTTTACATAACTCCATGTCTCTATCATAATTATAATTCTCACCATGGGCTAAAACATCTGAAGCAATCCACTTCATATGTCTAAAAGCAATCTGAGAAAAGTCATACAGACAAGATTTTATCTTCTCATCATTAATACTAAATGATGCAAAATTAATATGCATCCACAGTTCATGTTTTTTCTGAAATAATGTATTCATCTGTACTTCTTTTTATTTATTTTGTATATCTTCATCAACTAAACAAGATTCTTGCATCTGTATAGAGTGCATCTCTTCATCTATTCCATTCTTACGGTTCTCATCATTAATCACTGCTGCTTTAAAGGAGTTAAAAACAATTTCTGAACAGACAACTTGTTGTGGCTACATTACACCGAGTTTATCTTGCATCTTTTTAATCGCACCCTGCCCATAAGAGATATCATTTCCAATAATCATATCTGAGAACATCGAACCAATAACAAGTGTGTCTTGACACCCATTCGTTGTAAATTTTGCATCTTTAATGAGATCTTCTTCAACTAAAAGGTAAAAAATCACATACTCACCTGACTTCTCATCCATGGCAACACCCACACCAGAATGATTTTCAAGTTTTCCATAATTATTGGGACTCATTAAGTGCTGTAAGGTTTCGGGATTCATTCCTTCTGGCATTTTTACATTTTCAAACATTTTTATTCTTTCTTAATTATTTATAGTAAGTCTAAAGCATCTTTACTCAGCCCAGCCCAAGCTGATTTTTTATCTGCTCGGATACTTGCTTCAAAGGCATCTTTTGCTTCTGTATTTTTATTTTTTTTCATTAAAACAGAACCCAACATATACTGTACTCGTGACTTCTCTTTATCAGACATCTGTATCTTCACAAGTTTATTTAAAAGTATCATCTGCTCTTTCTCTTTTTTCTGTGCTTTTAAGACTTGTAGCGCAGCAAACTCAACAAAAGGCGATTGTGAGTATGAAGAGGTTTTGTCTTGCAGTTTCATTACCTTATTGGCATAGGTCTGAATAATCACATCATCATGTTGTTTCAGCCCCAATTTAATCATAGCAACATAAAGTTCAATATCATCATACAACAAGCCTCTTCTACGCTCTAATTCTTTTATAGTTTTTATCATACCCTGAGTATTACCTAAGCGTTGTTCCGCATAAAACACATCTTGTAAGATATCATCATATTTATCTGTTTTATCTAAAGCAGACAGGGTCATAACATCTTTTGAGACTTTAATAAGTTCTTTATACTGACCTGTTTTATACAAAGTTTTTCCGTATTTATATAACCACGGTAATCTATTTTTATCTTTAAGATGTTTTACAGAAGTCCCTTGTGCCAATTCATAATTTCCTGTTTCATAGGCACAGGTGTAAAGTTCTGCATCAAACTTAGATTCTACCGTTAAGTTGTACTCCATACTTAAACCAATAGCCTTGGCACAGCTACCATTTTTTAAAGACTGCATGACTAAAGCAAGTGCCGCTATTTTTTGAAGTTCAGCATAAGCATCCTCTTTTTCAACACCACTACCATTCATATCTAAAACAGCTTGATACTTTTTCTCTTCTTCAAGAAGCCTTGCCTTTTCAAGTGCCGCTTTCTGACCTATCTCTTCATGAGCATATTTCTTTTCTAAACTTTCATATTCTGCTAGAAGTGCTGTTTTATTTGCATCTTTCGGTGCATAAAAAAGTGAATCTAGAGCCCTTTGCACCTCAGCTGAAAACTCTGCATCAACACCATACATTATCTGGTATTCTTTGAGTGCCTTATACGCATCTGCCTTATCATCTGTCTCACTAAGATAAAGACCTATTTCTCTTTTCATCATCTCATAACGGTCATCATTTTGAGGCAGATTCTCTGTCATGGCAGTTAAAATTGCCGCAGCTGTTTTCTGTTTCCCACGGTTAGCAAAAGTCCTTGCTACATCATAATTTTTATCAAGATCATGCAGGAGATAACGTGGATTACCTTCTATGATTTTTGAGTACAACTTCGCCGCACGCTCAAGATTGCCTTGTTCAAGACTGATTTTTGCTAAACGCACTGCTGCCATTGAGGCAATCTCAACATCTTTAGTTTTATACAAAGCTTTTTCAAAATATTTTTTCGCCTCTTTAGCTTTTCCGCCAGCGACTTCTTGATCGCCTAAGAAAATCATACCTAAGGCAGCATATTTTGAATTAGGGAACTCTTTAAAAAGACGAGCATAAAAATACAAGGCATCAGATTGAAGTCCCACTGCTGAATAAGCATTTGCCATATACGCTAAAACTTCAGGAACATTCTCATCATCAGAGTGCTCCCAAAGAAAGTCTTTCGCCACTACTACAAGCTCTTCACTCTCTTGGGTCTGATGATAACCTCTTATTTTATATAAATTCAGCTCAGCTTCAAAAATAGTATCAGGGAACTCTTTAAAAAGTGCATCCACATCTTTAGCAAGATTTTTATAATTCCCTGCTTCATAAGCACTCTTTATACGCATAAAACCTGTTACATCTTGAAGTTTACTAATATTAATTGGATTACCTGAAATATCTAATGCACCTACACTTGGCAGACTAACTTCTTCCATAGTGATAGGGAAATTAATACTTTGTGCCGTGCTTTTATCTTCACGTATAAAAGGAAGTTCTTTTGTATAGCCGACAATCATCCAATGCTTTGAATCTTTTTTAGGGTTAGACTGGTGAATACTTTCATGTTTTAACAAGGAGGAAGAGATAGGGGAAAGTTTCATTTTTTGAAGAGGTCGAACACGAATATAATACTTTTTATTATTAATAAAAGAGTCAATCTTAAAAAAGTTCGTCTCCATTTTCTTAAACTTCTCCTTAGGTTCTCTAGGAAAAACGCACTGGATTTGAGTCAGTTTATCATACTCATCATGTTCACTAAAACAGCGAAAAGCCACATTTTCTTTAATATGAATACTAGAAAAACCAACACCATTTTCTTTAGCAATATTAACACTAAGGGTAAGCGCAAAAAGAGGGAAGACAAAAGAAGAAAGAAGGAAAAGGATTAATGCTAATCGTTTTAACAAAATCTACTCTCCCTTAGTTCGAGCAAAATTTTGCTCTTAATTCTTATTATAGAAATCTCTGCCCAAATAAGATGTTCTATTATATACTATTCTTGGAAAAAGTCTAGTATGCTTAGAACATATTAATAACACTGTAATCAAGCAACTTTCATACTGCCCATTTTAACTCCGCCGTTGACA
>JAJRQV010000063.1 GCA_024280035.1 Campylobacterales bacterium
TCAACAGGACTTACTGTTTCATTTCCTACTGCAGTAGTAAAGATAGTATTTTGAGAAAGCCCTTCTTCTAAAGGATCATATCTATTCACCCTGCTAATTCTTACATTTTCACTTCCTAAGCCTTTAGCAAAAGCATTCCCATGATCCTCACCACTTCCAATATAAGCATCTCCAATATTTTCTGAAGTTCCTACTATATTATCCCCTGCTTCAGTATCATCTAATTTAGAAATATCTCCATCTTCAACAGCATTAACATCTTTAACACTCACATCATCTGCATCAAAGGCTTTTTTCTCATATATTGTCTCATCTATCATTACCGTACGTTGCCCATCTATCATAACAACATTACCATTACTCATAACAATCTCTAATTGTGCCCCATCAGAACTCTCGATTAAATCATTCTTATCAATTTGTGAAAATATCCCCAACTCAACTACTTCACCATTAATCTTAGTTAAAGTCGCATTCCCCGTTTGTTTTGAAATATATCCAATTACATTTGACATTAAAAGTCCTTATTAAACTCTCACTCACTTAAAACCCTCTTTGATGAAGATTTTATTAATATGAGCTAAGCTTTTTATATTATATATACACATTCTAACCTATTTACTATCTGTTTACTATTGTACCTTGGTACTAGACAAAGGCTAAATGTATCTATTTTTTATGACACATGTCACATAAAATTCATAAATCATCAATTTAAGGGAAAGATAATTAACTTTTTTCAAGATTTTTGTTAGAATAGAACATGTACTTATTAAGATTAATAATTCTAATACTTTTTGCTACACATATATCTGCTTTTAATGGGGGTCCTATTCCTGAAAAAGTAATGAAAAAAGCTGAACGAAAGTATGGTGGTCTCGTTGTTAGCCGCTTTCTTGAATATAATACACTACTAGAAAATTCTAAACACTTTTCTCTGCATCAAAAACTTCAAAGTGTTAATAATTTTTTCAATAAAATTCCTTTTAAAAGCGATGTTAAAAATTGGAAAACAGATGATTATTGGGCAACACCCCTAGAATTTTTAGCACGCTACAAAGGTGACAGCGAAGATTATGTTATTGCAAAGTATTTTGCTTTAAAAACAATGGGAGTAGATACACAAAAACTCTATTTTACTTATGTAAACTCTAAAAAATTCAAACGCCCCCATATGGTATTAAGCTATTTTATAACAGTAGATTCAGATCCCTTTATCTTAGACAATATTAATCCTGAAATATTACCCGCATCTCAAAGGGATGATTTAACCCCTATTTATAACTTCAATCCAACCATAAACACACAAGATGAATCGCAAGCAACAACCCATAAAAATTGGAAAAAACTCTATAAACGTGTTAAAAGGAATAAATTATGAACTTATATAAACAGATATCACTTATCATGTCACTTTTTTTACTTTTTGTTCTTGTCTCAGTAATGAGCTATAACTTTCAATCCGCTAAAAAATATGCTCAAGAAGAGTTAGCTAACTCTACACAAAATACAGCAACGTATTTGAGTATCTCCTTAGGTAAAACAGGGGCTGAAACTTCTGAAATGTCAACCATGATTAATGCTGTTTTTGATAGTGGAAATTTTCAAGAAATACGTCTTTTAGATACCCATAAAAAAGTGATTTTTCAACGTAATAATTCTGAAGATCATATCAAAGTACCCCAATGGTTTACCTCTATGTATGAACTTAAAACACCCCATTCAACGGCAACTATCTCTTCAGGTTGGAAACTGGTGGGAACAGTGACTGTTGTACCCATGCTGGACAATACCCATCTAAAGCTTTATAACAATTTTCTTTCACTTTTAGAAAGTTTTTTCTTTTTCTCACTCATAGCATTTACACTTTTATTCTTTTTATTAAGACTTTTGTTGGCTTCTTTAAGAAAAATGACGGAACAAGCTGAGGCTGTGAGTAATAATAATTTTATTATTAACCAAGACATACCTTCTACTACAGAGTTTAAAGAGGTAACACTTGCTATGAACAAGATGGTAACAAAGGTTAAAAATATTTTTGAAAAAGAGGCTAATTCTGCTAAAGAGTATCATAAACTACTCTATACTGATGCGCTCACAGGCTTAGGCAATAGAAACTATTTCGAATTAAAACTCAATGAGTTTATTATCTCTGAAGAGATAGAATCTAAGGGTGTTATTTTAAATATATTTTTAGAAGGTATCTCCTATGCTAATAAAAGTATTGGTCACGAAAAAGTAGATGCTCTTTTATACGAACTTTGCTCTGTTATAAAACAACAGGTTCAAAAAGAGGAAAATACTGTTATTGCGCGTTTAGATGGAACAAAAACATCTATTATATTTACAAATAGACAAAAAGAAGATATTGAAGAGATTTCAAAAGAGATTTTAACACAGGCTATTGTTTTACTTGAAAAACTAAATCTGAATGCAGACAAATGTTGTATTAAAATCACACAACTAAGATATGGTTCAAATGATAATGTTTCATCTCTTTTAAACCAGATAGAAAAATCTTTTTCACTCACTAAGAAAAACACTATCTTTTTTATAAACAGTAATACTGAAACAAGCATTAATATCGGTACAGAACTTATTAAGAGCAGACTAAATGCCCATGCAGTTTCTCTAGCGATGCAAGATGTTTATGATATTCATCAAAATATTTTACATGCTGAAGCCTATGTAAGACTTTATGATGAAAATAAAAATCTATTTGAAGCCAGAGACTTTCTTCCCATTATACAAGCACATAATCTAGGTGTTCAACTTGATAAAAATGTTATCAATCATGCCTTAAAAATATCTGCTTCAAGCAGCTCAGAAATAGCCATTAACCTCTCTCTTGATTTTCTTCAAGACGCCTCTGCCATACAGTGGTTAAAAGAGAGACTACGCACCCAAGGCAGAACAAAAGTCTTTAACTTTGAGGTTTCTAATCATGTCCTTTTACATTCAATTGCACAAGCAAACTATCTCTCGACTATGCTTCGTGAGATGGGTCATAATTTTGCTATAGATAGGTTTAGTATTGATGAAAACAGTAATCTCAATTATCTTCAAATGATTCAACCTGCGTATTTAAAGATAGACAGTTGTTATCTGCGTGATATGTTAAAAGATGAAAATGGTGTAACCAATCCTGCCTTACAAATTATTACAGAAAGTATTGATGCTAAAATCATTGCAACCAATATTGAAAATAGTGAAATGAAAGGATTTTTACAAAAGGCAGGAATTAAGTATTTTCAAGGAAGTTATTTAGGAGAAGTACGCCTAGTTTAAGCCCTCTTCTTTAAATTTTTGCATTCCAACCATGCCCTTGAATCACATCTTGTTTATCAATTTTAAGCGATAAATCAGGATTCATATTCATATGAAAAATTCTATCTTGCCAGTTTCCATCTTGAAGATAGTACCGCATATCACTCACTTCCATTAACTTTGCAGGGTTCCACTGTTTATCTGTTTTTACAACATAAGTTACTGTATTAAAAAAGTCCTGACTCTCCTCATCCAGTTGATATTTAAGCTTAATATGAATATCAGAATATATATTTTTATCAGTGTTGTACTGGGCTTGAATAAGACAGTTTTTTGATTTATGTGTACAATAGCGCTGAATTTTTCTACGCTCTTTCTCATATCTATTTTCAAGACTTAGCATTTGTGCAGAAATTTCTTCAGGTGATTTATCTTGAATAAAAAGAAAACGTTCTCTAACTACTTTATCTTGTCCAATCATGGTAGTAATAATATCTGTGTACATTACTTTAATACGCTCATCTAGAAGATATTTAGCTCTTTTATCTGCTTGCTCTAACAAATTTTCCTTTTTAACAACAGCCTTTTTATTAGTATTCATAATGTCAAGAAAGGCGAGATTCCCATTTATATATAAAACACTGACACCTATTATAATTACACCCAAGAGTGTTCCTAAAATTGCTTTTATCATATCTTCCCTTTTGTAAAACAGACGCTATTTATAAAAAAGATTATAGACAAGTTATATTAACAAAAATTATACAGATGAAAAAAAAGAAGTAATATTGAAAAATTACAGAAGAGCTTTTGCCCAGAAGGGCAAAAGAAGTTAGATTTGTGCGTAATCTACGCTAATGCATGCCTCAAGCTCAGAAAGCTCTTTTAAAGTAGTTTTAGAGACAGTAGAGTCCGTAATAATCACTGCTAAGGCTTGGTCTGCATTTCGTCCAAGACGGAAATCAGAAATATTTACATCATGTTTTGCTAAGGTTGTTCCCACATGCCCAATTACACCCGGTACATCTGTATTTTTGAAAATAATAAGATTACCTTTTGGTTCAATATCTAAATCAAAACCATTAATATCAACAATACGTTGAACATCTTCAGCAAAAATAGTTGAACAGATAGAGGTCGCACCTTTTTCTGTTGTTACTTTTATAGTAATTTTGTTTTTATAAATACTTTTGTTTGCCTCTTCTTCAAAATCAAGAAGAACACCACGATCCTTAGCTGCATATTCTGCATTTACGTAGTTGATTTTATCGCCTAAAGATTCTGTTAATGCACCTACCGTTACAAATGTCATTAAAGATTTTAAGTAGGCTGCAATCTCACCTTGAGCAGTTACTTTAATAGACTTAATAGGAGCCTTATTAATCTGTGCTGCTAAAAAAGCTGTTTTTTGAGAAAGCTCTAAAAATGGTTTCACAAAGGCAGGAATCTTATTTTCATCAATAGGAAGATTAAAGGCATTTTTAAACTCAATGCCTTTAGCTGCATTCAGTGCTTGTTCTGCTGCTTGCGTACCAATATTGTACTGAGATTCAAAAGTATTTGCACCTAAGTGGGGTGAAACAACAATATTGTCTAAGTCAAGAAGTTTGTGCTCAATTGCGGGTTCTTTATTAAAAACATCAATCCCTGCAAAACGAATTTTTCCAGACTTTAAGTTATCATACAGAGCATCTTCATTATAAAGCCCACCACGAGCACAGTTAATTAAAACAATGCCATCTTTCATCTTAGCCATCTCATCAACGTCTAACATGTTAAGTGTCTCTTTATTCTTAGGTGTATGAATAGTAATAATGTCACAATCTAAGATATCTTGGAAGTTAGTTGTGTACTCCATTCCAAGATCTGTTGCCTTAGATGATGGAACATAAGGGTCATAAGCAACCACGTCCATTTCAAAAGCTTTTGCACGAATAGCAATACGTGAACCAATGTTACCAAAACCAATAACACCTAGTTTTTTACCCTTAAGCTCATAACCGTACCATTTTTCACGCTTCCAGATTCTCTGATTTTTAAGATGGTCATGAGAGTAAGGAAACATTCTCATACATGAAAGCATGTGTGCCATAGTTAGCTCAACTGCCGCAATAGTATTTGCTGTAGGTACATTCATAACAATAATACCTTCTTTAGAACAGCCATCAATGTCTACATTATCAACACCTACACCTGCACGAACAATAGCTTTCATCTGCTTTGCAGCATTAATAAATTTTTCATCTACATCTGTTGAAGAGCGAGTAATAGCAACGTCTGCATCTTTAATCACATCTAAAAGTGCTGTTTTGTCAATATCTGCAGCAAATACAAACTCAATTTGCTCATCATTTTTAAGCATATCCAGACCCGCTTGGTGAATGTGGTCACACACTACTACTTTAGGCTTACTCATAGTTATATTCCTTAATAAATAATATTAAAATTGCTTCTAAAAGCATTTTGAATAACACTTATCTAACGATCTTAATTATTTGTGCATTTATAGCATAATTTTTTAGTGTTTTTACTATATTTTCGAGTTGTTTTACATTTTGTGAGTAGATTACAAGCTTCATATCATCACGTTGTTGTTCAAACATATATTTTGTTTTATATTGGTGTAAAACTTCTTTTAAACAGTAGAGCTGATAAGGGTCGAGATCACCGGCTTTTAATTGATAAATCGTTGTTTTCTTTGGAGGATCTTTCAAGTCTACTTCAACAAAGATTTCAGTTACAGGATAAAAATAACCCTCTTGTTCATGTTTAGAAAAACGTTCTATCCATTTCTCTTTACTTACAATTGAGGGAATATTTTGGGCTTTGGGGATATCTGCCTTATCGGCATAAATACTTGCATCACTTCGGTTAACTTGAACCAAAAAGATAACCAAAAAGATGGCAACTCCACCTGCAATTGCAGGGAAAAGCCATTTTGCAAGCATCGTGTGCATTTTAAAGGATTACTTTAATTGGTCTTTTATAAGATCACCTAAAGAGTTTCCACCATCATCATTTTGTGCATTAACTGCATCTAAAGCAACCTTGTCTTCAAGACGTTGAAGCTTTTTAACAGAAAGACGAATACGATCACGTTTTGTGTCAATTACAGCAATTGCTGCTTTAATTTCATCACCAGCATTTAACTCTTCAGCTACTAAAGGCTCAAGGTCTTCGTTACGAATAAGTGCGTCCATATCACCTTCAAGTGAAACAAATACACCGAAGTCTTTAACATCACGTACCTTACCAGTAACAATTTCGTTAACTGAGTGTTCTTTAGCAAATTTATCAACAGGAGACTCAAGAAGTGCCTTACGATTAAGAGAAATTTTCTCTTCTTCGAAGTTAATTTTAACAATCTTAACTTCTACTTCGTCACCCACTTTATAAATTTCTTTTGCTTTTGAAGACTTGTCCCAAGTACAGTCTTGATTATGTAAAAGACCTTCAACCGAACCGATACGTACAAATGCACCAAAATCAGTCAGTGTTGTTACTATACCTGTAACAATATCACCCTCACGTGAAGTTTTGATAAATTCATCAAAAGGTTTAGCAAGAAGACGTTTAAGAGATACACGTAATTTGTGTTTTTTAGGATCAATTTCGATTACTTCAACATCAATTTCTTGACCAACTTCTAGGTAATCTTTTGGAGATTTAATGTTTTTGTCCCAAGTGATCTCAGAAACATGTAAGAAACCTTCAATATCATTTCCTAAGTCAACAAATACACCATAAGGTTCAACATTAGAAACAGTTACAGTAATGGTATCGCCTTCATCTAATTCAGACTCAACTTCTTCCCATGGATCAGACATAACAGCCTTGATTGAAAGAGAAAGGTGACGTTTGTCTTTATCATAAGAGATAGCCTTACATGCAACTGTATCGCCTTCTTTATAATATTTAGAAGGGTTAACAGGACCCTTGTAAGAAATTTCATTGTAGTGAACAAGGCCATCAACACCACCAACATCTACGAACATACCGTATGAAGTGATTTTTTTGATAGTACCTTCAACAACAACATCTTCTTCCATAAGAGCATCAATGATCTGTTTACGTTTTTTACGATCTTCATTAAGAAGTTTACGACGTGAAAGAACGATTGAAGAATCACCCTCTTCAATTTTAATTACAGCAGCTTTAACCTTACGACCGATAACATTATCATCATCTTTAAGTGCTGCAAGTGACTTAGGCATAAAGAAAGATACACCATCAAGTTCTAATACATATCCACCACGGTTTTTCTTTGTTACCGTTGCTTCAACGATTAACTCTTCATAATCATCTTTATGCGCTTTAATAAACTCTAAAGTTTTAAGTTGTTCAATAACTTTTTTATGAGAGATCTTCGGACGTTCGTCACGGTGACCTGTAATCATTACCTGAATAGTGTCATTTACACTATATTTCATCTCACCGTTTTCATCTTGAAGTTCATTAAGGTATAAAATACCCTCTTTTTTCTCACCCACATCTACGAGTGCTCTGTCTTCTTGAATTTCTACGATTACACCATCAGTAATACGATTCGTCTCTTCAGAACGTTTTTCTGATGCTTCAAACATCGCTGCAAAGTTTTCTTATTCCATTGGTTCGAGCTCTTGAGCCATACAAATATCCCTTGTTTGCGGAGGTTTTTAAGACCTCCAAATATAAAAATTTGCAAATTATAGCTAAAAGTACCTTGGTCTATCTTTATAATTTGTAAAATTTATGTAAGTTATAAGGAGTAAATTCAGAATTGTCTAAAATTTTATACAATTTTTAACCGTATTAGTTAAGCTTTGTTTTTATTTTCATAAGATAATATAAAGCAACTCAATTATAAAGGTAAATTATGCTGAGTGTGAAAGATTTACATAAATTTTCAAAAGAACTTAATGTTTTATATGTTGAAGATGATGACAATTTAAGAGAAGAGACCCAATCTCTTCTTATCACTCTTTTTCAAAGTATCACTACGGCAATAGATGGAGAGCATGGTCTACAGGAGTATAATCAAAACTTTTACGATCTTGTTATTAGTGATGTAAATATGCCCCGTATGAATGGTATTGAGATGTGTAAAAGTATTAAGGAGATTAATCCTGAACAAAAAATTCTTATTGTTTCGGCACATGATGAGTCAGAAATATTAATGAGCCTTATTAAAACAGGAGCAAGTGGTTTTATCTTAAAACCCATGACCTTAGATAATTTAGTTATCTCTCTTTATCCTGTTTGTCGAGATGCTCAAACTCAAAAAATGAATATTCAACTGGTTAATGAACTTAATGAAAAAAACAGACTTTTAGAAAAACAGAATCATGAGTTAAGAGCACTGAGTAATACCATTGAAACGAAACACTTCCAGTTGGCACAAGTTTTAAAAGAGTGTGAACCTGAAGAAGAAACACCTACACAAAACACCAATAAAGAAGAACCACTTCCTTCAACAGACAATACTCTTTTAAATGATTATTTTGAAAATGATACCGATGAGGGAGAAGAAAATATTCTTCTTTTAAGTGAACATTGTGAAGATCTGAGTGAGATTTTTTCTGATATACCAGAAATTATTGCCCGTTATATTAATCACCCCAATAAGCATGAGATAGAACTTATTACAAAAAACCTTTCAAGAGCAGCCTCTGTTCTTGTTTTTTATACACCCTACCTTGATATTATCGCCTCTAGTTTTTCAGAACTAGCCACAGCAATGACGGAAAACACAGACGAATTTATTGAACTGATGACACGTGATCCACAAAGTATTCTTATGCTTTTTGATGCGGTAAGTTCTGATATAGAAAGGTATATTGAAAGGTTTTCTGTTGAATCATTAGCAATGAAGAATATTCATCATATTCATGAACCCACTGCCTTAAGTATTCAACAAATTATTACACTTTTTGTTCCCCAAGAAGAGAGTGAAGTCGAAACCGACGATATTTTTGATTTTTGAAAGAAGGTAGAAGGTAGAAGGATGTCTCAAATATACTTCATTCCGTCTTCTTCTATTATTTTCTAGCCTAACTTAAGGCTTTTATCTTGTCCATAACTTGTGTAATAATCCAGTCAGGTGTTGAAGCACCAGCAGAGATTCCGCAGTTCTTTTTATTAAAAAACCAAGATTCATCTAAATCATCAGGGCCTTCAACTAAATAAGAGTTTTCACAGTTCTCTTTTGAAATTGCATGTAACTGTTTGGTGTTTGAAGAGTTTTTACCCCCTATAACAACCATAACATCTGAAACTTTTGAAAGTTTTCTAACCGCATCTTGGTTATCAAAGGTTGCATTACAAATCGTATTAAACACACGCACCTCTTTATGCGAACGCATTAAAAAGTTACACACCTTCATAAAGTCATCAACCTTACGTGTTGTTTGTGCCACCACGGCAATCTTCTCTTTAAAAACTTTACCCTTTAATTCCGCCACATCTTCAACTACTGTTGCACCCGTATCAGAGTAAGACATTACCCCCTTAATTTCAGGATGATTAACATCACCAAAAATGACAATATCATATCCATCTTTAGACATCTCTTCACAAATTTGCTGGGGTTTTGTCACATAAGGGCAGGTAGCATCCGTAACTTCTACCTTTCTCTGTTTTAAAAAAGCTAATTCACTTTTTGGAATACCATGGGTTCGAATAACTGCTTTGTCACCCGTGGTAAAAGAGTTAATATTTTCTATTAAAGAGACATCAAAATCTTCTTTAAGACGATTAATCTCTTTTGAGTTATGAATAAGGGGTCCATATGTTGCTGAACCGACACTCTCTTCTGCGATTTTAATCGCACGTTTTACACCAAAACAAAAGCCATAATTTTCAGCCAATTCAATTTTCATCTTATAACTCCACCTTTGTAATTTGAGCTAAAATATCAAAGAAATTTGGAAATGAGGTCTGAATACAGTCAATATCTTCAATTTTCATTCCACATTTTAAACCACCAATAGCAAAACTCATTGCAATTCTATGATCACCAAAAGAGTTAATCAAAGCAGGTTGAAGAGTTCCCCCCGTTACGGTATAACCATCTTCAAATTCTGTTGTTTTAATATCACAATTTTTTAGATTATCAACAACAGTAGAAATTCTATCCGACTCTTTTACTCTTAACTCTTCAGCATTTTTAATAATACTTGTACCCTCTGCACATGCCATAGCAATAGACAAGGCAGGAAGTTCATCAATTAACCAAGAGATATTGTCTTCAATGGTAATTGCCTTTAAAGGGGCAGATTTTACATAAATATCACCAATAGGTTCATACTTTTCATTTTTTAATTCATAAGTGATTTTCGCACCCATTCGCTCTAGTGCCTTAAAGGCTTCAATACGAGTAGGATTAAAGGTAACCCCTTCAATAACAACTTCTGCATCTGGCGTAATCGCAGCAGCTACTGCAAAGAAAAAAGCAGATGATGGGTCTGCTGGAACACGAATATGAAGAGGTTCAAGAAGCCCCTTTAAGGGTTTGATTTTTGTAACAAGCCCTTTAACTTCTAACTCTGCCCCCATACCTTTTAGCATTCTTTCAGTATGGTCACGAGAAAGTTCAGGTTCTTCATAAGAACATTCCCCATCAGCAGACAATGCAGCTAAAATCATTGCTGATTTCACCTGAGCAGAAGCAATTTTCGACTTATACGTAAAGGCTTTTAAAGAACCTCCACGAATACTTAATGGAGCTAAATCACCCTCTTGTCTTCCATCTAAAAAAGCACCAATATCTTTTAAAGGAGTTGTTACACGTTTCATAGGACGACGTTTTAAATATTCATCACCTGTAAGAATGAAATGCCCCTTTGCAGAGGCTAATAAACCACAAAAAAGACGCATACCTGTTCCTGAATTTCCACAATCTAAAATATCAAAAGATTCTTGAATACCCTGTGAACTAATACGAAGCACTTTTCCATCATCTACCACTTTTGCACCTAAATCTTTTACAATCTGAAGGGTGTTCATTGTATCTTCTGCACGTAAAAAGTTTTCTACTACAGATTCACCCTTAGCTAAAAGAGAGAACATTGCAGATCGGTGTGAAATTGACTTATCCGGTGCAATTGCATCACACTTTAAACGAAAGCCTTGTGTTATTGAGTAGATGGTAGCTTTTTTCATCGTAATGCAATCCCAAGTTCTTTATTTAAAGCACTAAGAATAGTGTCCATTGATGATGTAATATCTTCTTCTTCTAGGGTTTTTTCCTCAGACTGAAGCATAAAACGTAGGGTTAGACTCATATTATCACCCAATTCTTCACTCTCGTACGTATCTACAGGATAAAAACGAATCACTTCAGCACTCTGTACTTGAGTAATCACATCTTTTAAGTCTGCGTACTTCAAAGATTTAGGAATAACTACAGAAAGGTCTCTGTATGAAGCTTGAAACTTAGAAAAAGAGGAAAACACATCAAGAGTAAACTTAAGTGTATCAAAATCAAGTTCACATAAATATGTACTTTCTAAGTCATATTTTTTAGCAACACTAGGATGAAGTTTAAACAGACTTCCTATAACTTCACCCTTAACAAGCATTTCGGCACTTTGGTAAGGGTGCGCTAAACCATGACTTAATTCAACTTCTCTTAGTTCAAAGTCACCAATAACATTAGAAATAATCTGTACAAATTTCTCAAAACCAATAGCATTTGGTTTACCATTATTACGTACACCTTCAACACTGTCTGCGCCTGAAAATGAAAAAGCCATTTTAATTGACTCATTACGCTGTGCATCAAAAACAGAACCAACTTCAAATAGTTTAACCTGTTTACGACCTACCTTTGTATTGGCAGAAGAGGCTTCAACTAGACCCAGTAAAAGTGTTGAACGAAGGGTGTCTAAGGTACCTGCTATTGGATTTAAAAGGTCAAGTTTCTCTTCAACTAGAGGAAAATCAAACTCTTGAAGAACAGCTCTTTCATTAAAAACAAATTGAACAGATTCAAAGAAACCACAGTCCGCAGCACGCTGACGATAGTGCTTACGTTTGGCAAAAAATACACTTGCATCATTTTTATGCACTTTTTCAGTAAAAGAGTATGCCTGAGAAGGGATATTATCAATTCCAATAAGACGTACAATCTCTTCAACTATATCTTGATCATGACTCACATCATGTCTGAATTGAGGTACAGAAATAACTATCTGCCCAGTTTGTGACTTAAGTACTCCAAAACCTAGATTTTTAAGCAGTTGAGTAATATATGTCTTATCTACATCCATACCAATGATATTATTAATATCTTTAATGCTCATATGCAACACCTTCTCTTCATACGAAGAGCGAAGTTCTAAGGTTCCCCCATAAATCTCTGTTTGTGCATAAGTATTGAAAAGTTCTTGACAGTACTCTAAACCAAAATCTAAGTCTGGCTCAGAACCACGTGATGTGCGGTAAAAAAGAGGTCCATTTTCAATCTTTTTCTCTGCCATCTTTCGTGAAATAACATCGGGTTGAATATAAGAAGCCTCAATAATCATAATCTCGTCTTCATCTGTAACACGTGAAGAGTCATACTGAACAATACCCACTGTTGAAGCTTTTTCAAGCCCTTGAACAACAGCATAATCATCTTCATCCTGAGCTAAGGTAATCTGCGCTTTTTCTTGTTCTATTGGAAAAGCAGAGTAACCATAAGCACGTAAAATAACACCTGAAGAGTAGGTTGCATAAAATAAAAGGGCATCAATAGCAGACTGACATACCTCTTCCACCATAGACAGACGTAAACGAAGCAATAAAGGAAGGGTGAAATCACTCTTTTTAAGTGCCTTATACATTAGGTCAACATCTGCATTTTTGGAGTGGTTAAGATGTAAAATACGCCCTATTCCCACCTGTTTCTCTTCAATTTGAGCCTTTGGACGCTCTTTAATCTCAATATCAAATGCTGCTGAAAGATCACGAGCAACCCCATTAATACTTAAACAATCACCACGGTTAGCTGTTAACTCTAATTCAATTAAGTCATCATTGAAATAAGGGTTTTGACTTAACTCAGAACCTAATTTTAAACTACCAATACTCTCATCAAGAACCATAATTCCATCTTCAAGTTTAGGCAGACCCAGTTCTGTTGATGAACAGATCATTCCTACAGACTCAATCCCACGAAGTTCAACAGGTTTAATCTTAAGACCACCAGGCATAACTGCACCAATAGTCGCTACAGCAACATAAATATCTGCACGAACATTTGAAGCACCACAAACAATCTGACGAACTGAGGTTCCAATATCTACCTTACAAACATTTAATTTATCAGCATCAGGGTGTTCTTCACACTCAAGTACCTTACCAATTACAATCTTTTTAGGAACACTATAAACTTCATGTCTATCAACTTCTAAACCAATAGAGTTAAATGTTTTACACAGTTCAGCACCGCTTTTGCCCTTAATATCAATCCACTCGTTTAACCAGCTTTTTGTAATAATCATCTAAATTGCTCCAATAGTCTTACATCACCTTCAAATAGGCTTCTTAAATCAGGGATTTGGTGAATAAGCATTGCAAAACGCTCAATTCCTAAACCAAAGGCATATCCACTTACCTCTTTATAACCCACAGCCTTAAATACATTAGGATCAACAATTCTACAACCAAGGACTTCTAACCAACCTGTTTTTGAACAGACACGACAGCCATCACCCTTACAAAAGATACATGAGATATCTACTTCAGCAGAAGGTTCTGTAAAAGGAAAGAATGAAGGACGAAAACGTACTTCCACATCACCAAACATATAATGAAGAAAACCTTCTAAAATACACTTCAAGTTAGCAAAAGAGACCTTTCCTTTATCATCAACTAAAAGCCCTTCAATTTGATGAAACATTGGTGTATGTGTAATATCGAAGTCACGTCTAAATACAGAACCTGGAGCAATCATACGAATAGGTGGTTGAGTATTCATCATTGTTCTAATTTGAACAGGAGAGGTATGCGTACGTAAGAGGGTTTCATCTTTGAAGTAAAAAGTATCTTGCATATCACGTGCAGGATGGTACTTTGGAAGATTAAGTGCTTCAAAATTATGAAAATCATCTTCAACCATAGGTCCTGTTTCAACAGAAAAATTAAGGTTTGTAAAGTACTCAATAACTCTATCCATTGTATCCATAACAGGATGCGTAGCCCCACGCTCACAAAGAGGTGAAAATAAAGATACATCAATACCTTCTGCCTTCATCGCTTCTTTTAATGCTTGAGTTTCAAGAATAACTTTTTTTTCATTCAAAGCACTATTGAGTTTCGCTTTCATTTCATTAAGTTCTTTAGCAATCTTTGCTTTTTCTTCGTTTGGCGCACTTTTCATCTCGGCAAAGGCCTTAGCTAAAACACCTTTTTTACCAAAAACAGCAATACGAATCTCTTCTATTGCTGCTGTTGAGTCACAACTATCTATTTTTTCTATCCACTCGGTCAAAGTAGTTCCTTTTATTACCGTATCTTCTTAAAACAAGATTCACGCATAAATATTTCATATTATATTCTCGCGATTATAGACAAAGTACCATTACAACCTGCTTTAATACTTCTAAGTTTTTAAAATCTTATCTTTAATTATACTTCTCTTAGGTATTTATCCCAATTAGGTTATAATATTTTTAATATCAATTAATTAATGTATTAAGGAAACTAAAATGTGTCTATTTTGTAAAATTGTAAATAAAGAGATTCCCGCTAATTTAGTCAAAGAAAATGATGATTTTTTAGCCTTTCATGATATCAATCCCAAAGCCCCTGTTCACGTTCTTGTTATCCCAAAAGTTCATGTTGACAGTTTCAATGACCTAAGCCCTGAAACTATGGCAGGTATGACAACTTTTATTCAAGAAGTAGCTAAAGATACAGGAGTTAAAGAAGCAGGTTATAGAGTCATTACAAATGTAGGTGATAATGGTGGTCAAGAGGTTAAGCATTTACATTGGCATGTGCTGGGTGGAGCTAAGTTAGCATGGGGTCATTTTGCAGATGCTGATTCTAAGAACTTCCTTTAATAATTAGCTTTCTTTTTAAATAAGTTAGATTGAGATTACTTTATATGAGCATTGTACCTTCCCGCGATACGGAAACGTACTTACAATAAAAATAAAGTACTCTCAAGAAAAGCAAAAGAACTCCTAAGGATTCTCTCCCCACTCTCTTCCCTTTAAAACATCAATAAGCTCAGTAAGCAAAAACACACTAATTAAAGTTATTATCGTATAGATAAAATAAGTCATTAAAATTCCTTAATTAAAAAGTAAACAGATTATAAACAATTTTTAATTTTATAGAAGAAAATATTGCAAATTAATAGATTTTTTTTAGTAAAAGTATTCCTAAATATCACTATATAAAAGAAGTATAATTCTTATAATAGAGATTTTAGGGAGTCTGTATAAAAATTATAGATAAAAGTAATTTAAGCTAAAGAAGTCAAATCTGTTTTAAGACAGTGAAACACCAAAAGTGTTTCTTCTAAGTATAAAACAGCTCTAAATACTCAAGATTTAAGAGGGGCAACACCCATCAATAGCACCAAAGTCTGTAGATATAGGTTCACCTGAAATAATTTCTGCATTATCTTTAATTATAATATCATTATGAACTACTGAATACGTAAGTTTTGTAACCCCACGAATAGTATTAAGTGTTGAACAGTAGGTCTCTATACTTGCCATTACCCAACGTGCAGCAAGCTCATCTTCAGCAGATGAATTAAAACTGTACTCTAAATGCAAGGTATTAAATTTTCTTGGCATATCTTCATTTCTTACTACATCTCCACCGACTTCAAGATGAGTAACTTCATAACCTTGATTTTTAGGGACTAAGATAAGGTCTGTTGCTGAACAGCTAATAATTCCTGCTAAAAAATATTCAACAGGAGAAATAACAGGACAGTCAATTATAAAAGAAGAGTTTTCCGTTTTTGCTTCAAACTTCATCCCTTCTTGATGGCTAATCTTTACTCTCATCTTAGAACCTTTTATTTATTATTGTCTAACCAAGTGTTAAATGCCGCTAACTGTTCTACGGTACGAACGGTTGATGTTCCACCCTCAGACGTTCGTGCATTCATAGAGTTTTTAATACTTAAAAATGGCATTACATTTTTTTCAATTCTTGCATCAATCGATTTTAACTCTTCAAAGCTAATATCACTAAGGTCAATATTTAATCCTTCTGACTTTGCAACAGCCTTTCCTGTAATGAAATGCGCTTCTCTAAAGGGGATATTACAGTGAGATACAAGGTAATCAGCTAAGTCTGTTGCCGAAAGGTGCCCAACCTTACAAGCGGCTTGCATGTTATCTTCATGAACCGTTAAAGTAAGCAGAGACTCTTTTAAAATTCTAAGTGAGATTTCAATTGTTTTTACACTATCAAAAACACCCTCTTTATCTTCTTGAGTATCTTTATTATAAGCTAAAGGTAGACCCTTCATTACCGTTAAAAGACTCATTAAATTTCCATATACACGTCCAGACTTTCCACGAAGAAGTTCTGCTGCATCAGGGTTTTTCTTTTGAGGCATAATTGAGCTACCTGTTGAATATGCATCTGAAAAAGTAATAAATTTAAACTCATAAGAAGACCATAAAATCATCTCTTCTGCAAGACGTGAAATATGCATCATTGACATAGAAATATTAAATAAAATTTCAATTGCAAAATCTCTATCACTTACGGTGTCTAAACAGTTTGTACTCACACTATCAAAACCAAGAGCATCTGCTGTACTTTTACGGTTAATGTTATGTGGTGTTCCTGCTAAGGCGGCACAACCTAATGGTGAGATATTATTACGGCGATAAGAATCTTCAAAACGCTCAAAGTCTCTTTTAAACATTGAACCATACGCCATAAGATGAAAGGCAAAATTAGTAGGTTGTGCATGTTGCAAGTGTGTCATCCCTGGAATCATTGTTTCAGAGTGTTTTGATGCAACCGTATGAAAGGCTCTCATTACTTCATGAATTAAAGAAGCAATTTCTTTATTTTTACGAAGTACATAACGTCTAAAATCAACTGCAACTTGGTCATTACGGCTACGTGCAGTATGCACTTTTTTACCTGCATCCCCAATAATAGAAGTTAAACGTTTTTCTATACCCATATGAAGGTCTTCATCAGAAAGAACCCATTTAAACTCGCCCGATTCAATCTCTTCTTTAACCTGAGCCAAACCTTTTTTAATAAGTACTAACTCATCTTTTGTAAGAATTCCCTGCTCTTGTAGCATACTTGCATGAGCAATGGAACCTTCAATATCTTCAACATATAACTCTCTATCATACATAATAGAAGCATTAAATTCATCTAAGAGTGATGATGCGCTTTCAGTGAAACGTCCTGACCACATTTTTTCCATAATCGATTCTCCGATTTTTAAAGTGTGGTATTTTAGCGAAAATCAATAAAAATGAGCTTGTCTAGAAAAAGCTATCGCCTTTTTCTCTAATGTTGGAAAGAGTAAAATATCTGAACCAAGTTTAACAGGGCTTATTATAAAAGAGAGTTTTTCTTCTTCAAAAGGAAGTTCTATCTCTGCTAACATAGGATTAAGTTTATAAGGAATCTCTCTTTGTTCTAAAAGTTCTTCTGCAGATATAGGCTTCATAGGCATCCCTTGATAGGTACACTTTAAGGAAAAATCTTTGTTTTTTATCAGTGCTTCATAAGGTGAATTTTTTAGTTTTGTACTTCTAAAACTTGGTTTACTTACCGCACTTAAAACAAGACTACCGTCTGAAAGACTTTCGGTAATTAAAGGAAGGGTTCGTTTTTGATCAACATGATCAAACTCAGAATGTATTAATTGCTCTTGATCAATTCCAAAAGAGCAGTTAATGTCCGCATAATGACTGTACTGCATCAATAAAGATATTTTTGACTCCATACTCAGATGAATGTTTCGTGTGACCTCTATTGTACTTAAAGACGCATCAAAAGAGATACGTCGAAGTCGTTGAACAGCATAAGACGAAGGAATAGAATAATTCATACTTAAGCGTGCTAAGACAATCTCATCATTAATAAATTCAAGTTCCTCTTTTTTCTCTCTACAGACCGAAAACTTTTCTAAGTTTTGAATTTCACATATCTTTTCAATTTCTGTATTGGCTGCAACACATAAGTTTTCTTTTTTATGACAATTGTACAGAAGTTTCTCTTGCGTTGAGCGACACCCTTCTACCTTACTTAAACATCGAACCTTTTCAAAAGGATTGTTAATTTTTTCACAAGAGCTACAGTTTTGAATACCGTACTTCATAGGACAATGTTTATTGCAATCTTTTAATTTCTCTTTACAGTCAATTTTTACACCCTCACATGAAGGTAAATTGTTTTTATCAAAGAAATATATGTTTTTTGAAATATTTTGATCTTGTTCATCTATTTTCATAAAAAACTTATTAATGACACGCATATCAATATAATCAAATGCCTTACTCATCTGTTGCGCAATGTATTTTTTAGATACATAATAAGAAGAGTATTTTTGTACCTGTTCTAAAGAGGTTCCCATGTCTCTGTGAAGATCATTATCAATAAGATTCCTTAAGATGCTGGGTAGTTTTTTCACATCATTATTAAGATTTATCTCTTGGTTCTTCTCATTTGAAGAACCTAACAGCAACAGACCCTCTTTAGAAAAGTAAGGAACAAAAACCTTCATCTTTGTTTTAAGATTAATGGCTTGAACCCGATGCATGGAGTAGTCATCTGCTTCAAAAATATTATTCTCATTTATTCCAGAAAGAACATTCATATCAACCCCAATACTTAAGGGTTTATTAATAATTGCAATATTTAACGTATGTACAAAATCCTTAACTGCCTCACTGATAACTTTGGCATTTTTATCATCATCATTTTCTATGGCTTAACCATCAACCTTATCTAAAATAATTTCTTTAAACTTAGTTTCTAATATAAATTCATCACTTCCCACTTTAATATGATGATGAGCATGAATATGCCCAAATAGTTTCTGCTTATTATCATTAAATTCAAAAGAGAACTTAAGTTCAGAACGTAGACTTTGTTATGAAATATTAAAGTGCATTTTCTCAAAACTTACTTTTGAAAATTGACTTTCATTCGTGTCAGAAAACTCTTTAATAAAATCTTTAAAAGAGTGGTTAATTAAAAGAGTTAAATCCTGCTGTTTTAAGAAAACAGATACATCAATATTTTCAAGTTTATGATACGCACGATACAGGTTTTTTAAGTCTTTAATATCTCTACTCTCAAGATTAACAAGTTCTATATCTTGAGACTTATACATTTTAGGAGTACATGCCGTGAATACTAAGAGTATAAAAGAGAAAAAGAGGACATAAAAAGAGGAATATTGATGTTTCATAAAGATGAATCTACCGAAAAGCTTCGGCAGAGGATTTAGTTACAAGCAGGTACGTTACCGCTGTCTTTTGCATATTCAACCATAAAGTCTTTAAGGTGACGGGCACGTTTTCTATACTTTTTACTGTCAAAATATCTCCAAGATTTTTTAGCTTTTTTACTATCTAAGTGAAGTTGAGCAAGTTTAATACCCTTATTCTTTTTATTAAGAAGTTTCTTCCACTCTGTCATACGTTTACTAGCAGCAACTTTAAGTCCACCACCATGACACTTACGACACTTTTTAACATATACCTTTTGACCCTTATAAACTGCCGCATCAAGAGCAGGGACTGCAAGTAGAAAAAAAGTAAACATTAAGGCAAAAGAAAATTTCATAAACACACTCCGTAAGGCGAGAAAAAGAAACTTGGTTGATAAGCTTTCTTAATCTATTCTAATTAATTGTCTTTATTCTAGTCACTAAAGACTTAAACATTACCAATTATGGTTAATGAATCTTCTCTTCAATAAAAATCAATCAAAAACTTATCACAATTGAGTGAAAATGAAACATTTTATAATTGAAACTTATGTTCCACAGCATCGTTTTTTTCTATTATTCCCCGTTTATAGAGTGATTTGAGCACAGACTGTGTACATTCTACATCACCTGGCCACTCACGTTCATAAGCATCAAAACTGTTCTTATTGGTACCATCAATTCCAATAACACTATCGGTAACATAAATATCACGAAGGGCATCAATATTATTGACAACACGCCATACTAACATGTATGCATTGTCTAAATCATTTTTTTCTTCATCCACAAAAACAAGCAGACGCATATCAGCATCAATATCTTTAACATTCTCAAAAACTGCCTTCATAGAAGACTTTTTATTGACACTAACAACAATTACAGGATTACGAGTATGACGCATATATTGACGTACTCCCCTAATCGAATCATCTTCTGTTTGAAGAAGCGTTAAAAGCGCATCATCATTAATAACAACAGGGGCTTCTGTCATCGGTTTACCCGTACAATCTAAGCCCATTTTTCCACCTACTAAGGCTTCTGGGCTCGAGTGGTCAAGCGCATCCGTAATACCTTCCGTAATTAAAAGACGAGAAGGATGAAAACGATCTAAAATATAAGGAACTATTGAGTTGTAATTATTGAGTTTAGGTGCTTCTTCACCCACAAAAATTGCATGTTTTACAAAACTCATCTGCCCTGCACCCCAAAATGCATGCATAAACTGTTTTGCATGGCCCTTATACATTACCTTCATTTTAGCCGTAATAAGATTATGAAAAACTCCATTTTCAGGCATATGATAATCAATTAAATCTGAAGCCGTTGTCTTAAGAAGAGGTAAAAAGATACGCTCAGTTGGCCATCCCATGTATTTATCTTCTAAGGGTGGTTTTCCTACTACTGTGGCTAAAAATACAGGACGTTTTTTATGTGTAATAGCAGAAACTTTTAAAACAGGATAAGGTTCTTCAAGTGTGTAATAACCCGTATGATCACCAAAAGGTCCTTCTATCTTCACCTCAGACGGGTCTAACCAACCTTCAATTACATAATCAACATCTTCAGGGATATATAAGGATGTTGTTAACGATTTTACTAAACGTGCAGGTTTTTTTGTAATTAAACCGTATAAAAGAAGCTCATTCACTCCATAAGGAAGAGGCGCTGTTGCTGCCCAGGTGTAAAGAGGATTTCCACCAATAGCAATAGAAACGGGCATTTTTTTACCCTCTCTTTGATATTGATCAAAAAAGTGCGAAGCATCTTTGTGAATCTGCCAGTGCATTCCAAGATGTTGCTTATCATACATCTGAAGTCGGTACATGCCAAGATTTTGAAGTTCACCATCAAGACTTTGCGTATACACTTGACCCATAGTAATAAAAGGTCCACCATCTTCTTCCCAGGTAGTAAGAATTGGTAATGTACTTAGGTCAACATCATCTTCAAGAAATTTAACTTCTTGACAAGCACCCTCGCCTTTGAGGCGTTTAGGAAATATATTTTTTAAGTTAAAGAGTTCACCCAACATAGAAAACTTCTATTTTAAACCACTTGGTGGTTTCATGTGAAGAAGGCCCTCAATCTCATCAGCAATACCTTCAATTGAACGTCCAAAAAGAAGTTCAGTAGCTTCATAAGAGCCATAAACATTCATTAAAACAGGTTCATCAAACTTTATGCCCTCTTTTTTATTCACAACATTAGTAAAAAGAAGGGCTTTTGCCTTCTCTTTTTTAATCTCTATATAAGCGATATGGGGAATTTCTAAGTAGATATCTAACTCATCATGAATCTCAGTAAGAAGTCCATGCGAGCGAAGAAGATTAATAGTATTTTGCATTTTAATCCATTTTATCAGCGCGAGCTAGAAGTTCAACAGCACCCTTATCAATTACAATCTGTGCCAACGCTTTACCTAAGGTCTCAAAATCAGCTTCAGAGCCTATTATAGACTCTGCAAGCACTTCAGAAGCATCTGGTAAACCAAGAGTACACATCGCTTTTATACTACCGTCTTCATTAAAAGAAGCGTTCACCCCAATAGGAACATGACAGCCCCCTTCTAAAATATCAACAAAGGCACGTTCTACTGTTACTTCAATCTCTGTAGGTCGGTGGTTTAACTCATGAACAAGGTCAAAAATTTCTTTATCATCAATCGTTTGAAGACCCAGAGCCCCCTGACCCATAGAAGAGACCATCTCATCTTGAGAAATATTATACACATGATTTACAAGTGTTGTAAAACCTAAACGGTTAATCCCCGCAGAGGCTAAAATAATAGCATCAAACTCACCCTCTTTTAGTTTACGAATACGAGTATCTACATTTCCACGTAAATCTTTAATCACTAAATCAGGGCGTATCATCAATAACTGCATCTTACGGCGTAAAGAAGAAGTCCCCACTGTTGCACCTTGAGGAAGGGCTTTTAAAGAGTCATATTTTTGAGACAGTAGAGCATCTCTACAATCTTCTCTTTGTGTAATCGCTGCAAGAGGAAGCCCTTCTGGCATCACTGTTGGAACATCTTTTAAAGAGTGAACTGCCATCTGGGCTTCACCTCTTAACATTGCCTCTTCAAGCTCTTTTAAAAACAGACCTTTTCCACCAATTTTAGACAATGAAACATCTTGTATTCTATCCCCTGAGGTGACAATGATTTTAAGTTATACTTCTAGACCAGGACGAAGTTCTTCTAAACGGGCTTTAATATGTTCTGACTGCCATAATGCCAGTTTACTGCCACGAGTTGCGATTACTAATTTTTTCACTATTTCTTCCTATTTTACGAGTTTTACTTTTTTATACAGTAGTTTAGAATTATCTTTTTTACCATCTAAGAACATCGTTGGTGTTCCATTTACAAGATGTTCTTGGGCTACTTTCATATCATGTTTAATATGCTCTTCAACGGCTTTCGTAGAGATATCAGAAAGCGTAATTTTTGTATTTTGCACCTTATTAAAAGCATCTAAGATTTTTTGTTGATTAGATTCACGTCCATTAACTTTTACCTTATACAGACCCGAAACAATATTTTTACGCCCTTGCATCTCTGCTGCAGTGGCTGCTTTGACTAAAGTAACTGCTGCAGGATGAAGTGATTGAAGTGGAAAATGGTAATAATAAACATTATATGTCTTAGGGTATTTTTTCATAAACACCAGTGCTTCAGGTACAAAGGTACGACAAAATGGGCATAAAGGATCAGAAAAAATAACGACCTTATGTGCCGCATCTTTATTTCCAAAAATATGGTGCGCTTCATCATAATATTTTTTATCAAATTCAGGTGCAATAGCTGCTGCTAATTTTGTTCCTGTGGTAATGTTATACAGTTCTGAAGTGACCACACCATCTGAACTTGCGAAATAGATAGAACGTTGGGAAATATCCTGAGCTTTTCCATCTCGTCCTTTTGCTTTTCCATTAAGTTGTACAATATATGCTTCCCATCCCTTTGGCTTATCTAAAGGAATTGTTTTCACTACTTCTATATCTAAAGAGATAATATTTGGGTTTTGCCCTATCCCTTTTTGTAAAAATTCTATGACCTGATCTTCATCTGCTTGTAAAAAACTACTTAAGGTGAGTATCGTTATTAATAATTTCAACATCAATGACATTGTCATCTCCTTTATTTGAATTAAAATTTTGCGTTTCATGTGGGGTCTCACATCGACCATGACTCTTATTATAGCGACTAATGATTAATCCTGTAAATACAGAAAACTGCATGAAAAGACCAATCATATCTGATAATATGCCTGGTAAAATTAAAAAGATTGCACCCAGAAGAGCAAAAATATTTAATTCTTGAAACTGTTGCATATTGATACAGTTATTTGACATTGCTTTTAATGATTCAACCATAGTTGTTTTTACATTAAGGAGCAGTGCTACACCTAATAGCCCCGAGACCATTATCTCTAAAAATGTCCCTACCCCACCTAAGATTCCGACGACTTGAACAGAAACCATCACTTCTAGAAAAAGGTAAAGAAAAAAGTATATCATCCCATCATCTCCATTAGATTACTTAACAAGTCATCCTTAGGTATTTCAATCTTATCGCCTAATCGTGGAGCAATTTGTACCATGTCATTAACAAGGTTTTTTCCTACAATAACAGTATACGGAAAACCAATAAGTTAAGCATCTTTCATTTTAAAACCAAAACGTTCTTTTCTATCATCTATAATAACTTCAATACCCTTAGCATTAAGTTCTTTATAAAGGTTTTCACCATAAGCTAATTGCGCTTCATCTTTAATATTAGAAATTAAGATGTTCACCTTATAGGGTGTTGTTGCATCTGTCCAGATACACCCTTTTTCATCATTATGTTGTTCAATTACAGCTGCCATAATACGTGAAACACCCATTCCATATGTACCCATTATCATGTCTTGGCTCTTACCATTTTCATCAAGATAAGTACACCCAAGAGGTTTCGAGTACGTCGTTCCTAATTTAAAAATATGCCCGACTTCAATTCCCTTAGTTAGTGAAAGTTTACCTGAACATTGGGGACAGTTATCATCACCTTTAAGTTCTTTAATATCTGTGTATTCTACAACTTCAGCCTCATCATTTTCATCATCTAAGTTCATATAAACTTCAATATTAGCCCCATATTCACAGCTATCACACACCGCTAAGGTATCTTCACCACTGTCTGCAATAACCATAAGTTCTTTTGAACCCGAACCCCCAATAGCACCTGAGTCCGCTTCTACTACTCTAAAGTCAAGCCCTAAACGCGTTAAAATCGTTTTATATGCCACTTCCATTGTGTTGAATTCTCGGTCTAAGTCTTCTTCACTTGCATGAAAACTATAAGCATCTTTCATTAAAAATTCACGCCCACGCATCACACCAAAACGAGGTCGTGCCTCATCACGGAACTTAATTTTCATTTGATAAAGATTAAGCGGAAGCTGTTTATATGAGGTCACCTTTTTTCTAACAATGTTTACCATCATCTCTTCATGTGTTGGTCCTAAAACAAAACTGTTGTCTTTTCTGTCTTTAACACGTAAAAGTTCTTTTCCAAACTTGTCTGCACGTCCACTCTCTTCCCACAACTCAATAGGTGTAACAAAAGAGAGTTCAACTTCTTGAGCATACACCTTTGCCATCTCTTCATTAATAATAGTCTCAATCTTTTTAAGAACACGTTTTCCTAAGGGTAAGTAATTATATAAACCACTCGCAACCTGAGCAATACAACCGGCACGAGAAAGGTAGATATGACTCGCTAGTACAGCGCCTTGAGGTGCCTCTTTAGTGGTGGGTGCATATAATCTTGTAAATCTCATTTCTCTTCTTTCGTATTATTATTTTCACATAAATATTTCATTGACTCAATAATAGTATCAAAGTCATTATCACTCGAAGCAAGACGGATACGTTTTGTAACATCATGTAAAAAACGTTTTAACACTTGTTCATTCATTTTCTGCATTTGTGTCGCATACTCTTTAGGAATATAACCCTTAGAAACAACACGCTGTGTCTCATTTTTAGCACAGCTGTTCGCACGCTCATAAATATCTTTAATTAAAGGCTCAATCGAGAGGGTTTGAAGCAGTTCAAAAAACTCAATCGTATGTTTACCTACAATGGAGTAACAGAGTTTTGCCTCATCTTCTCGAAGTGCCATATTTTCATTCACAATGTTTTTTAAATCATCAATACGATGAATGGTAAGCCCACTCATAGAACTATCATCAATATCTCTAGGAATAGCCATATCAAACCAGTGTCTCTCAAACGAAGTGGATTCAATCATAGAATCTGTAATAATAGCGTGAGGTGCTCCTGTTGCAGTAAAGACTAAGTCACACTCATTAATTTGTTCTTTTAAAGCAGAATAATCATCCACACAGACTAAGGTTCCACACTCATCTGCAATAAGTTGCGCCTTTTGACGTGTACGATTCATAATCACACAATGACAACCTGCTGTTGAGAGATGTTGTGCACATAAACGACTCATCTCCCCTGCACCAATAATTAAGGCTTTTTTTCCTTCAATACTTGGAAATTGTGCCTTAGCTTTATTAACCGCAACACTGGCAATAGAGACTGGTTTTGAAGAGATAGAAGAGCTGTTTCTTACTTCAGCCGCACATTTAAAAGCGGAGTGCATCGCACGAGAAAGTTTATGAGAACAGAAATCATGCTCAAGTGAAAATTTATAAGCATCTTTTAACTGTTTAACAATTTATGTTTCACCAATAACCATAGAGTCTAAAGAAGAGGTTACATTAAAAAGGTGATGCATCGCCCCTTGGTCTTCATACACATCTGCTCTACCTTCAAGTTCTTCAATACTAAGACCTGCATTTTTACTTAAAATCTCAAAAATATAAGCACTAGCTTCTAAAACATTATCAACAGAGGCAATCACTTCTAAACGATTACATGTAGATACAATAATGCCCTCATTAATAGCATCATGCTGCATCATTTTCCCTAAACATAGGTTTAGTTCTGCATCACTGTTTAGGGCTAGTTTTTCACGAATCTCTAAGGTAGAGTTATGATGAGAAAAACTGATTAAGAGGTAGTGCATTAAAACTCTCTCTTCATCATCTCTTCTAAAATACTCATTAACTCTTTTTCATCATGTTTATGCATAATTTTTATGGCATCATCACTGAGTTTTTGTGCTAATACATAAGAGCGCTCAACAGACTTAAGCTCTTTCATTTTAAGTTTAATCCATGCTGATTCATCTGCATCAAGTGTTTGTAAGTGCGCTGCTTTTAGACGTTTTTTATCTTCATCATTTAATGCCTTATACAGATACATATAGGGTAAGGTTGTTTTTCCCTCTTTAAAATCATTAAGAGCAGGTTTTCCTAAGGTTTTTTCATCCGAAACAATATCTAAAATATCATCAATAATCTGAAATGAAAGCCCTAGGTTTTTACCATAAAGTTTGTAATCTTCTTCATCTTTATTCACAAGAACTGCTGCACAATACGCAGTTGCTTCAATTAAAGAAGCTGTTTTTTTATAAATCATCTCAAGATAAGCATTTTCATCTTCATTAAAAGATTCACCCATCTTAACATCATCATATTCGCCAATAGACAGTACCGTAACTGCTTGGGCTACCGCACGTGCAATACGTTCATCAAAACAGACAAGTTCTGTATATGCCTTTGAATAAAGGATATCTCCCATCATTACTGCTACTTTTGAGCCATCACTGGCATTAACTGATTCTACCCCACGACGTGTAGACGCTTCATCAATAACATCATCATGTAAAAGACTTGCTGCGTGAATAAGCTCTATAATTGCTGCTAAAGTCACTGCTTCTTTGGTTTCACCTGCAATTTTAAGTACTAGTTTTGCACGTAAACGTTTTCCCTTAGGAAGTTTTATAAACAGTTTATTAATTTCATCACTACCTAAGTCGGTAACCCATTTGAGCATACACTCTTCAACAGCTTGCAACATTTACTCTACTTACTCTCTTTCATCTCTATTATTGCCCGTTTATACGGATTATCAACAAAAATATTAAAATATGCTTTTTTCTCTTTATAATCAAACTTATTAAAAACCAAGTATAAAAAAGAGACTCGTTGTGACGTGGACCTCTTTGGAAGAAGAACTACCTTAAAAGTATCTTTTTTATACTGTTTATATAAAATAAATTGAGAAGCATTGTCATTATAATTTAGATGCATCACTAAACCATCACCCGCATAAAGTGTCCATCTAAACTGTAAGACACGCATCAGTGCATCTTCTCGAACTATTACCGTTTGGAGTTGATCTTTTTCCAAACTTATCTGTTTTATTAATTTCCATTCTGCCTCAAGAAAAGAGACAGAAATAAAAAGAAGTAACACAGCAATTTTTTTCATCTACTCGCTTTTAGAAAGAATGGCACCCATGTAATAAATATAAGTATTTTTTGCATGGCCTTCAATTTCTTGTGCTCTTGAATACTTATATTCTTTAATTTTATCTTCAATCTCTTCAAGAGAACCTATCTTCTCTTCAAGTAGAAGCTCCATTGTCGCCATTCTATCAATCATACCTTCGAGTTCATAACGTGCCACATCATTGTTAGCATTAAATACAACATCAAAGAATTTACTCTTTGGTGAACCTAAAAAAATATCATCTTCATCTTCAAAAAGTGCGGAATATTTACTCATGTTGTTTATCTCTTTATTTATAAAATTTTCAGATTATAGCATAGCAAACTTAGTGCTTACCTTATCAATGCTCAATCTAAGTATGGCACTTTGCCTAAAAAGGTCTTGTAGGCACTTTTACAAGTCTATCTACAAATTTTATATAAAGAAAATTTAATCTAAGACCTAATGCTTTAAAAGTGCCTCTTTATTAAAGTTTTTGTACAAACCATGTAAAAGTAGCCAGCGTACATAAAAGTTCATTACTATCTTTTACCTCAACATAAATTTCAAGCGAAGCTCGTCCTTTTTTTTCAAGTTGAAGTCTAAAATTTTCGACAGATTCTTCTTCACTACGAGCATAAGCCACAATAGTTTTTGCTGCAGGTTTTTTGTATTTAACCTCTGCCCCACGTAAAAGAGGAATAACCCTACCCTCAAGTTCAGGAAAAAGTGATTGCAAATGTAAACCACTTTTTGTTTCTGCAAGTGTAAACTGCGCACCTGCATGAATAGTTTTAATATGATTTAAAACATTTTCACTACACTCTAAAGAGAGTTCATTTTCACTCTCGTGTATTCCAATATGTTTGACAAAAGGTATATCTAAAGCTTTCATTATTCTTCTTTAATTTTTATGTTTTTCACCTTATAAACTACACTATATAAAAGGGGTACAAAGATAAGATTAAGTACAGTTGCCCAAGCAATTCCAAAACCTAAAGAAATTGCCATAGGCTGTAAAATCATTGCCTGCCCTGAGGCAAAAAAGATCAGAGTGGAAAGTCCTAAAACAGTTGTAATTGAGGTTAAAACAATAGGTCGTAAACGGGTTCTTGCCTTATGTACAAGCTCATCTATATTTTTAGCGTCTTGTATAAAAAGTACCATTAACAGACCATCATTAACCACAACGCCCGCAAGACCAATAGCTCCAATGAGACTTGGCATGGTAAGATTCATACCCATAATAAGATGCCCAAGTAAAACACCAAACCAGACTAAAAATACAACATTAGATAAAACAATAAGGGGTTTAACTAAGGAGTCAAATAACCAAACTAAGGTAATAAAAATTAAAAACAGTGCCACTAAAGCAGCTTGTGAAAGTTCACGTTTTGTTTTATTGTTTTCTTCTTGTTCCCCTTTTATATCCACCCCATAACCATCATCTTTTAGTTCTTGCATTAAAGGGGCTAAAAATTCTGTAATCTCACCTGCTGTCACCTTCTCTTTGTTTAAACTGGCAAAAATCGAACGGATACGTTTACCATCTGACTTATCAATACTCACATATGCCGTTTGTAAAATAAAATCAGCTATCTCTTTTAAACGCACACGTTTTTGTGTACTAGTAATATTAATCTCCAAATTATACAGATCAGCATAAGAGTCTTTCTGACTACTTTCAACACGAATACGGACTAAACCGGATTCATTAAACATCTTTCCATACTCACCCTTAAGGTAATAAGCACGCAGTTCACGGTTAAGTACCTCTTCCGTAAAACCAAGTTTTTGACCATAAGCATTGATTTTAAGTTTAAGCTCTTTCTCTCCTTCATTCGCATCATTAGCAATATTAAAAACACCCTCTTTTTCTCGCATTTTATCTTCAATACGGTGAAGCCCTTCTAAGAGCTGAGCATCATTTTTTCCGGACAAGGCAATTTCTACATCATTTTTAACAATACCCGTACCTGGTGTAGTCACACGAATCTCATCAAAGACCTTAACCCCATTAACTTCTTGTTCTTCAAAAGGTTTAATCAGTTTTTTAATATCTTCAGCAATCAAAACGGCATCTCTCTCACGTGTTAAAAGGCTTGCATTATATTCTAAAGAGATATACGGATTAATATAACGTTCAAAAAAGTTTGTAGGAGCATGTTCATTTAAATCAATAAAAATATGAAAAAGATTTTCCCCCACTTCTGCATGGTTTTTAGCGTCAACACGCATACCTACCGTAGAAGTAACTGAGATCATCTCACCTTCTTTACGGTAATTCATAATAACCTTTTCTATCTCAGAAATCACCTTTTCAGAATCTTCCAAATCATGATTAATCTCTAATTTACCCGTAATATAAACCTGTGTTACATCAAAACTTGGGAAAAGTTGAAAACGTGTTTGTGAAGCTAAGAGAACGGTTCCTGCAATAATAACAATCAACATAAGCGCTAAGGCACTCTTTTTTGCTTTCATTAAAAAATATAATGTTTTTTCGTAATTCGTATAAAGTTTATCCCACATGTCATGACTCATATGGTCTTCATGACGAACAGTTAAAAAGTCTTTTGCATGAAGAGGTAAAAAGTAGAAGGCTTCAAAAAGAGAACTTAGAAGTAAAACAGAGATCATAATTGGTAAAATTCGAATAAAGGCACCCATTTCTCCTGTCATCATTAACAAAGGTAAAAAAGCAAAAACAGTGGTTAAGGTTGCCGCAAGTACCGCTGGAAACATCTCTATCGTTCCTTCAACAACAGCCGTACGTCTGTCTTCTCCCATCTCTAAGTGTCGGTAAATATTTTCAGCAACAACAATAGCCTCATCCACAAGCATTCCAAGGGCGATTAATCCCCCTAATAAAGAGAGCATATTTAAAGAAAAACCTATCTTTTCCGTCACAATAAGCCCTATCATAAAAGACAAGGGAATTCCAATAGCAACCACAAAGGCTATCCCTCTGTTGACACTTAGCATCATTGCAACAAAAACAAGAAAAAGCCCAAATAAGATATTTGAGAATACTACATTTAAACGGTTTTTAATCCAAACAGAAGTATCTGAATACACATCAAACTTATAAGCAGGATATTTAACTTGGTACTCTTTTAAGAGGGAACGAATCTGTTTAACTAAAACAATAGCAGAACCTGAACGTGATTTTGTAATATTAATGCTAATGGTAGGCAGACCATTAAAATGCGAAATCTCACTCTGTTCGGAAATAGTAAATTCTATATCTGCCACATCAATAAGACGCACTTTTTTACCAGAGATGTTCAGACGCATATCTTTTAATTTGGCAAGTTCTGTTTCACCATTACTCGTACTAATATACAGATGCCGTCCACTTTGTTTAATGGTTCCAATAGGAAAGATGGAACTAATAGAAGCCAATGCTTTAACAACCGCGTCACTTTGAAGCCCATAAGCTTTAATTTTTGAAAGGTTAATGCGTATAAGAAGTTCTTCATCCGCATCTCCACGAATAGTTATCTCATTTAAATCTTTAAATAAAGAAACATCTGCTTTAAGTATATCTGCCATCTCTAAAAGTTTAGACGTAGGCATATCCCCAGAAATTGAGATTTGAACCAGAGGAATAGACTCTTCATGCAAACGGGCAATTGGTTCATCCATATCGGCAGGAAGGTCTCTTTTTATCTTAGCAATTACATCTTTTACATCATTGAGTGCTGAAATATTATCTGAGCCAGGTTTGATATCTGCCACAATAGCAAAACTACCATTTTTAACTAAGGTATCAATACCATCTAATACGTTAATGTTTTTAAGTTCATCTTCAATACTTTTGACTGCCATCTTATCCATAATATCAGCACTTGTTCCAGGATAAGCCCCATTAATAAGCACCTTATCCATCTGAACAGGAGGAAAAATCTCTTTAGGAATATTAATATAGGCTAAGACTGAAAGTAAAAATATAAAAGCAAGAAAGATATGATTTAAAAGAGGCTTATCAATAGCAAATTCAATAAATTTTCGTAACACTTGTATTCCTTAACATCAAATGAGTACATACCCATTTTATTACATTTAACACTCTGTTTTTTTAGTACTTATCTGCAGTTTAACTGCATTTTCTTTTATCCCTCAAAACAGTGTATCTAAGATTTGATTTTTAAATTTTTTCTGTTCAACCTCAGAAGAGATGATTTTACGTTCTTCTTTAAGACTTTTATATTCACGTTCTAGCCCTGAAATACTTCGACTTTTATAATAAATACTGCTTTGTAAAAAAATCTTAGGAAAAGCCAGTAATAAAACAATCATTATCATTAATAAAACCGTAAAAAGGTAGTGAACACTTAACTCTTTTTGTTCACCCAGAACCGTCTCAATCTCATCTAGGATTTCGTGTTTATCATTCAAACTCAAAAACCCTCATCTTTGCAGAACGTGAACGTACATTCTCTTTTACCTCATCGGCTTTTGCCTCATAAGGTTTACGTGTTATAAGCTTACCTAAAGAGTGATTGTTTCCACATTCACATCGCATTGCTTCAGGGGGGCAGATACACTTTAATGACCATTTTTTAAACCTCTGTTTGACAATACGGTCTTCTAAAGAGTGAAACGAGATAATAGCAACCTTAGCCTTATGTAAACCTGCTTTTTCAATGGCATCTAAAAGTCTTGTTAATTCACCCAATTCATCATTAACTTCAATACGAATGGCTTGAAAGACTAAGGTTGAAGGGTGAATTTTTTTACCCCGTGGCGCAAAAGGACGAATCACTGCAGAGAGCTCTTTAGCCGAATGTAAAGGACGTGATTTTATAATCTCAGAAGCAACATGTTTAGCATTACGAACCTCACCATACTCAAATAAAATACGCTCTAACTCTTTTTGAGAATAGGTATTTACCACGTCTAAGGCAGAAAAGTCACGGGTAGAATCCATACGCATATCTAAGTTTTCAGAGTCAAAACCAAAACCACGTGTTTTTTCATCTAACTGCAAAGAAGAGACACCAATGTCAGCTAAGAGCCCACGGATAGTGCTATTTTCTTGAAATATTTCTTCTGAGATCTCAGAAAATCTACCTTTTTTTATCTGCACACGCTCTTTAAAAGAGTCCAGTCGTTTCCTTGAAAAGTCAATCGCTGTTTGATCTTGGTCAATGCCAATAAGACTAATATTTTTATTTGTTTCCAAGATTAACGAGCTGTGTCCAGCATATCCCATGGTACAGTCAATTACAATGCCCTCTTGTATATCAGAAAAAGTCTTTTCAACTTCTCTATATAAAACAGGGATATGGGGAATATTTTCCAAACAGCTAACCTCAGATATTAAGTTGAACCCCCTTGATACAGATATAATCTTCTTTTTACCTTCAAAAAGGGTTTTCAAAAACATTATATCTGTTCACAGGGTTTAATCGCTCTAATAATAGCGAAAACACGCTTATGTTATACTACCTGCATATTTAAACAAGGTATTTTATGCTCGATTACTTAAAACCTGAACTCGCATCCCTCTCTCGCTCTATGTTTCAAAAAGACTTTTTTGGACTCTATCACGGTTCAATTTCTGCTAAAACAGACTCAAATCGTTTTATTATTAATAGAAAAGATACTATTTTTCATAATATGAACGAAGATAATTTACTTGAGCTAGGGCATAATCGCGACTACCGATGGAAAGAAGCCAGTATTGATGCAGCCATTCATGCTGAGATTTATTCACAAATTTCAGATGCTAAGTTCATCAGTTTTTCAATGCCTCCGTATGCAACGGCATACAGTTTTAATCATTTAGTTATTTCACCTCAAGATTATTTTGGGCATTTAGACTTAAAATCCATTACAATTTATGATCCAAAATGTTTTGAAGATTGGTACGACAGAGCCAGTTCTGAAATACCCCAACATTTTCTAAAAAATGGTACTAATATTATGGTAATTAAGGGATATGGCGTTTATGCGTACTCAAGAGACCTGCACTCCATGACCAAGGCATTAGCTATCTTAGAAAAGTCATGTCGTCTGCTTATGCTTGGGTATGTTACTAAGGATCAAATCCTAGAGTAATGAGGTAATGAGAGCATTACGGCTTTGAACTAAAACCGTTCTTAACGTGTTTATCTTAATGCGTGAAACGAATGCCTCATCGCTTCCTTACGCCTTTACCCAATTAAGGCAAAGACGTAATCGCATCATAAGCGGTGTTAAACATTAAATCCATTTCATCTTCAGTAATAATATACGGTGGCATAAAATAAACAATATGCCCTAAAGGACGTAAAAGAACCCCTTTTTCTAAACCATATTGATACACTTTTAGACCTATTCTCTCTTCACTCTTGTAACCTTGAAGTTCAACAGCAATAATCATCCCCGTTTGACGAACTTCTTTAACATTTTTTAAATCTTTAAAACGTTCCGTAGATTTTCTCATATAATCCGCAACTTTTCTGTTTTTTTCAATAATGTTTTCATTTTCAAAAATATCCAGTGTAGCATTAGCTGCAGCACAGGCTAAGGCATTTCCCGTATACGAATGGGAGTGTAAAAAAGCTTTATTTAAAGAGTAGTCACGATAAAAAGATTGATAAATTTCATCTGAGGTTAACACCACAGAAAGAGGCAGGTACCCTCCCGTAAGCCCCTTAGAAAGAACAATAAAATCAGGGCTAATATTAGCCGATTCACAGGCAAAAAGTGTCCCTGTTCGACCAAAACCAACCATCACTTCATCTGCAATAAGATGCACATTATATTTTGTACAGAGTTCACGTGCAAGACTAAGATATAAAGGATTATACATATGCATTGAACCTGCTCCTTGAACCAGAGGTTCTACAATCAAAGCGGCAATTTCATCTGCCTTAGTTGCAAAAAGTTCCTCTAAGGAGTCAGCTGCTTTTTGTGCCGCTTCTTCACTCATATCAACAGGTACAGGTGTCTGTTCACATGGAATCAAGAGCGGTTCATACGTGTCTTTATAGAGTTGCACATCTCCAACAGACAAGGCACCTAAGGTCTCTCCATGGTAGGAGTTACTTAATGAAACAAAGAGTGATTTTTCCAAACCTCTGTTTTTGTGCGTATGATACGAAAGTTTTAAGGCAACTTCTACTGCTGAAGATCCATTATCTGCATAAAAACACTTATCTAAACCCTTTGGTGTTAATGTAACCAGACGTTCCGAAAGCCTAACAATGCCTTCATGCGTAAATCCAGCCAATATAACATGTTCTAAAGTGTCTAATTGTTCTTTAACCTTAGCATTAATATAGGGGTTAACATGACCTAACATATTAACCCACCACGAGCTAATTGCATCGATATACTTATTCCCATCGAAGTCTTTAAGCCAAACACCTTCAGCAGATTGGATTGGAATCATTGGTAAAAACTCATGGTCTTTCATCTGTGTACATGGATGCCATATAACACTTAAGTCACGTTGTGCAATCTCTTTGTTAGTCATGTTATAGCCTTTTCTTGTATAAAAGTGATAAAATTGTACTAAAAATGCCCTTTAATGTTACATATTAATTTATTCGTATAAGTATATGCAATATTTATCCAAATTTAATAGCTAATTCACTAAAATAAGCATAATTTAAACAAGGGTTCTTTCTATGATCACATGGATGCAAAAACATCGTAAATATTTAATTGTAACTTTATGGATTAGTGGTGGTGCATTTATTGCAGCCGGTCCAATGTTCGCTATCGGAAGCGGAAGCTTCTCAGGTCGTAGTGCCGACTCGGTTGCTAAGGTAGGTGAAGTCGAAGTCAGTGTTCATCAACTTAATGCAGCTTATTCTCAACTTTTTTCTCAATACAACCAGATGTTTCAAGGAAAATTTGACGAATCTCAAGCCAAGGCCTTTGGTCTTCAACAGCAGGCACTTCGTCAATTAACCAATGAAGCACTCTTGCTAAACCTTGCTAAAGAGTTCTCTTTGAGTGTTTCTGATCAAGAAGTTAGTGACAACCTTAGAGAAACACCTGCTTTTCAGCAAAACAATAGTTTTCACAAAGAGACCTATATTAAAGTCCTTAAACAAAACCATTTAACACCAAAACTTTATGAAGCTGATGTTAAACGTCGTCTTAAACTTAATAAACTTATGAAAATTCTTGAACCACGTGCCCTGCCTCTTGAGAATGAAGCCGTTGCAACCGCCTTATATATTAATGATAAGATTTCATACAAGGTTCTAGATGCCTCAATGATTAAGGTAGATACTTCAGAAGATAAGCTCAAGGCTTACTGGGAAGAAAATAAAATGGCATATATGAATGAGCCATCGTTTCAACTTGAAGCCATTGAACAAGTCGCTGTAAAAGGGAACTATACAGAAGATGAAATCAAAGAAACTTATGAAAAAGATAAACATACTTTTACAAAGGTTTCAGGTGAGATAAAAAGTTTAGAAGAGGCTCAAGAAGATATTATTTCAGCACTTAATATAAAAGCTACTAATAAAGAAGCACTTCGTACCTATATTGCTTACAAAAAAGACAAACTTACTGATGATGTACACAAACAACTTTTTACCATTACACAAAGTTCAAACCCTTTTGGTTCAGAAGTTTATAAGAAAATTTCTAAACTAAATTTAGACAAGCCTCACCTGAAACCTCAAGAGATTAATGGTAAGTTCTTTATCTTTAAACTTCTAAAGTCAAAACCAAGTGAGCCTAAAACATATGAACAAGCAGCCGCTGCAGTTAAAACAGACTTCCTAACAAGCCAAACAGAAATACAATTAGATGAACTGGCTAAAAACTCAGTAGCAACCTTTACTGGAAAAACCTCACCTTTTTTAACACGTGAAAGTATTAATAAGCTTGCACCCCTTGGAGAGTACGAAGCAGCCGAGTTTCTTGAGCAACTCTTTGCCCAACACGAAAAACGGGGATATATAAAACTTAAAGATAAAAAAATCGTATTATTTAATATTTTGGAACAGCAATTGCTTAAAAAAGAGAATAACAATCAAGAGAAAAATGTGTTACGTCTTAAAACATCTCTCTTGAATGATGGTTTACTTAAACAATTAGAAGCGCATTACCCTGTGACTTCATATTTAGAAGGAAAATAATCTTGGAAAGAACAGTACTTGCCATTGACATCGGCTCGACTAAGATTTGTGCAATTATCTCTACCATTAATGAAGATGGAAATATTCAGATTCTAGGCGCAGGTATCTCTAAGGCGATGGGCTTAAAAAAGGTAGTATTACTAATATTGAGTTGGCTTCTAAGTCAATAAAAAATGCCTTAAGTGATGCTAAAAGAGTAGCTGGTACAGAATTTGTAAGTGCTATTGTTTCTATTTCAGGTGCATATACAAAATCTTTAAACTCAAGTGGTATTGTAAACATTCCTAATAAAGAGGTTGGTCTTAAAGAGATTAACCGTGTTATGCAAACCTCTTTATATAATGCAAACATTCCTAATGAGTATGAGGTTCTTCATACCCTTCCTTATAATTTTAAAGTAGATGACCAAGACTTTATAGAAGACCCTCTGGGCATGAATGCCGCTAGACTTGAGGTTGAGACGCATATTATTACAACACAAAAGTCAAACCTTAATAATCTTCGTAAGGCAGTCAAAGCAGCCGGCGTAGATGTAGATAATATTGTACTCAGTGGTTATGCTTCTGCTATTGCAACACTAAACTCAGATGAGAAAGAGTTAGGCGCAGCTGTTGTTGATATGGGAGGTTCAACTTGTAACCTCGTAATTCATTCAGGTAACTCTGTTCGTTATAATGACTTTTAGGTGTCGGTTCTAACCATATTACTAACGACCTTTCCATGGTACTGCACACACCACTGAATACCGCAGATAATGTGAAAATGACTTATGGAAGCCTCCATACACCTTCAAATGACCTGATTGAACTTCCTGTTATTGGAGATGAAGACACTACCCATGAAGTCTCTTTAGAAGTCGTGTACAACGTTATTTATGCACGGGTTGAAGAGACCTTAATGATAGTTGCTCAATCTATCGAAAAGTCAGGACTAAGAGATTCGCTGGGTGCAGGAATTGTGCTTACGGGTGGATTTACTAAAATGGAGGGTATACGTGAATTAGCCGTTGCTATTTTTGACAACCTTCCTGTTCGTCTTGCTAAACCAAATGAGATGGAAGGGCTTTTTGACACCTTAAGAGACCCTGCTTATTCAAGTGCCATTGGTCTACTTAAATATGCTGCTGGTGGTTATTCACCGTACGAGATTGATGTTAACAAACATATGCGTCATTCAAATGAAGAGTATTAACACAGAGAGACTCCAAATATTGCTAATATTGCAGGCATTGAAGATGAAGAGTTAAGCTTAGACAATACAAACACAGATATCAAACAAGAATTGGGCATTATTGCTCCAGGACGTATAAAAAATGATGAGCCAAGCATTTTTAGTAAGTTCTGGCAATGGGCTACTCAGTTATTTTAATTAAGGAGAGAAGAGATGGAAGCATTTAGTGTAGAAGAGACTACAAACGTTACTGGCGCAAAAATTATTGTTGTTGGTGTTGGTGGCGGTGGTGGCAACATGATTGGTCACATGATTAATGAGGGTATTGAAGGCATTGAGATGATCATTGCTAATACTGATGCACAAGTTTTAGATACACAAAATCGTTGTACTAAGATTCAATTGGGTGCAAAATTAACAAAAGGTCTTGGTGCAGGAATGAAACCTGATGTTGGTCGTGAGTCTGCTATTGAATCTTATGATGATATTAGAATGGCACTGGAAGGTGCTGATATTGTTTTTGTTGCTGCTGGACTTGGTGGTGGTACAGGAACAGGTGCAGCTCCCGTAATTGCTAAGATTGCTAAAGAGGTTGGTGCCTTAACTATCTATGTCGTGACTAAACCCTTTATGTTTGAACAACGTAAACGTATGAAAACAGCGATGGCAGGGCTTGAAGAACTTAAAAAAGAGTCTGACTCTATCGTGGTTATTCCTAATGACAAACTTCTTTCTATTGTAGATAGAAACATGGGAATTAAAGACAGCTTCCGTCTTGTTGATTCAGTACTTGCTCAAGCTGTTGCAGGGACTTCAGGTGTTATTCTTGCCTCAGGTGAAAATGATATCAATCTTGACTTTGCTGACCTTCAAACTGTAATGTCTCATCGTGGTATGGCACTTATGGGTGTTGGTACACATACTGGTGAGAATGCTGCGTATGAAGCAATTAAATCGGCTATTGAGTCTCCTCTTCTTGATAACATGTCAATTAATGGTGCCATGGGTGTTTTAGTACACTTCCATATGCACCCTGACTTTCCTCTTTTAGAGATGAATGAGGCGATGCAAGTGGTTGAAGAATCTGCTGATGAAGATGCTGATGTTATCTTAGGTACAACAACAGATGCTACCCTTGATGTCGATTACATTCGTGTAACACTTGTAGCAACAGGTTTTGAAAAAGAGTTAAGTAATGCAGGTTCAAATAACCCTGATTTTGACACACCTGCTGAACCTAAAATGGTTCATATTCAACGTCCAATTCTGAAGGTTGTTGGTGGTGAAAATTTTGATGGAAACCCTGAGTTTCTTGATGTACCTACCTATATGCGTCAACAAAAAGACTAGTTTGTCTTTTATGCCTCTAGGTATAAAATCCCTTAAAGCGAATAACTAAATTTATGACCTCTTTAGAAACACTCCTTAAGGCTAAGACTCTCCTTGGCCTCTCTGATAAAGAGACTCTCTCTCAAGTTAAACAACGTTACAAGAACCTTATGAAAAAATGGCATCCTGATAAGAATCCTGATGATCTTATTACAGCGCAAAAAATGAGTGCAAAGATTAATGACGCCTATAAGGTTTTATTAGAATATTGTAAACATTATGAGTACTCATTTAAAGAAGAAGATATACGTGAAAAAAATATTAATCCCCATGAGTGGTGGGAATCACGGTTTGGAGATGTCAACCGCCCCAAGAAATAAACCATTATTATCTTATTCAAACTCAATAATAATAACTCCATTATAAAGAAACTTTTTTACTTCGTAAAAACCACCACGGTTAGTTTTGGAGATGTCAACCGCCCCAAGAAATATAGCACAGAGTCTTAAGCTGTTCTGCCTTTTAAAAGAACATATAAACGTCTAAACATTAAAACAATTAATGCCAGTACTAAAATTTTAAAGTCCAGTTCTGAGCCTAAGTGAAGGTTTTGAAAAGCAACACTTTCTGATGCTGCCTCACTTTGAGCCTGCATCGCTAAGATTTTTGGTGTGTACACCCCTATAAAAAGAGCTATTGTGGATAAGCTTATAAAGGTAGCTACCATAACAGTATTATCACGCTGAAGAATTTTATAAGAGTACATCTCATAAGCAGCAATAACCACTGCCATAAAACCTAAGAAATAGGAGAATTTATTAAAACCCTGAGCCATAATCTGACCCTCTTGGTAGTGGGAAAGAAGTGGACCAATATAGAGTTCAGAATTAAAAATAGTTGAAGTCATAATAATCCCAAGGGTTAAAATTCCACCAATACTAGCTCCTAATAAAATAAGGTACATAACATCTATTACTCTTTTAATATCACGACTTGTCATTGAATGACTCCTTGCCTTGTAATTTATTATTTATCGTCTTAACTCCAATATAAAACCACGATCAAATCCCGCATAATCTTTGTAAAATGCTAAAGATAAAAAGGTTTTAGCTTCGAGATAGGATTCTATCTTTGATTTTTGATCATAACCCATCTCACAGGCTAATATACGTACATCACGCTCAAAAGCTTCATCAATAAGGCGTCTTAGTATCTCATCACCAACACTCCCCCCATACAGAGCATTTTGAGGTTCAAAAGAGAGGTTCTGCTCTAAAACAATGCCATCTTCTATATAAGGAGGATTAGAAACTAAGATATCAATTTTCTCTTGTATCCCCTCAAGTAAGTCTGTATGTACAATTTTAATACGTTTCATCATCTCTTTACGCATAAGATTTATTTTTGCAATTTTAATAGCATCCAAACTAATATCAGACGCGATAAAACTAGCTTCGAGAAGATGTTGCGCAAGAACAATAGAGATAACACCTGAGCCTATCCCGACTTCTACAATCTGTTCTTGACTTGATTTATCTACTTTTTCCAGTAATTTTTCTATTAAAATTTCTGTTTCAGGTCGAGGAATTAAAGCACCCGAAGCAATAAAAAAGTCTTGTGAAAAAAAGGAAACACTTGAGGTTATATATTCTATGGGTTCATGACTATTTCGACGCATCAGTAACTGATCAAAATCAGGCGCATAAACCATTTCATCATTATGGGTAATAAGATAGAGTCTGTCTTTGTTTAAAATACAAGACAGAAGAATCTCTGCTTCACGTCGTGGACGTTCTGCTGTTTTATTTAAGGCTCTTTCACCCAGCGTTAGCCAATCTTCTATTGAATACTTGGACATTCGCCTTGCCTTGCATCTTCATTAATATTTTCTGCAGCAACGCCCAACTCTTTAAGACGTTCCATTACAGGAGGATGCGTATAATGAAAAAAGATATACAAAGGGTGTGAAAGAGGAAAACTTTTATTCTCTGTTACCAGTTTTTGAAGTGCTGAAGCCAAATGTTCACCACCACCAAGTTCTGCACCTGTTTTATCTGCTTCAAACTCATTATGGCGACTTACCATTACCATTAAAGGCATCATTATAAAACCAAGAACAGGTAAAAAGAGTAAGAACAGAACCATAATTACACCCGGAGTTTCTGCTACACCTAATTCTAAAAATAGCGTTTCATTTAAATTTCCAAAGATAAAAAACATTAAAAAAAGTAAAAGCCCCATAAGACCCATATTTTTATAAATATCACCATGAGCAAAATGCCCTAATTCATGTCCTAAAACAGCAAGAAGTTCTTTAGCTGTTAATTTTTCAATTAAGGTATCAAAAAGAACAACACGTTTGGTCTTACCAAAACCACCAAAATAAGCATTAAGACGAGCATCACGTTTAGAAGCATCTGAAACAAAAACACCCGAACTTACAAAACCTGTCTTATCCATCATTACTTCAATAGACTCTTTTAATTCACCATCTTCTAAAGGGGTAACCTTATCAAAGAAAAGGGCACGTACCGTAGGAAAAAGCATATTAATAAGCATAATCACAGCAAAAATAAATAAGAAACTGTATAACCACCACATCTCAAAACTTATCATAATTGAGCCCACGCCCCAGATAACAAGCCCACCAAGAACAAGTGTCATTACGGTGGTAATCAATAAATCTTTAATATAAAGCCCTACTGTTGACTTATTAAATCCATATTTCTCATCTAAAACAAACTTTTGATACAGCTCAAAAGGTAAAGATATAATAGAACCGATAATAATAAAACCTAAAACAAATGCAACCATATGCACGCTAGGAGAAAGCTCTAAAAACAGACCGTCTAACCATTGAATTCCCTGACTCATCCAAAAGATAAAAACACAATATTCTACAAGGGTAGAGAGTAGACCTATGCGCTCTTTTGCAATAGCATAATTGCCTGCTTCTATAAATTCTTTAGGTTTCAAGAGTACCGCAGATTGATTTTTTGCCTTAGCAAGATAACCAATTTGCATAACAGAAACATAAATATGGACTAGGATATAAAGTGTATAAATAGTAATGGCTGTTGTAAGCACATTAATCCTTTTAATTTTTTACGAATTTTAACATCTTTGGCTTAATAAAAATAGGCTAATTCAACTTACTTTTGAAAAGTGGGTACCTTAACAGCATCTTGTGTTGGAATTTCATCACTTACATGAGTGTTTTGATCATATAAGATTGCATACAATAGTCCAATAGCTAGGGTCATTGTTACCACCGCATATACAACTTTCTTTTTATTTCCTTTCAGTCCATTATAATCGGTACTGGCTTCTAATCTTGGTTCTGACATATTTTTTCCTTTTTTGTTAATTTATTAGTAAATCATTTAGAATAATAACCATTATTAATTACATTATTATCAACTTCTTTAAGCTTTTTAATACTATATCTCCATGTTATTACAGCAGATAAGCTTACGATTACTGCAATACCTAACCATATCCACAATAAACCTAAACCTAAATAAGAAAAAAGACTTAAGAGTAAAATAGGAGCAACAATCTGTCTAAAGATAGAAATATAAAAGATAAAAGCAGGTTTTTGCAGACCCTGAAGCAAGGCTAAATAAACAAAAATCAGCACAAAACTAAAGATTATAAAGGCTTCTACACGTAAGTAAATGACACCTTCATAAATAACCTTTACATCATTAGTAAAAAAGTGCATCATATCTTGAGCAAATAGAAGCAGTAAAACAAGACCAAGAAAAGAGAGGGATGCCCCATAAAAAAGAGATACCTTTATCGTTTGTCTAATACGTTCATAATTTTTGGCTCCATAATTTTGTGAAACAATAGCAAGAACAGCGACATTTAAACCAATAGTTGGCATTAAAACAATCTGTTCTATACGCATGCCTATTCCAAAGGCAGCAACCACTTCTTTGCCAAAAGGAGTAATAAAATAGGTCATAATAAAAATTCCACTTGCCATCATAATCATATTGATACTTGGAGGAAAACCCTGATATAAAAGTGCCTTAAACACCTTAATATCAAAAACAAATTTCCCCTTTAAAAGAGGTGTTTTTCTAAGTTTATAAAAAAGATAAAGTGCTGTTAAAAACTCTGTTAAAACCGTAGCTATAGAGATACCTTTAATACCTAAGGCTTCTAAGCCTAAACCACCTAAAACAAACCAGTAGTCTAAAAAAATATTTAAAAATGAAGAAAAAATAAGAATATTTCTAAAAGAGACCGTATCGCCTACTGCGTTAAGTAAGGCATTAAGAAAAAAACTAAAAACAAAAAATAGTGAGCCGTACAAAATAATATTGATATATTCTAATGAAAGGCTTAGATATTCACCCTCCGCGCCTAAGATTGAGATTAAAAAAGGTGTTGATAAGATGCCAATGAAACTCAAAATAAAAGAGAGCACTAAAGCAAAAGCCAGTGAGTTTAAAGCAATATGCACGGCACTCTCCTTCTTTTTTTCACCCAAGGCATTACCCACCAAAGCTGTTGCTGCCTCACTCATGCCTCCCGCAAGTGCAATCATCATAAAAAATATAGAAAAAGAGAGGGTTAAGGCAGAAAGAGCGTCAGTTGAGATAAGCCCTGCGAAATAAGTGTCTGTTACATTATAAATAGTGTGAAAAAAGAAACCAATACTTGAGGGAATCGCAAGTTTTTTAATCAAAGAGGCAATATCACCTTGGGTTAAATCTAAATTCATTATACTTCTTAAATGGATTTATATACACAAACACCAACACCTCCAAATAAAAAGTGTAAACTCTTACATCTTTTACTTTCTGGTTTTTTATCATTTGGAACTTATTTTATTACGGCTGCTGTGTGGTTGTATTATAATTGGTATTATGCCCTCTCTGCCTTGTTATTAGCCTTTATTTTAATTGGTATCATTCGCTCTAAACTTCTTCACAGCTCTGTTCCAAACACACAACAAGAGTTTTCTTATTCAGATAAAGATATTGTGGCTTGGTATCTACATCTTTACCTCTGTTAAGCCTCTTTAGATATAATTTTAAAAAAATAATACTAAAGACTTTTTATGGCACTTATCGACCTTCTTGGCATTCACAAACACTACTCAGCACAAAAAATTTTAGTTAACACTAACTTTCATCTTGAAGAGGGAGAACGTGTTGTTATTGTTGGAAAAAATGGTTCAGGTAAATCAACCTTAATGAAAATTGTTGCAGGAAGCTTAGATCAAGATGAGGGTGATAGAATCACACGTCAAAGTCTGCAAATTAAAATGTTAGATCAGGTACCAAAGTTTAGAGTTGGTGCCAGTGTAAGAGAGGCGGTTGAAGATGGTTTGGGCGAGCTTAAAACTGCGCTAAATCGTTTTGATGAGATCTCCTTACAGATTGCAGAAGATTTTGAGAATGAAGAGCTTATGAATGAGCATGCTGAACTCTCATCTTACCTTGACCATCATGCTGCATGGAATTTAGATGATAAGATTGAAAGAATTTTAGAGCATTTCAAACTCAAAGAGTATGAGTCAAAAAACATTGATCTCTTAAGTGGTGGAGAACAACGTCGTGTTGCCTTAGCAGGGTTGCTTCTTCTTAAGCCTGATGTTCTTCTTTTAGATGAACCTACCAATCACCTTGATGTATATATGGTAGAGTTTTTAGAAGAGCTTATTTTACGAGAGAAATTCACCCTTCTTTTTATCTCCCATGATCGTTATTTTATTGATCAAATTGCGACACGTACGGTTGAAGTTGAAAATGGTCAGCTTCGTGGTTTTAGTGGTGGGTATTCTGATTACCTCACACAAAAAGAGGAGATTATGCGAACCATGCAAAAACAGCATGATAATCTTCTTAAAAACTTACGTGCAGAAAATGCTTGGTATGCTAGGGGTGTACGCGCCCGTCTTAAAAGAAATGAGGGAAGAAAAGCCCGTCTGATGGATTTAAGAAAAGCAGCAAAATACAACCCTGCTCAAATTCGTAAAATGAAGGTCGAGCTTGAACGTGAACAAAAAAACTTCCAAAGAGATAAGTCTGTTAATAAACAAAAAATGCTTTTTGAAGTTAAAGACCTTACCTATAGCATTGGAGACAAGCTTTTAATTAAAGACTTTTCTGTACGGATCTTACAAAAAGATGTTATTGCGATTGTTGGACCTAATGGTTCAGGAAAATCAACACTTTTAAAACTTCTTCTTGGACGTATTGAACCTAAGATTGGAAAGATTGATAGGGGTGAGTTAAAAGTAGGCTATTTCGACCAACACCGAGAGATGCTTGATGATAATAAAAATCTAATTGAGACCTTCTGCCCTGATGGAGGAGATAGAGTTGATGTTCAAGGTTCAAATCTACATGTGTATGGTTACTTAAAAAACTTTTTATTTCCACGTGAATACCTTGAGAAGAAAATTGGTATTCTTAGTGGTGGAGAAAAAAATCGAATTGCCCTCGCCCTACTCTTTACTAAAAATGTAGATATTATGATTTTGGATGAACCTACTAATGATTTGGATATTCCAACCATTAATATCTTAGAAGAGAAACTTCAACACTTTCCGGGTGCGGTTATTATTGTTTCTCATGATAGATACTTTGTTGATAAGATTGCTAAAAAATTACTTATCTTTAAAGGTATTAATGGACAGATAGAAGAGTCTTTCCAAGAATATTCTGAGTACTTAAATATAGAAAAAGCCCTTGAATCTTTAGCTGACTTAGAAAATTCTCCTGAACGTAAGACTGAAGTGATTAAAGAGATGCCTAAAGAACTTAAAAAAGAGGTATTTAAACTCTCTTTTAAAGAGAAAGAGGCACTTAAGGTATTACCCACAAAAATTGAGACTTTAGAAAAAGAGATTGAATCTATTAATAACTGTTTAGCAGACCCTGTATGTTATCAAGACAAGGGTCTTTCAAAACTGGGTGAAGAGCTAGAAGCGAAAGAGCATGATTATGAAGCACTTATTGAAGAGTTACTTCGTATTGAAGAGAAGGTAGAGATTATTGAAAATAACTAAAGAGAGACTAAAACACTGGTCTAAAGAGATTCTCACGACTCTCTTGATGGTTTTTATTATTGCCAATGCCATCAGTTTTTTTCGCTCTCCAGACCTAAAAGACAAGAAGCTTCCTGAAATCACTACCCTACTAACAAATCAAGAACTTTTTTATACTGAAGATTATAAGGGAAAACCTGTACTCATTCATTTTTGGGCAACCTGGTGTCCCACCTGTAAACTTGAGGCAGGAAATATCCAAAGCTTATCTGAATCTTATAATGTTATTACTATTGCAGTAAAGTCAAAAACAGATGAAGATATTAATGCCTATTTAAAAGAGCATCAACTAGATTTCAAAGTCATTAATGATTCTGAAGGTGTTCTTGCTCAAGAATTTTTAGTACCCGCTTACCCCACAAGTTTTATCTATAACAAAGAGGGGAAATTAACTTTTTCAGAGGTAGGTTACACCTCTAGCTTAGGATTAATTTTAAGAATGTGGTGGGCTTCTTAAAGCTTAATTTATACAATATCACTTACAAACTTAACAGTTTTAAATCTTATTATTTTACTTTAAAAAAACTAATACAAACATATAAGAATATCTTTCAAATATTATCTACTAAACTGTCATTATTACTAAGTTAATTTTAACAATAAAAGTCTTATCATTACTTATAATACATCCTTAAATAATGAACTTCAATTACAAAAAGATGAGAACAGAGAATTAGAAGAACAGATAAAAAAACTTCGAGAAGAAAATATTGAGCTTGAAAAAAAAGTACATTATTCTGATTCAAATCAAGTAATGAATGAGCTCATTAAGTCATTAACACAAGGGCTTACAGATGGTTGTGATAGAGACCTTAAGATTATTCAAAATGACTTAAGTAACAATCTGGAATCACTTGAAGATATTGACAAACGTAATCATACAAATATTCAACACACTCAGTCTTCACTCTCAGAGATAAGTGTTTTATCAGATACTATGCATTCTTTACTTGAATATATCTCAAATACCTATGAGCAAGTCAATACCTTAAATTCAAGTGTAGATAGTATTTCTAATGTTATTACACTTATTAAAGACATCTCTGATCAAACCAATCTACTCGCTCTAAATGCAGCTATTGAGGCAGCTCGGGCAGGTGAACATGGTCGTGGTTTTGCAGTTGTTGCAGATGAGGTAAGAAAACTCGCTGAGCGTACACAAAAAGCGACCAGTGAAGTAGAAATCTCTGTGTCTTCATTAAAACAAAATACACAAGAGGTACATGAGCTTTCACAATCAATGGAAAAACTCTCACAAAGTTCACATCAACAGATGGATGTCTTTCAAGAAAAAATGAAGAACTTATCTGAAAATACAGAGATTATTTCAATTGAAAACACAGATGTAACACATGCAATATTTATGGTTTTAAGTAAACTTGATCATCTGCTGTTTAAAGCGAATGGATATAAAACTGTTTTTACAGAAGAAGCCACAGAACATTTTGCTTCGGATCATGAGTGTAGACTTGGGCAATGGTACTTAGAAGGTAAGGGTAAACAAGAGTTTAGTAAATGTCCAAGTTATGCAAAAATGGAAACTCCACATAAAGAAGTTCATAACAATATCAAAAAAGCAGTAGACTGTGTTAAAAATGGAACATGTACTCAAGAGTCACAAAATGTTATGACCTATTTTAATGCAGCAGAAGAGGCTTCTATCAAAGTTATACAACACCTTAATAGTATGCTTCAAGAGAAAAAAGCACAAAACCATAAATAGGGGTTTAATCTATATTAACCTCTACTTTTTCTCTTCGTATTTAATCACATCTTTGCGTATAAGTACTAAATTCTGTGTTGAACGTTTTAACCATGCATCAATAGCATGTTTAATATCTTGAAAACTTAGCGTGTTTTCTTGTACATTTACTTCTTCACCCTTTTGCAAGGTAAGTGTACGTAAAAGAACTTTTTTATTAGAGGCATCAACTAAACGACTCTCCCCTAAAATTCTCACCGAACCGTACAAGTACGTAGCAATAGAACGTCCTGTTAAACCAAGTTCAATAGGTGAAAGTTGATACCAAGAGATATCATCAAAATGAACTTCAACTGCTGAAAGAGCAATCTCTAAACTCACTGTCTTATCTTTTTTTTCATCTTCAACAAGTGTATAAATTCCATTATCATGAATCTCTTTTTTATACCCTTCTCTTACATAATCAGCAATCTCTTGATATAGTTTTTTCTGTTCAGGCGTAATTTGAGATGGTGAAACACCCGAAATAACTATTACAGGAGCAACATAAATATTTTCATAATGTGAGAACTCTGCATCATAAGAGATATCTACAAGACTCTTTTCAAACTTTCCATTAGCTCCATCTAAGCCTTCATAACTCTTAAAAAAACCAGAATTCTTTGGAGCAACGGTTTTACTCATACATCCCGTCATTAGAATTAAACTACCTAAAAGAGCCATTGATAATACAGAAGAAAATTTCATATATATATTCCTTATTACATTTCTAATTATTATAGCCAAACTTAATAGATAATTATCAATAATTAGAGTTTCTTAAGGTAACAGCTTAGAAGTACAATTTTTGTTCCGTTTACTCTACCTTCAATTTGGTCTGACTTGCCGGGAACTAAATGAATATTTTTGACCGTAGTTCCTTGTTTTGCTGTAAAACCAGCACCCTTAACCACAAGGTCCTTAATAACAGAAACCGAATCACCTGCTTCTAAAATAGTTCTATTAGAGTCACGTGTAGGTTCTTGATTTTCAGCAGTCAAACCTGTTTCCGCCCATGCTTTTTCACTCTCTTCTAGATAAATCATATCTAGCATCTCTTGATTTTTAAGACGAGAAAACATTCTATAAGCAAGTACTTTTACTGCGGTCTCTTCACTCCACATACTATCATTAAGACAGTGCCAGTGATTTTCATCCATCTTATCTTTATCTTCAATCTGTTCTTTACATACAGCACATATACAAACACTCTGGTCAATACTTCCATCTGAAGGCTCTACTGCAAATGCAGATAAATTTTCAGTTGAAGAACATAACTCACATTGATTATTACTACGTGCCAATAAATCTGTTTCTAGACTCATAAAATTTCCTAATATTTAAGTTGTGGTATTATAACAAAGAGAAGTTTGAAGTTTGGTAAAATCCCTCTAAGTAGAGGGAAGAAAAGATATTAAATAAAAAGGTGGATACTATAATTTTGACCCGACTCTTTTAAGGCAAGATAAGCTCTAAACTTAAGCATATCATCTGCAGGTACAGATTCTAAGAACTCTTTAGCTTGTTCAATCATTTCTAAATCAAGAAGTGTGTAAAGGAAAGCATCTTGAGCCTCTTCTAACTGCTCTGAAAGAGTTTCAAAAAGTTTCATTCTCTGTTCAGGGACCATATGAATACTTAACTCTTTAGAGATTGATAAGAAGTCTTCTCTTGTTAATACAAGTCTATTAATAAGACCAAGAAGGGCTTCATTTGATACCTCTAATGTATTTTCATCACTGTTTACACGAGCAATAATAATAAACAGGGCATCTTTAGTTATATAGTCTTGATATTTTTCAAGAGCATACATAGGGGCTGTTGCAGCGTAGTCTGCGTATGCCTTTTCTAAAATTTCAGTAGAATACTTATCACTCTTCGCTAAAATGGCTTCTGCACTTAAATCAGCATTAAGCATACGATTTTTCTGATTTTGAAGAACAAGACTGTTGTCTGAAGCAAGATTGAACTTTTTAAGATCAACTACCTTACCTTCTTTAATCTCATTTAGCATTTTCATAATATTATTAACTTTTTCATTATCTGTTAATTCAATATTATCATCAATACTCATGGTTGTATTTTCAAGTACCTTGGCTAAAAGTTTATAAGGTTCTGTCTTGAAATTATAATGATGACTTTTATTTAAAAGCTCGTCCATAATCATATCCACAAGCATACTATAATCTTTTTGGTAATTACGAAGTTTAAAATAACTTTTTACTGAGTAGTAGGTCATATGAAGTACTGACATAAGGTACAAAATTACAACAGGAATAAGCACTAAAACGGCTACAGGCAAATAAGGAAGAGGCAGACCAAAGAGTGAGATTGATTCTGTTTGAGAAAATCCTAAAAACTGACTAATATACCAGCCAATAAACAGCATAAATATTACACTTCCAATTGTATATCTTTTTAAATACATTCTATCTTTTCCTTAATTAACTAAATTTACCCTGCATTTTTCTCCGCGATTTCTCTACAGTCAATACAGTATTTAGCATGTGGTTTTACTTTTAAACGGTGAACACCAACACAGTCATCACACATTTCACAGATACCAAAAGTACCCGTCTTTATTTTACCTAATGCAATATCAATTTCTAATAATTCAAGCTCTTGTTGGTTACCAATAGCATTTTCAACCATATTATCGTTACTTACTGAAGCATAATCGCCTTCATCATTGAGTTCAAGCTCACGAAGTTCATCCATCTCTTTTTCAACACCAGCAATATTTTTCTCAATTTGCTTTTTTCGAGATACCAAAGTATCTTGAAAAAACTCTATTTCTCTATTGTGCATTTCTCTCATGTATGTTTTCCCTATCTGTCAATATGATCTAAATTTTCTACTTATGATACGGGTGGTTATTTAAGATAGTAAAACCTCGAAACACTTGCTCAAGTAAAACAAGCTTTGCAATCTTATGGCTCATCGTCAATTCCCCGAGACTAATTACCTGATCACACTGTTTTAAAAACTTATCTTCAAAACCATAAGCGCCGCCTATGTAAAAATTTACCGATATTTTATCAGCTAGAAGCTTGGAAAACTTAAAACTATCAACTAATTTTCCATTTGGATGTAGGACTATGTTATAAGATTTACTTAAAAAAGGTTCAAATACCTCTGTGTACGAAGCTTGTGCCTTGACTTCACTCTCAACTTGAGCTGCATGAATCTTTTTATTAAATATTTCAACATCTTCAAGCTTTGCAAACTTAGAGGTCATCTTTCCTAGCTCCTTATACAAGGGGCTATAAAGAGATTTTTCAGGTTTAGAAATAGAAAGAATCTTAACTTTCATACAGACCTGAACCAATGACTAAATAGCTTACATTCTTAAACTTATCATCTAACTTTACCCCACCAATTGCAGCCACTTTATGCTTAGATTCAGCCGCCAATTCATCTAAAGTATCACCGAGTAGATTCGTAACATCTTTTGTTGAAGTTTGTTTAAAAGCACCAAGACCAATATAATCAAGGTCCATCATATTAGCTCTTAATATCTCAGACTTATTATGTGTTGAGATACCAAGAAGCTTTTCTTTACCAATTTTTTCTCTAATTTTAATAACAGCGTACTCACTATCTTTATCAATCTTAGCTAAATCTTCTTGTCCCATATGAACCCCATCACATAAATTTATTAGCTCAAGCTTATCATTAATAATTAAAAAACCATCCCATAACTTACGTAGTTCAATTAAAGAGGTTTTGATACTTTCAGTATTAGCATCTTTATTACGGTACTGAATAATTTCTGCATTATGTTTTTAGCGAGATTTACAAAGTCGTGAAGGGAGAGATTACGAGCGTCCAAAGAGGACTGATCGCAAAGAGCATAGAGTTTATGCATTGTTCTAAGATGCCCAAGAGATTAAAGCACGGCTTACTATACCTAAGCTCTCTGCTGAAGAGAGCCCAGTGTTAATGTAATGAAATGGGCTTTTGCTCATTTTGCGTACCATTATGAAGCCTGTATTTCTTTATCTTGAAACATACATAAAAGGTCTGAGATTGTTTTTTTCATTTCATTACGGTTAACTACCATGTCAACTGCACCATGTTCAAGTAAGAATTCTGCACGTTGAAACCCATCAGGTAAGTCTGAACCTATGGTTTGTTTAATTACACGTTGACCAGCAAATCCAATTAAAGCACCGGGTTCAGCGATAATAATATCACCTAAGGTTGCAAATGAAGCCGAAACACCACCCATAGTTGGATCAGTTAAAACGGAGATATAAGGAAGTTTATGTTTAGCTAATTTAGCAAGAGCTGCTGATGTTTTTGACATCTGTAAAAGTGAAAAAGAAGATTCTTGCATTCGTGCGCCACCTGAGGCAGAAACAATAATAACACCCTCTTTTTTATCAATAGCACGTTTTACTGCACGTACAATTTTTTCACCTTCTACTGAACCTAAAGAGCCTCCCATAAAAGAGAAATCAAAGACTACGAGTTGTGTAGACACACCATTCATACTACATTCACCACTGACTACAGAAGAGGTTCTTCCTGTTTTAGCTTCTGCCTCTTCAATACGTTTTTTATAAGATTTTTTATCTACAAATTTCAAAGGATCTACGGGGCGAAGATTAGCATCCATCTCAACAAAAGAGCCCTCATCACATAAAAGTTCAATACGTTCTTTTACACCAATACGAAGATGAAAAGAACATTTTGGGCATACATAATGTTGTTTTTCAACTTCTTTATAATACATAAGAGCTTGACATGATTTACACTTAATCTAGTGTGAAGGCGCTTCAGATTTTGAAGGTTGTGGCTTGCTCGGTTTAGAACTAAAAAAATCAAATAAACTCATGGTAGATTCCTATGTATGTTATTTTACTCAGAAAAAAAGTGAGATTTACTCACATTTTTTATATGAGGTATCAAATTATTTTAAAATTATTGTCTTAATTTTCTCAAAAACATCTTTGTCTTTGGAAATTACTATATGTGTTTCATCTTTGTACATATACAAATCTTCACACATAAAAAGACCTGCTTCTAAATCATATGACCGCATTTTACCTAAAAAAATCATATAGTTAGCATAATGTGCATACGCCAAAGATAAAGCAACTGCACCTGGCGCTCTATATTTAAGATGATTATTGATTAACTCTGTTGTTAATTTAGGATGTAAAGCAGCTTTTTCAAAGATACCAATTTTAGAGGTATGGTGTTTAAGCACTGGTCTAAAATGTGCGCTATGAAGCTTCCCTTGGAGAAACTGATTTTTATCTTTAATAAAGATATCTCCATTAGCAAAGTTACATACTATACCAATAACAGGTTTATCATCTACCCTATAAGCAATACTTGCTCCATAATAGGGGAAATGGGTTAACATATTGTCTGATCCATCAATAGGATCTAAAATTATTTTCGCTTCACCCGAGCCAATAATCCCACTCTCTTCAGAAGAGATTTCACCAAAACGCCCTAAACGTCTTATGAAAATTTCTTCTGCCATCAAATCTAAGCCTACACTTCTATCTCCACCAGCTCCAATATTTTGAGGAGCATAAGCTTCTATATTAGTAGTACGTTCAAGCATAATAACTATCTCTTGACAGGCTTTTATGGTTTCGCGGATAAAGGCTTGCACAAAAATTACTTAAATGACTTAATGATTGCGCGTGCTGCTTCACGTCCGTCAAAAGCAGCTCTAACAACTAAGTCAGCACCTCTATAGCAGTCACCACCAGAGTAAATTCCTGATGTTGATGTTTCAAAATTATCATTAAGTGTAATTCCACCCCATGAATTTGTTTCAACCCCATTGGCGGCTAAATACGACGGATTTACAGGATCAAAACCAAGTGACATAATAATAACATCTGCATTCACTTTGAATTCAGAGTTTTTAACCTCTTCCATTCGTGCGCGTCCACTCTCATCTTTTTGCCCCAGTGCTGTTTTAATCATTTCAATACCAACAACCTCACCGTTTTCATTTATTAACACTTTTTTAGGTGCTGCATACCAAGTAAAATCAACACCCTCTTCTTTAGCATTTTTATACTCTTTTTGACTTCCTGGCATATTATGTGAATCACGACGGTAAAGACAGGTTACCGACTTTGCACCCTCACGTTTAGCCGTACGAACACAGTCCATCGCGGTATCACCACCACCAATGACTACAACATTTTGGTCTTTAAAGTTTAAATTCTTATCATACTCTTCACCAAAGTTTTTAGACTGAATTCCTGTAAGATACTCCATTGCAGCATAAACACCCTTAGCATTTTCATTTTCAAGCCCAGCGACCTTTGCCTTAGTTGCACCAATACCAATAAAAATAGCATCACTTTTAGAAGTAATCTCTTCAAAACTCACATCTTTACCAATTTCACAATTAAGGGTAAGATTTAGACCGGCTTCAATCAGCCCATTAACGCGACGTTCAATTACTTTTTTATCCAGTTTGAATCCTGGAATTCCATATGTCATTAACCCCCCTGCACGGCTGGCTTTTTCATACATATCTACACCTATTCCTGCACGTAAAAGATAAGTTGCCACAGAAAGCCCTGCTGGTCCTGAACCAATAACAGCAACACGTTTATCTGAGGTTACACCAGGAAACTTAGGTTTAAGACCTGCTTTAAATCCTTCTTCATTAATAAAGGTTTCAATAGAACCAATAGTAATCGCACCATGCCCATCATTAAGGGTACAGTCCCCTTCACACAGTCTATCATGAGGACAAATACGTCCCATTACTTCAGGGAAAGGAGAAGGTTCATTAGAGAGATTAAAAGCAAACTCTAAATCTTTCTCTGCAACCGCCTTAAGCCATTGTGGAACATAATTATGTAAAGGACATTTATTAAGACAAAATGGATCACCACATTGAATACAACGATCACTTTGTGAAGCTGCTTCTTTAGTTTCAAAAAATTCATATATTTCATTAAAATCTTTTACTCTCTCAACCACAAGACGTTTTTCCGGCTCAATTCTCTGAGTTTCTAAATATTCTCTCATCTTAATCTCCTTTCTCTAGGTTTAATGGTAATTTAGTCATCTCTTTTGGGCGAACTAACCAGAAATTTCTAATTTCTACACGGAAGTTTTCTAAGATCTCTTTTGCTCTTAACGAACCTGTCTCCGCAACATACTCAAGTAAAAGACGTTTCAGATAATGGCGTGCTTCATCCGCTTCTTCTGTATCAATACGTTCAACCTCAATAAGCTCACGATTAATATTTTCAGAAAATTCATGCTGTTCATCATAAACAAAGGCAATACCACCTGTCATACCTGCACCAAAATTAATTCCTGTTTTTCCAAGAATAACCACAATACCACCGGTCATATATTCACAAGCATTATCTCCCGTACCTTCAACAATAGCTAAGGCACCTGAGTTACGAACACCAAATCTTTCACCTACTACACCTGAGGCAAAAAGTTTACCTCCTGTTGCACCGTAAAGACAAGTATTTCCACCTACTGCAAAGTCAGGACCTTGTTTAGAAGAGGTAATAATAATTTTACCCCCTAACATTCCCTTACCAATATAATCATTTGCCGCACCCTTAACATACAGTGAAACACCATTAATTAAAAACGCACCTAAAGATTGACCAGCAACCCCATCAAGATTAATTCTAATTGTATCTGAAGCCAGACCTGCATCACCATAATATTGAGCAATCTCACCTGAGATACGTGCACCAAACGAACGGTTGAGATTAGAAACCTTTCTATCAATCGTCACTTTTTGCTCAGGATGTTTAATCGTATTCATTGCTTCTTTAAGCACATCTTTTTCAAACTCATTTGGATCAAATGGGTCATTTGATTTCACCTGACAAGTATCCACACCTTCGGTATGATACATCACCTCAGACAGATCAAACTTATCAGCTAATTCACCCTCAATTTTTGACAGTAAGTCAGAACGTCCAATAATCTCTTGCATGGTTTTATAACCCATACCCGCAAGAATAGCGCGAATATCTTCTGCAAGCAGAGTAAAGTAGTTAATAACGTGTTGCACACTACCTTTATAATGCTCAGATCTTAACTTCTCATTTTGTGTTGCAATACCTACTGAACATTTATTTACATGACAGATACGAAGCATTTTACATCCAACAATAGTAAGAATACCTGTACCAAAGGCATAAGACTCAGCACCCAATAAGGCTGCTTTAACAACATCTAAACCTGTTTTAAGACCACCATCAGTTTGAACATGAACTTGCCCACGAAGGTTATTTACCTTAAGAGCATTATGGGCTTCAGAAAGACCTAACTCAAAAGGATTACCTGCAAATTTGATTGAACTTAAAGGCGCAGCACCTGTTCCACCATCTCCACCAGAAATAATGATTTTATCTGCATAAGCTTTTGCAACACCCGCAGCAATGGTACCAACTCCTGCTGTTGAAACAAGTTTAACTGTGATTGTTGCAGAAGGGTTAACCTGTTTAAGGTCATAAATAAGCTGTGCTAAATCCTCAATTGAGTAGATATCATGATGAGGAGGAGGTGAAATTAGTGTTACCCCTGCCACGGTATGACGAAGTTTAGCAATCAGTGCGGTAACCTTATGCCCTGGAAGCTGACCACCCTCACCTGGTTTAGCTCCTTGGGCTACTTTAATCTGAATTTCTTCAGCTGAACGCAGGTAAGCAGGTGTTACACCAAAACGCCCTGAAGCCACCTGTTTAATCTTAGAGTTTCTAATAGTTCCAAAACGTTCACTGTCTTCACCACCCTCACCTGAATTTGACATACCACCCATGGTATTCATCGCTTCAGCGATACATTCATGGGCTTCAGGAGAGATAGAACCTAAAGACATTGCTGCAGAAGCAAGACGTTTAAAAATCTCTTCTTTAGGCTCAACATCTTTGATGTCAATGGCTTTTTTATCTGACTTAATGTCCATAAAGTCACGAATAAATTTCTGACCACGGTTGTTAATGAGACCTTTTAACTCTTCAAAGTCTTCTGTTTTACCTGATTCTACAGTTTTATGAATAGAGTGAATAACAGCAGGACCAAAGTCATGATATTCTCCACCATTGTAGAACTTATAAAAACCGCCAATAGTAAGAGGGAAGATTGATCTAAAACCATCTTCGTTAAAGGCTTCTTTATGTGCAGTAAGAACACGTTGTTCAATATCATCATAACCAAGACCCGGAATTAAACACTGTGCATCGCTGAAACATTCATCTGTAATCTCTTTACCTAAACCAAGGGTATCAAAAAGGCTTGAGTTTCTGTACGAAGCAATCGTAGCAATTCCCATCTTAGACATAATTTTTAAAAGACCACCATTAAGTGCCGTATGAACCGCTTTCATCGCATCATGACAGTCCATATTCAGAGCAACACTCTGCTCTAAACGTGCTAAGGCTGTTGCAAAAAGAAGATAAGGGAAAACAGCGGAAGCACCAAAGGCAATCATTGCTGCTGCGGAGTGAGAGTCCATCACCTCACCTGTTTGTGCCACAATAGAAACTAAGTGACGATTCCCATTATGAAGTAAAGTTTGATTAAGACGACCTACTACCATAAGCATTGGAATAGTTGCCTTGTCTTTAGAAAATTCTTCATCTGAAAGAATAACAATACGTACACCATCATTACTTACTGAAGCTGAAATTTTCTTCACTAAATTGTCAAGAGAAACCTTCATATTACCTTCAATAGTTGTAGAAAAAACACCATTTTTATAACAGGCTTGATAACGTGCATTAGACACTTCGCCAAAAGATTTTAGTACAACAAGTTTCTCTTTTGTAATAATAGGTGAGATCGCCTTTAAGCGGTAAGCATGAGAAGAAGCATCATCTAAGATATTATGAACTTCACCAAAACCTGTATTAAGTGACATTACCACTTTTTCACGAATAGGATCAATGGGAGGATTAGTCACCTGAGCAAATTTTTGTTTAAAAAAGTCAGAAAAAGAGCGCTGTTTTTCTGAAAAAGCTGCCATAGGCGTATCATCACCCATAGAACCAACCGCTTCTTTACCATCTTTCATCATTGGCTCAATAACTTGTTCAATTACCTCTTGCGTAATATTACAAAAACGTTGACGAGGGACTAACTCATCTTTATCATAATCACACATCTTTACATACTGAGCATCAACATGTTCTTGAAGGTAAATCATGTTCTCATTTAACCACTTCATATAAGGGTTTGTCCCTTTAAGGTAGTCATTAATATCAGAATCTTTAAGTACTTTTCCGTACTTAAGGTCAAGACCAATCATCTCACCTGATTGAAGACGATTACGCTCTAAAATGTTCTCTTCATCAATATCTAAAACACCATACTCCGAAGAGATTAATAACATCCCATCTTTTGTAATAATGTATTTTGAAGGACGAAGCCCATTTCTATCTAGAACACAACCGATGTAACGACCGTCTGTTAATGAGAATGCTGCTGGGCCATCCCAGGCTTCAAATACAGTTGAGTTATACTCATAAAAAGCACGCAGTTCCGCATCCATATGAGGTGCATTTTGCCAGGGTGCAGGAATAACTGAACGAGCTGCCTTAAAAAAGTCCGTTCCATTAGCCAGTAAAAATTCAAAAAAGTTATCCGCAGAAGCTGAATCTGAAGAGCCTTCTTGAAGGATGGGTAACATTCTTTTAATTTCATCATCTGAAAACACTTCAGACTTAATAGATTCTGATTTTACTTCAACATTAAAACAGTTGGCCTCAACAGAGTTAATCTCACCATTATGTGCTACTGCTCTAAAAGGCTGTGCCAGTTTCCATTGAGGAAGGGTATTGGTTGAAAAACGTTGGTGAAAAAGAGAAAAAGAGATTTCAAAATCATCATCTTGAAGGTCAACATAAAACTGTTTAATCGTCGTAGGCATAACAAGACCCTTGTACGAAATAACACGAGAAGACATAGACGGGATATAAAAGTCTTTATCATCAATTAAAGCATGTTCACTCTCTTTACGTGTTAAGTACAAAAGCGCATCAAAACGTTTTGTAGACATTAAAGAGTCTGCTTTAATAAAAACTTGGTAGATAAAAGGTAAAGATTCTAATGCCTGTTCCCCAAGTGCTTCAGTATCTACAGGAACTTCACGATTCCAAATTACTTTTAGGTCATTCTTTTCACACATAGACTCAATAAGGTCTAAATGTTTTTTATCTTTTGTAAAAACCATAGTAACAGCATATTGTTCAGGAAGTTCAATTCCCTCTTCTTCTGCTTTTTTCGTCATAAACTTTTTAGGCATAGACATTAAAAGCCCAGAACCATCACCTGTTTTACCATCTGCTGCAACAGCCCCACGGTGCATCATACGTTCAAGTGCGGTAATCGCATTTTCTAAATAAGTATGGGAAGGCGTATTATTAATACTCGCAACTAAACCAAATCCACAGTTATCTTTAAATGAAGTCAATCTGTTAATCAAATTAAACCCTTTCAAATTTTATAATTTTTCATAAAATTAAGCTTGTATTAAACAAACTTATTCTATTTAAGAAAATAGGTCTTTCATTGTACAAAAGATCAAGTTAAAACTTATTTAAATTATAAGGCATTAAGGATAATTTCTACGGGAAGAGTGTAAAATCTGCTCAACTTAAGAGATAAAGCGAGTTTCAGTGCAAGGGTATATAATCAAAGTCACCCCGTCGCGTGATGAAGATGTCATAGTGACAATTTTAACACAGCATAACTTATATACACTTTACCGTTTTTATGGAGCACGTCATGGACAGATAAATTTAGGTTTTAAGATTGACTTTGAAACAGAAGCCTCTGTGAAATCTTCTATTTCCCGATTGCGTGATGTTATGCACTTGGGTTTCACTTGGATAAGTGAGCGTTCACGTCTTTTTATCTGGCAACAATTCACCGGTCTGTTTAGTAAACACCTCCAAGATTCTGAAGAGCTTGATTCCTTTTATTTTAATCTGCTAGAAGAGGCATCTTCCATCTGGAAAACTCAAAATCCAAAACGTATTGCTATTGAATCTTATATCAAATTACTTAAATTTGAAGGGCGCTTGCATGAAGAGATGGAATGTTTTTTTTGTGAAACACAAATCATTCAAGACATTACTCTTATTCGTGCCTTTTTACCTGCGCATGCCCAGTGTATTCACGCCTTACCCATAAAAATTGAAGCCATTAAAGAGCTCTTTAAAACGGGTTCAAGTCTTTTTTTAAATGATAAAGAGATAGAGATGATTTGGCATGTGTTATTGGAGGGGTTTTAGGCTGAGGCATGCTTGATGCTTGATGCTTGATAGAGTTTGTCAGTTTCAAACTAAACAGCACTTAAACTCTTACTCTTCCCTCTTAGCGAAGTGTCCCTTTTACCCTTCCCTGAGCCAAAGGCTTAATTCTCTTCCCCTAAACCTTTAGCTTATATATCCAATGAGCGCAGTAGTTTTTCTACAACATGAATATCTTTAATTTTTAAAACATACGAATCATCCATAATACGTAAAACATGATACACCTCAGTTACAGAGATGCCATAAGGGTCTTTTTTAGCTACGCTTGCTTTTTCATTTTTTATAATGACATTATCCAGTTTTTTTCTAGAATGTTGCATAAAATATGTGAGTAGAAGAGCGCCTGTATGGTCTTTTTCAATAGAAACAACCACCTTATCAGTAACATTAGGCACATCAGGATACATTTTAGAAAATTCAGAACCATGTATATAACCAAGGTAAACCTTAGTAAAAAGATCCATATAACGGGTACACACTTCTGTCTTTAAAAAGCCCATATTTAAGACAGCCTTAGGTTTTGAACGCAAACGACGAAGCATCCATGCTAAAGAGTTGTAATATTTAAAAGGAAAGACCTTCAATTTTGAATCACTCACAAGATTAGGTGCAACAGGGCGGATAAAAGGCTGACGTTTTCTTCGAGGGTGTGACTTTAACCAATTGTACACATCTTCGGCAATAAAAGGTTTAGTTAACCAAACAGTACAGTAATCAGGCAGTTGTTTACTTCCACTAACCCCTTCATTTAAGATAATTAAGGCTTCAATGGTATGCTTAGGAAAAAGTACTTCTAAAAGTGCTTTTTTCTTTCGCAAACGACGTTTTAAGTTGGTTACTGACTTAATTAAGGTCATCTCTATAAAAATAATCTTCTTATCTGTAAAAAAGAGACCGTCAAACTCACCAATCTCAATGGAGCGGGTTTTATAGACTATCTGACCTTTTCCATTAACATGAAGTGCATTTGAAAAGTTATTGGTTTTATGCGCATGCGGACATTTTAAAACAAAATCACCAATTTCAGGATGTGCTTTGGCATAAATAAGGAGTTTTTCATAAAGATAATTCTCATAAACAGCCCCTTCAAAAGAGCGATATGAGCTTAGATATTCAGGAGATTCTTTATCTACACCCTTAGCATCAAGCTTTAACAGGTGCTTAATGCTGTAATCATAATAAAGAAGATTATCGCCAATGTCATCTGTATTTAGATTAGCCATGCTTTTAGGTAGTTTTAGAATCTTTTTGTCCTTCTAGACTTATTACTGAATATGTTTAAGTTTATAAGTATATCTTAAAGTTTTAAGATTTCTTATAAAAGTTTATTAATTAAAAGTTCTTCTTGTACTTCTGACTCAGGGTAAACCACCCCTTTAAGTATAAACTCATCACCATTTCTCTCAAAATATTTATCATCCACTTCATCCAATGAAAAACTTTGACACACTTTTTCTAGCTTGTATAAAACATCTTTATCCTTAGAAAAACCAAAACCTATTGCCTTAGCCTTACCAACACTTTTACCTGCAATTTCAGTCTCTTTTATTTCAGCAATAAACAGCTCATCAAGTGAAGCATCCTCCACCAGTGTAATCAAGGCAGTAAACTCTTCTTTTGTAGAAAAAAGACTGCACCATGAGTAAATCATTTCTTCCAATTAGCTTTTCCACTCTTTTTATTTCTTGCATTTTCCGCGTCTTGCATAGAGCGTCCAGAGACACCCCTTTTACTTGTTTTTTTAGATTTAGCAGGTGCTTTTTTCTTTTTATGCCCAAAAGCACCTTTTATTTCCTCTTTTTTACCCTCAAAACGACGTTTCACAATGTCACGTTTTTCAGGCTCATAACCGCGAATTCTACGTTTAGGAATTTTAGTACGAAGAAGTTGCTCAATATTTTGCAACATACCCTCTTCATCAGGAGAAACAAAAGAGATGGCTAAACCTTTTTTACCTGCACGTCCTGTTCTTCCAACACGGTGAATATATTCAGATGAAAGCTTAGGCATATCATAATTAATCACATAAGGAAGATTTTCAATATCTAGCCCTCGAGCAGCAATATCTGTTGCTACAAGCACTCTAAACTTACCCTCTTTAAAAGCATTCAGTGCCTTCGTTCGTGCACCCTGCTTCTTATCTCCATGAATTGAACTTGCCGTAAGCCCTGATTCAATCATATCTTGTTCTATCTTTTGTGCTAAGACCTTAGTACGAGCGAAGACTAAGACCTGTTGCCAGTTTTGTGCCCCAATCATATACGAAAGAAGGTCTGACTTTTTCTCTTTATCCACATCATAAACAACCTGTTTAATCTCATCTGCAGTTGTTCCTAATCTGTCCACGGTAATATGTTCAGGTCTTCTAAGCAGTTGCTCACTCAGACGTTTTACAGTTGCAGGAAAGGTTGCTGAAAAAAGCATGGTCTGAAATTTTTCAGGAAGCAGATTTAAAATATTTTCTAAATCACGGATAAAACCCATATCAAAGATAGTATCTGCCTCATCAAGGACTAAAACTTGGACCTTTGCAAGGTTTATCTTTTTAAGTTTATCAAGATCTAAAAGACGCCCTGGTGTTGCAATAATAACATCTACACCTTCTTGAACACGTTTGATTTGTGAAGGAATTTTTCCGCCTCCATCAAGAACAAAATGGCGAAGACCTGTATGTTTAGCATAAACCTCGAAACTCTCACCAATTTGACGAGCAAGTTCACGTGTAGGTGCGATTACTAAACCACGAGGGTTAGGAAAATTTTATCCTGAACCTTGAAGAATAAGTTTTTCAATTATAGGTAATAAGAAACTTGCTGTTTTTCCTGTTCCTGTCTTAGCTGAAGCTAGGATATCCTTACCCTTTAAGGCTATGGGGATTGTTGCTTCTTGAACCGGTGTAGGCACTGTGTACCCTGCATCTTTAATACCTTCTAAAATGGTATTACTTAAATTAAAATCATTAAATGTCATTGTTTTCCTTGTGCTCTAGCACCTCTACTATTTCAGCATCATCTTCATAATCATGCTGGTCTTTGGCGAAAGCATTAATAAGCTTTTGCTCATTTTCTTGGCTTAAGTCTCCACCTTTTAAGGTATCTAAAATCTTATCGGCTATTTTGAGTCTTGCCTCATTTTCTCTATGATAAAAATATTTTTTTAGATTATCTTCATAAGCACGTAATTCATTTTCTCTTTTTTTCTTAAAATAATAAAAAATAAAACCTGAAATTACAATAAGTAAAAGTGCTAAAAACATTAAAAGATACTTTTGAAAGTCTAAATCATTATTACTTTTTTGAAGGGTAACTTTTTGTTTAATTAACTCAAGTTATGCTTCTGAATTGGTGCTTAACTCTTGTACCTTAATCTCATTTTGAAGTTTTTGAAGTTCTAACATCTTCTCTTTTTCAATTATTGCTAATGATTTTTGCATTTCTAGGCTTGCTAAATCTTTATCTTGTTGGGCTTGAAGTGTTTTTAAGGCAAGCTCTTGTTTCTTATCTTGGAGTTCTTTAGAGTCCTCAAAAAGTTGACAAGCACTAAAAGCAAAAAGTATAAAAATCATAAATATATATTTCATAATGAAATTATAGCTAAACTCAATAAAACCTATGATAGAGTACATCAAAGACATTAGACTTCTCTTAGCACAATTTACACACTTTTATTTATTACACTTATAATAAGCTTCAATAAAGAGGCATAAAGGAGATTCTTATGAAACTTATTTTAACAGCTCTACTCATTACAAGCTCTTTAATGGCACAAGAGTTTACTACACGCTACGATGTCAATGTTGGTATGTTTGGAAAGGTTGGAATTGCTGATATTAGTTTAAAAGAAGATGCTAATTTTTATGAAATAAAGCTCATTGCCAAAATGACAGGAACAGCAGCAACTTTAACCAGCAATAGAGTTGAAACTTATATCTCAAAAGGCAAAATTATGGATGGGCAATACCTTCCTCTTAGCTTTTATAAAATTAGAACAACAGATGATAAAAACATAAAATGGTCTATAATTTTGATTATGAAAATAAAAAAATAACACTCAATAAAACAACCCTTGAAACTATTCATGGTACAAAATTTGATACAACAAGTTTTAAAATCATTGATACAACAGAGCTAAAAAAATCATCCAACTCA